>NZ_JBFUIJ010000003.1:0-376792 GCF_056401935.1 Mucilaginibacter sp. P4_D1
ATTGACAACTCTAACCGGATGGGATTGCGGGATTAGCTCCTCCAGGGTTGGCGGAATAGCTAATATTTGCTGCTGATCATAGTGTTTGAAAACAGGTTGTCTGATTGCCATATCTCATATATCTATACTTTAAATATATGAAAATCAGATTGTTAAAACAAATAAAACCATAGATAACTAATTGATTTTATAGCAATAAACCATTAATAATAAAAAAGAGGCTGATCATGATTTATGATACAGCCTCATCTATTAGTTCAGATATTTATCTTTTAAAATCTGCATATCTGGGATCTGCACATTTGCACATCCGCAACCTGCACATCCGCAATTACAGGGCGGGGGGGGCCAGCGTTCCGGCGGCTACGGTTTCATTGGTGGCTTCGTCAACCAAAATTAATGAGCCGGTAATACGGTTTTTGCGGTATTCGTCAAAAACAAGTGGCTGGGTGGTACGCAGGCGTACACGGGCCATCTCGTTCATTTTAATATCTCCGGCATTTTCAAGCTTTTCCATGGTGTTAATGTCAAGCTTATAATAAACTTCTTTTATAATAGCCATCACCTCGCGGGTAGTATTTTTAAGGTGATATTTGGCGCCCGGACGTGGGCCACGGGTGCCCATCCAGCAAAGCATCACCTCCAGATCCTGGCTTACAAATGGTTCGCTTTCGTCTTTAACAATCATATCGCCACGGCTTACATCAATGTCATCCTCCAGGGTAATAGATACCGACATTGGCGCGAAAGCTTCTTCAACCTGCCCCGAAAACGTATCGATTGATTTAATAGCCGATGTTAATCCCGAAGGCAATACCGTTATTTTATCACCAGGTTTAAATATGCCACCGGCAATACGGCCTGCATAGCCGCGGTAGTCATGATACTCGGCAGCATGCGGGCGAATCACGGTTTGTACCGGAAAACGTGCATCAGCATGGTTTTCATCACTTGCAATATGAATCGTTTCTAACGTGTGCAGCAAACTTTCGCCTTTGTACCACGGCATGTTAAAAGAATCGTTAACCACATTGTCGCCCTCAAGCGCACTGATGGGCACAAAACGGATATCATTAACATCTATCTTAGCGGCGAAGGCTTTGTATTGCTCAACTACATTATTAAATACTTCCTCCGAGTAATCAACCAGATCCATTTTGTTGATGCAGACGATGATATGAGGAATTTTTAATAACGACGCGATAAAAGAGTGCCGGCAGGTTTGTTCAACAACACCTTTACGGGCATCTATAAGTACAAGGGCCAAATTAGCTGTTGAGGCCCCGGTAACCATGTTACGGGTGTATTGAATATGGCCGGGGGTATCGGCAATAATAAATTTACGTTTAGGCGTAGCAAAATAACGGTAGGCAACATCAATGGTGATACCTTGTTCCCTTTCAGATCGCAGGCCATCGGTAAGCAGCGAAAGATCGATGTGCTGCAAGCCTTTCCTTTCGCTCGATTGTTTTACGGCCTCCATCTGGTCTTCAAAAATAGATTTGGAGTCGTATAGTAACCGCCCTATGAGGGTACTTTTCCCATCATCTACACTGCCGGCTGTTGTAAAACGTAATAGTTCCATAATAATGAGGTACGTGTGGCCTGTTGCCAGGTTGGCGTAGTATATTGTTGGCCAAAAAGCCTGTTTAATTCAATTTAAAAATAACCTTGTTTTTTCCTGTCTTCCATTGATGTATCAGAGCGTTTGTCGTCGCTGCGGTTGCCTCGCTCGGTGCTGCGCGTGGCCGATACCTCGGCTACAATTTTCTCCAGCGTATCTGCGTCGGATTCGATTCCACCGGTAATGGTAATATCGCCCAGGGTACGGAAACGCATCAGTTTATTCTCTACAAATTCGCCATCGCGCAATGATAAAAATTCCGATGCCGGCAACCATGTACCATCGCGGTAAACGGCGTTACGGTTATGTGCAAAGTAAAGTGAAGGGATAGCAATGTTTTCCTGCAGGATGTAATTCCAAATGTCCATTTCCGTCCAGTTACTGATCGGGAATACCCTGAAATGTTCGCCCATACGCTTGCGGCCGTTAAAAATATTCCAAAGTTCAGGTCGTTGATTTTTTGGGTCCCACTGGCCAAACTCATCGCGGTGCGAAAAAAAGCGCTCTTTTGAACGTGCTTTTTCCTCATCGCGGCGGGCGCCGCCAATGGCAGCATCAATTTTATGATGTTCGATGGTATCTAATAACGATACAATTTGTAACTCGTTCCGGCTGGCGTTAATGCCGCTTTCTTCAACCGCGCGGCCTTTGTTGATAGCGTCCTGAACCGAGCCTACAATTAATTGTACACCCAGTTTTTCAACCAGCTGGTCCCTGAATTCCATAGTCTCGGGGAAATTATGCCCGGTATCAATATGGATAAGCGGCATAGGTATTTTGGCAGGCCAAAAAGCCTTTTGGGCCAGGTGAGTAACAACAATGGAGTCTTTACCGCCCGAAAACAGTATTGCAGGGCGATCAAACTGGGCAACCACTTCCCTTATTACGTAAATGGCTTCCGATTCTAATTCCTGCAGATGGGTAAGATAATATTTGTGCATGCTAATTTAAAAACCCGCTAAATCCACCTAAATTGTAGTACTTAGCATTTAAACTGCAATATTAGCAATTTTATACTAATGTTGAGGGTATTAAATGGATTTTGACCGGGTTGTACAACAGCGAAGTAACTGATTGAATTTTTAAGATGTCTTTTCAACCACTTCAATCATTTTTTCGATTAAATCCGGTGCTCCGGCATCAAACCAAATAAACTGTTGATCCTTACGGAACCAGGTGAGTTGCCTTTTGGCAAACCGGCGGGTGTTTTGTTTTATCATTTCAACCGCTTTATCAAGCGTAATGGCACCATCCATATAGTCGAAAATTTCGGAGTAACCTACTGTGTTCAGCGCGTTTAACTGGCGATGGGGGAGTAATGACGCTACCTCGGCTAATAAGCCTTGTTGTAACATGATATCAACCCTGTCATTAATGCGGCGGTACAATAATTCGCGCGGCATGTTAAGGGCCAGTTTTATAATTTCAAACGGACGCTTATTAACCGTTGCCTGCCGATAAGATGATATAGGATTGCCGGTGCTTTCAAAGACCTCCAGCGCCCTAATGATGCGTTGCGGGTTGCCCAGGTCAACCTGGTTATAGTAAAGCGAATCGGCCAGTTTTAATTTTTCCTGCAAATAAGTTAACCCTTTCTCTTCCAGCTCAAGGTTCAATCGTTCGCGGATAGCCGGATCGGCCGTTGGTAAATCATCAAAGCCTTCGCAAATAGCTTTGATGTACAGGCCCGAGCCACCTGCCAAAACGACATAGTCGTGCTTTTTAAAAAGCTCGTCGAGTAATAACAGGCATTCCCTCTCAAAATCACCTACCGAAAAGGGCTCGGTTATAGAATGGGAATCAATAAAATAGTGTCTTACCTGGGCCAACTCCTCGGCGCTGGGTTTAGCCGTACCAATGCTCATTTCCCTGAAAAACTGCCTCGAATCGGCCGATACCACCACCGTATTAAAATGTTTGGCCACCTCAATAGCCGCGGCTGTTTTGCCAATGGCTGTAGGGCCGGCAATTACTAGGAGGGTTTTGGTAGGTAAATGAGGCATGTTTAAATAAAATATGTCATTGCGAGGAACGAAGCAATCGCAAACTATACAAATTCGCCATGAGCGCGGCGCGATTGCCACGCTTCGCTCGCAATGACATAGTTGTTGTGAGCATCTGAAGCCAATACGTTATCTTTTTTAGGCTTTACCTGGTAAAGCCTCGCAATGATGGCGCTGAGATAGCCCTTTAATAATCATCACCACCACCACGATGTGGTTTGTCATCATCATCGAAGCCTTCATCATCGGCAAATTCGTTACCAAATTCATCTTCTTCTTCGTCCTCAGCTGCTTTTTCTTCAGGAAGGTCGGCGTCAATATCGGTTACTTCCGAAAAATCTTCGGCATCTTCGGGGTTATAGGCCATTTCATTCAAAAAGTCAAAGTCTTCATCAGGGGCGGCAGCTGTTGCGGCGGGTGTAAATACATTGCCAAATTGTTTTGGCGCTTCACCTACTGATTTTATAACTGCGGGGTAGGTAGTGCCCGGTGTTTCGTCAAGAATAATTTTCATCAGCTCGACATGAAAATCAAAAGGGCGATCGAAGTTGAACGTATAATAAAATTTTTGATGCGGATCGTCAATAAAGCTCAGGAGCTTTACATTGGTCATGAGCGAAATACCACGATCTTTTCTTTTTTGATTTGGCAAATAGGTAATTTCTTCGCCTTTCATCCACTGATCGTTACTGATATAAAAAGACGATGGGAATTCGGGATTATAACCGGTTGACTGGTGTATCGCGCGGTGTAAATCTTCGAATGTTTGATTCGATTTTACATCAATTTCACGCATCACATCATCATAATCTTCGAAAGTAACCCTGAACCTGTATAGTGCCATTTTGTTAGTAAATTTTTAATGGGGACAAAAATAGTGTTTTAATTCAATTTCAGCTTGCCACAACTTTTAAGCCAATTTCTAAACCTTTGGCAATTGTGTAGTTGATGGCAGCTTCCCGTTCGTTCGGAATTTCGCCTTCCAGTATGGCTTCGCGGATCTGATTTTTGATAATTCCTACCTCGCGGCCTTCTTTTATACCAAAAAGTTCCATAATATCCAGCCCGGTAACCGGCGGCTGCCAGTTTCTGATACTGTCGCGCTCTTCAACATCTTTTAATTTTTGTTGAACAAGCTCAAAATTGTTACGGTATTTTTTAACCTTGTATTCGTTTTTTGTGGTAATGTCTGCTTTACACAACAACATTAGTCCTTCAATATCATCTCCCGCCTCGAAAAGCAAGCGCCGCACTGCCGAATCTGTCACGATAGATTGCGAGAGTACAATGGGCCTTAAATGCAGCTGCACCAGCTTTTGCACCTGTTTCATTTTTTCGTTAAGCGGCAGCTTTAACTGGGCAAATATTTTAGGAACCATACGCGCGCCGCGGTCTTCATGGCCATGAAATGTCCAGCCGTGGCCGGCTTCAAAGCGTTTGGTGGCGGGCTTGGCAATATCGTGCAAAATAGCGGCCCAGCGCAGCCAAAGATCAGTAGTGGTCTCGCAAATGTTATCAAGCACCTGCAGGGTATGGTAAAAATTATCCTTGTGGCCTTTGCCGTCGATATAATCAACCCCGTAAAGCCCTGCCATCAGCGGGAATATTTTATTCAGCAAGCCGGTGTCAAACAAATAATTGAAACCAATGGAAGGTACTTTGGATAGTATGATCTTATTCAGTTCGTCGGTTATACGCTCCTGCGATATAATGGCGATTCTATCTACATTGTTTTTTATAGCAGTAACAGCCTCGTCGTCTATCCTGAAATTAAGCTGCGATGCAAACCTGATGGCACGCATCATACGCAAAGGGTCGTCAGAAAAAGTTTCCACCGGGTTTAGCGGTGTGCGGATTAGTTTGTTTTGCAAATCGATAATGCCGCCAAATGGGTCAAGCAATTCGCCAAAAGTTTCCGGATTTAGGGATATGGCCAGCGCATTGATGGTAAGGTCGCGGCGTTTTTGATCGTCTTCCAGCGTACCGTTTTCAACAATAGGCTTGCGCGAGTCGCGGCGGTACGATTCTTTGCGGGCGCCCACAAACTCAACTTCCAGGTCCTGGTATTTGAGCGATGCAGTGCCAAAATTTTTATAAACAGCAACTTTTACCTTCAGCTTAACGCCCACAGCCTCGGCAAATTCAATCCCGTTACCAATAATTACAATATCGATATCTTTTGACGGGCGGTTCAAAAAAATATCGCGTACAAAGCCACCAATGGCATACACCTGTACACTATGCTGCGCGGCAAGTTTTGAGATAACAGAAAATACAGGATGCCGCAGGTGATCTTTCATAGTGTAATAAAATTCTTATCGGCCATCCGAATAATTTATCCTACCTCGCAATGACGGTGTTTGTTATTTTTAGATAACCGTTAAGTAAACACAAAGGTAATGCTAAAATTCAAACTCTAAATTTTAAACGTTAAAAGCTGTAGGGCAAACGGATCGAAACATGGTTAACATAACTTAACACATTTTAGATAAAATATTTATAAATGCTTTATAATCAATATCTTATATTTTATCATGGTTAACACTAAACTGCTGCTTCGCGCAATTCAGGTGCATCAAAATATTTATGCTTGTTTAACCTCAGCACAATTTGAAAACGCATAATTCCTGATTTTTGAAAATGATCATTTTGCGGCATTAACATTATCTTTGCGCTGTTGCCATACATACAACTTACAACTCATAATATACAACTTTCACATGCCTACTCTCCGTCAGCTTTTTTTGGCTAATAACGCGCAAACTACCAACTTTCCTTTATTGCTGGAGTTTGAGCGCGCCGAGGGCATTTATATGTACGATTCATCGGGCAAGGCATTTATTGATCTGATATCGGGTATTGGGGTAAGCAGCCTTGGGCATGGCAACGCTTATGTAAAGGAGGCCATTAAACAGCAGGTTGATAAATACATGCACCTGATGGTTTACGGCGAGTTTGTGCAAACACCGCAGGTAATGTTTGCACAGAAACTGGTATCGTTGTTACCGGATAATTTACAATCGGTTTATTTTACCAATTCGGGTACCGAGGCGGTGGAGGGCGCGTTGAAGTTAGCTAAACGATTTAGCGGCAGGCAACAGATCATCGCCTGCCACAACTCATACCATGGCAGCACCCATGGCGCTTTAAGCGTAATGGGTAACGAGGAATTTAAGCAAGCCTATCGCCCGTTATTGCCCGGGGTAGGTTTCATCAATTTTAACAATACCGATGACCTGCAATTGATAACAGACCAAACCGCATGCGTTATTATAGAAACCGTGCAGGGCGAGGCCGGTGTGCGGGTGCCGGATAGCGCCTATATGCAAGCCTTGCGTAAACGTTGTGATGAAACGGGGGCGTTATTAATTTTGGATGAAATCCAGGCGGCATTTGGCCGTACCGGAAAGTTGTTTGCTTTTGAGCACTTTGGTATAGTGCCCGATATTTTGTTGCTGGCCAAAGCGCTGGGCGGCGGTATGCCGATAGGTGCGTTTATTGCGTCAACCCAAATTATGGGTGCGTTAAAGGATAACCCTATACTTGGCCACATCACCACGTTTGGGGGCCACCCGGTATGCTGCGCGGCGGGCTTAGCGGCATTGCAGGTATTGATTAATGACAACCTTATACCTGGGGTAGCCCAAAAGGAAGCCTTGTTCCGTCAACTACTGGTACACCCGGCTATTAAAGCGGTGCGCGGCAAAGGCCTGATGCTGGCCGTTGAGCTGGAAAACTTTGACTTGAATAAGAAAATAATAGACCGCTGTATTGAAAACGGTGTAATAACCGATTGGTTTTTACATTGCAGCAACTCCATGCGCCTGGCGCCACCGCTCATTATCCAACCCCGGGAGATAGAAAAGGCCTGCGCGGTGATCATCGAGGCTATAGACCATTATAATAGATGATGCAGTAAAAGGGCATGGGCGGCGCTATAAATTATTATCCCTCCCAATTTTTCAGTATGTTTGTAGTAGAGGTTCTGCACAGTTGGGAAGCAGAGAAGATGTTCTTCTTGTTACTAAGTCTCCCTGATTATCATATTCGCTTTTTTACATTTTTTTGTAAACAGGTTTTCTCTTTTAAATTACATAATAAGTTAGTTGTCAGTTGTTTGTTTGGCCACAAAGGTGCGCCAAAAGGGTGTGAAAGGTATGCCAAAGGTATGCTGTGAGGGGTGGGTTTGGTTATAGCCTGGTGTGTGTAAGGTGCATGTTAGGTTGTATTAATTTATAATGAAAAGTGCCTGATTGTCTACCACATCTTTTCAGGCACGGTAAACAAGCGGCTGGCTTATAATTAAATTTAATAAGCAGATTCCTATACAACCTTTTGGTAACTTTTATGTAACGAATATTAAATAATACCTCATAATATTTTGTTTGAATTAAACTGGTATGGTTTATGCATTTATGGTATAATCAGATAAAAAGATGCCGTTAAGGCCTTTATTCAGGGAAATAAGAACACTAATGCACTTTTTTATGGTCACAGATTTAAACAGCCGGCTTGCTATTGCTGTTTATGCGCACAACTACAAGTTTTAACACGCTATCGAATTATGAAAATCGCCTATATATCAACCTATCCTCCCCGCGAGTGCGGCTTAGCCACATTTAATCACAATTTAATGCACGCCATCAGCGCTAACTATCCCGACAGGAAGTCATTACTTCAGGGGGGCTTCGTGGTAGCGCTTAACGATTCTGAAGACGTGCACGAATACGAATACCCGGAGGAGGTGAAATACGTTATCCGTCAAAACCATCAAAAAGACTATATCCGTGCTGCCAACTATATCAACACCAGTGCGGCGGATGTTTGCATTATGGAGCATGAATTTGGCATTTACGGCGGCGAGAGCGGTATTTATATATTACCGTTGATAAACCGGCTGGAAAAACCGCTGATATCGATATTGCATACCATATTAAAAGACCCCAGCTATGTGCAGCGCATCATTATCCGCGAGATTGCCGAACAATCGTCAAAGATCATCGTAATGAGCCAGCGTGCTGTGGAGTTTTTAACTACTATTTATGAGATTCCTGCGGATAAGATCCAGATTATAGAACATGGCGTGCCAGATGTAGAAGCACCGGAAGAAAACCCGGTTAAAGCGCTTAGCTCTTTTAAAAATCACAGGGTAATGCTCACTTTCGGGCTAATCAGCCGTAATAAAGGGCTGGAAACCGTGGTTAGGGCTTTACCAAAAATTGTCGAAAATCATCCCGATGTAATGTACGTGGTACTGGGTAACACCCATCCCGGCGTTATAAAAAATTCAGGAGAGGAGTATCGCGATCACCTGAAATCGCTTGCTGCGCAACTGGGCGTATCTAAAAATCTATCGTTCATCAATAAATTTGTATCTGAAGAAGAACTGGTAGATTATCTTACCGCCTGCGATATTTATGTAACACCGTACCTTAACGAGGCTCAAATTACCAGTGGCACCTTATCTTATGCCGTTGGTGCCGGTGCTGCCGTAGTATCTACACCTTACTGGCACGCTACCGAGTTGCTGGCCGATGGCCGGGGCAGGCTATTCGACTTTAAAAATTCTGATGCACTTGCCGATACCGTAATTGAGCTGCTTGACCAGGACAGGGTTTTACAGGAATTGAAAGAGAATGCCTACCAATATGGCCTGCACCTGCGCTGGCCGGTAATTGGGGCCGAATTTATAAAGGTGGCCCAGGAGGCAACAGCCCGTTTTGATTTTAGTGATAAGATATTGAAAAACAGCATTGTTGACCCCGAAATATTACCAAAGTTCAGCCTTACGCATGTTTTGAGGCTGACCGATGATACTGGTATTGTACAACACGCCAAATACGGTATCCCTAACTTAAAAGAGGGTTACTGCCTTGATGATAACGCCCGTGCGCTTATCATGGCCTTGATGGCTTACCAGCGCAGCGGGAGCAAGGAGGCCTTTGAATTGCTGCCTATTTACCTCAGCTATATTCACTATATGCAAACAGATGATGGTAACTTCCGTAACTTTTTGAGTTTTGACAGGCGCTACCTGGATGAAGTTGGATCGGAGGATTCATTTGGCCGTACCATATGGTCGTTAGGGCATTTGATAGGCTGCGCTGCCAGTAACTCATACCGTGAGTTTGCTTTAGAGATTTTTCATAAATCGGTACCGCATTTTTCAAGTTTGAAACATTTGAGAGGAATAGGCAACACCATTATCGGGATAAGCCTTTACCTGCAGGCCATACCTACAGATGATGGGATGATTAAAATACTAAACGATTTAACCCAACCCCTTATTGATGCTTTTGAAAAAACGCAATCAGAAGATTGGCAATGGTTTGAAGAGAAAATGACCTACGATAACGCGATACTACCGCTGGCTTTATTACACTCCTGCGAGATAACCGGGAATGAGGATGCCAAACGGATTGCACTGGCATCGATGGCGTTTTTAGATAAGCTGACTTTATCAAACGGTTACTTAAGCCCCGTGGGTAATGATGGCTGGTATTATCGCGGCGGTACTTTTCCAACGTTCGATCAGCAGGCTATTGAAACCATGGCTATGGTGCTGATGCATTTCCAGGCTTACCAGATTTTCAGGGTGCCGCAATATGTAGAGAAAATGTTTTTAAGCTATAAGTGGTTCCTGGGCGAAAATACCTTGCGTGCCCCGCTTTACGACCATGAAACCAAGGGCTGCTGCGACGGCTTGCTGCCCGGCGGTATTAACCGTAACCAGGGAGCCGAAAGCACGCTGGCGTACCTGATATCGCATTTAACGGTATTAAAAGCCTTTGAACTGGAGTATGAGTACAATAAATACGGCCAGAAACTCGAGATCTGCTAAATGAAGGTAGCCGTTTTAGCCCCCGTAGCCTGGCGTACACCGCCAAGGCATTACGGCCCGTGGGAACAAATTGCATCTAACATTGCCGAGGGATTGGTGAAGTTGGGTATTGATGTAACGCTGTTTGCCACCAGCGATTCGGTAACTGCCGGAAAACTGGATGCTATTTGTGCAACCGGGTACGAGGAAGACCGAAGCCAGGACGCCAAAGTGTTAGAATGCCTGCACATTAGCAACCTGATGGAGAAAGCGGGCGAGTTTGATATTATCCATAATAATTTCGATTTTTTGCCGCTCACTTATTCCGGGCTAATTAAAACGCCTGTTATCACTACGATACATGGCTTTTCGTCGCAGAAAATTATCCCGGTTTATAAAAAGTATAACGATATAGGGTATTATGTATCCATCAGTAATTCGGATCGCAGCGCCGATCTGGATTACCTGGCTACGGTTTACAACGGTTTGGATACCCGCGATTTTGAGTTTTACGAACAGCCTGAAGATTACCTGCTGTATTTCGGCCGCATCCATCCCGATAAAGGAACTGCCGAAGCCATTGCGATAGCCCAAAAAAGCAGACGTAAGCTGTTAATTGCAGGTATTATTCAGGACGGGAATTACTACCGTGAAAGGGTTGAGCCTTATTTATCTGACCAAATACAATACATTGGCCATGCCGGCCCCGATAAGCGTAAAGATTTGCTGGGCAACGCCGCCGCCCTGCTGCACCCCATTAGCTTTAATGAGCCCTTTGGCATGAGTGTAGCCGAGGCCATGCTTTGCGGAACGCCCGTAATAGCATTTAACAGGGGATCGATGCCGGAACTGATTAAAGATGCCCAAACCGGGTTTTTAGTTAATGACGTTGATGAGGCTGTTGAAGCAGTGGGTAGATTAGCCGGGATTAATAGAATAGACTGCTGTAACTGGGCTGGCTCGCAATTTTCGAGGGATAAAATGGTAGCGGATTATTTGGGGCTATACCAGAAGATACTTGACAGGTAACAAAGGAAAAACACAAAGGGAAACCGATGCGGTACTTTATGTATCACACAACACCAAAAAGGTAATCAGCTTTTTGCCGGAATGCTATCAGCCCGCATCCCTTATCAATTCATTTGCCTGGGAAGAATTGCCTGATTCCGGCTGATTGGCGTAATCATTTAACGGCCTTATTTTGGTTTCGCCAAGCAGCGGGTAAGTGTTTTCAGTAACTTCGGGCTGCTGTTGTGGTAAAACCTCGCTTGCACGGGCATAGCTGTAGCCTAACCTTTTATTTTCTTCCTCAATAAAAGTGAACAGATCGCCAAGGCACGAATAAACCGACTGTAAGTATTTATAGTTGGTTGATGTAAGGCTCTTGCCTACATCTTCGGGGCCTTTGCCCGGCTCACAAAAATTAAGTTTGGTAATAATACCGTTGATCAGCTCAACTTCAAATTTGCCCTCATTGTGCCAGGTTAAGCTGTTTTTTATTTCTCTGAAATGGTCCATGGCTTTATAAGTTTTTTATCATATAATAATTTGTAACGTTCACTGTGTTAGTTAAATATACTAAATTGTTTATATCAATGGATATGCCAGATTCCTTTTTTTTTTGTAAAACTTTTTAATAATCTGCTGAATTAAATTGCAGCGGCCATTTTTGCATATGAGCAACAGAAAGCAGGGATACTACGCCTAATAATACGCTTATTATTTAGGACGGGTTGTCGTTTATTACATGCCGAAAAAAATGAAACGCAGGACTATTTTTGCGTCATTTTATTCAGTTTTAACATGCTTGTTATAAAATGTCGGCGCGATGGTGTAACGGGACTTACAGGGTTTCATAAACTTGTAAGTTAGCAAACTCCTGAATTAATTATTTCATAACTTGCTGTTAATTAACCTTCGGCAATGGCAAAACATAAATTAGGTAACCCGGTATTTATAGCCGCGGTTTTGTTACTGATTGTAAACGATTGGTATCTTAAACAAACGTTTCATAACGGCTTAACCGGTAAGCTTTCTGATTTTGCTGGTTTGTTTGCGTTCCCGTTTTTGTTGAGCGCTTTATTTCCGCGGACAATAAAGCTGGGTTATTTTTTTACGTTCCTGTTTTTTGTGGTTTGGAAATCGTCTTTAGTGCAGCCTGTTATCGATGCATTAAATGGTGCAGGTATCCCCGTACATCGCACAATTGATTATACCGATTATATAGCACTGCTCATTTTGCCTGTATCTTTTTATCAGTTTAACAAGCCAGTGGTATATTACTTCAAACCTGTAATTTTTAATATGTTAATAGTGTGTTCTTTAATATCCTTTATAGCTACCACCATGCCTCCGGGGGCCTATACCAGGTTTAATGATATCAATAAAGTTTACACTTTCGATTTTTCTAAACGTGAATTGGTTTCCAGGATTAATGCCCTGCAACTGGAGTATGTTCACGAGTTTAACCAATACGTTAAGGATAATAATAAGCGCAGTTATGGCGCGCTTTACAAAGACACCGCGAGAGTTGATTTTGACCGTAAGAGCAGTATTTTCTACTACAGTTCATCTTTAATAAAAAACAAAAAAGATACTTTAGCTATGCTTATTGATTACGAGCGCGTAAAAGATGCGGATACCATAGTTTTAAAAACGATGTATGCCAACCTGAACATCAGCGGTAACAATAATACATCGCAGCTAAAGCTCCTGAGTTTAACTAATTACGTACGTAAATCAGAAAAGGGCGATCATAAAGAAATTGCTGTCAGGATTTTTGAAAAGTTTACGCTTAAAACAATCAGCGCCAGCTGGCGATAGGTATTTGTTGCTAATCAAAAAACTCCTTAAAGAACTCAGCGGTTATCTTTTCGTCAGCCGATTAGCGTCCGGCCTTTCCTGCGAACATGTAATGTGACATTATTTAAGCCAATGACAAAGGCCGCTTTATTCGCTCTGATCGCTCTTCAATTTATCCAATAACTCCTGTAAGCTAACTTCTGCAAACGCAGTTGATGAGTCGGATACGCCATAGGGGATAATCAGCTTTTCGTTGTGAACTATTGCCCCGCACGAATATAGTACGTTAGGGACATAGCCTTCGCGTTCATCGCTGTTGGGGATAAGCAAAGGTTCACGCAGTCGGCCTATTTCAATGGCCGGGTCATCCAGTTTTAGTAAGCTGGCTCCCAGTACATAGCGGCGCATAGGGCCTACACCGTGGGTTATCATCAGCCAGCCATCTTTGGTTTCAATCGGCGATCCGCAGTTACCTATTTGTACAAATTCCCAGCTAAAGCGGGGTTGCTGCAACATAATTGGCTTTTCCCATATGTTAATCTTATCAGCGTACATGATGTAATTATTACAGCCATCAATACGCGAAATCATTACAAACTTGCCATTCACCTTGCGCGGAAACAACGCCAGGTTTTTATTTTGGGCGCCGGCGCCGTATAATGGCATTATTTTAAAATTATAAAAATCGGTGGTTTGCAATAGTTTGGGCATTATAAGTGCACCATCATATGCGGTGTATGTAGCATAATAAACAGAAGTATCGTCATCGTTCCTGAATTGTACAAAACGGGCATCCTCAATACCTTTGCGCTCATACTCAGATATAGGGAATATTACCCTGTCGGAGATATCGGTATCCAGCGAAAAAACTATTTCGTAGTACGAGTCGGCTAGCCACAGTACTTTGTCGTACTCCAGTTTCTTCATATCGCTTTCCTGCAATTTTTGCGAATCGATAATAATACGGCGCAGGTTGGCGTATTCAAAATGATGATCCAGCTTGGATTCCAGTTCGTGTAGGACATCTATATTGATCTGTGTAATAGCGGCTTTATCAAAAAACAGCTTTTTATTGTATACAGCGTTCCTGACAATTTCGGCTTCGTCAATGTAGTTACCGGCAGGCAAAATGGTGATGTTGTTGTCTTTATCGATTAAACCACGACGAAAAGTAATGGATGAAATATGTCCCTCGCCCACAGCCCTGAAACTGATGATCACTCGGCGTTGCCCATCTTGCAGTTCGGTTTGGTCCGGATCTTCCACGATAGAGGGATTGAAAAAAGCAGCCGATTCAATGGAATACTCGTGGGTAAAATAAGATCCTATAAGTAGCTTGCGGTTAATGGTCAAAGTATCATAATCGATATTTAACTCCAAAAAAAGCGGCTTCAATTTACTGCAATGCCGGTTTAAAACCCGGGTTATATTACGGTGCCGTTTGGAGTATTCCTGCAATAGCGGCGATACAATGCCGAAAGCTACCTCCTCGCTTATTTGCATAACGCGCTCAATTACTTCTTTTGCACGATCGTTCCCATTAAAAAAAAATCTGGCAATAACGCGTTTAGGATCGGGGTTAACTCTTATTGGTTTTCGTTCAATGGAAAGTCTCATATGTATACAATAGTAGCGTTTATTTTGTAACAGCGTTAAGTAGAAATTGATTTAGCTATTTTTAGAAAAGAATCAAGAGTTAAGAATTAAAACAATTTTACATCGATAGGGCTGAATGTAAATTTTTTGTCTTGATTCTTGATTCTTGGCTCTTGACTCTAAAATCTTGTAACTTGCACACTTATGAATGTTTTGATTGTTGAAGACGAAAAGGGCCTGGCCCTGGAGGTTGATGAATTTTTAAGTCACGAAGGATTTACTGTGGAGCATGCGCGAACCAAAAGATCGGCCGAAGAAAAGATTTTTGTTAATAATTACGATTTTATCCTGCTTGATCTCGGATTGCCCGATGGCGATGGGTTCGACCTGTTAAAAATGCTGAAAGGGCTTGATAAACGCGATGATGCCGTTATTATACTAACCGCCCGCGGAGCTGTTGACGACAGGGTATCGGGCCTGGAGCAGGGCGCGGATGATTACCTGGCTAAGCCATTTTCGTTGAGTGAATTGCTGGCCCGTATGCACGCCATTACCCGCCGTAAACACCGGCTGGAGAGTAATGACATTAACATAAAAGGCCTTAAAGTAAATATCCAGAACCGTACGGTGATGTTTAATGACGAGCGGATAAACCTTACCAAAAAGGAGTTCGAAATTTTTAACTACCTGGTGCTTAATAAAAACCGCGTAATATCGCGAACCAACCTTACCGAGCACGTTTGGGGCGATGTGTTGGAAATAAACAGCGACTCGAACTTTGTTGATGTGCACGTAAAAAACCTGCGCAAAAAACTATCGCAATACATCCCCATTGATTGGTTTGAGACGGTACGCAGCATAGGTTACCGCATTAACATTTAAACAATGAAACTGCAGGTAAAGCTGGCCCTTTATAATACTTTAACCAAAGTAGCTATCATCCTGTTTACGGGTTTGCTCATCCTGCTTTCGATAGAAAAAATTTCTTATAATCACATTGAGCTGAGGCTTGAAAATGATAAGGAGCAAACGCTTAAAAACCTTTCTTCCAGTGAAATCAGTAGTATTTTGGGCGATAAAAAGGCCTATACCGACTACAATATTCTGAAGGAAGAGTTTATTACTATTACCCAAACAAAATACAACCCGGAGGTAACTAAGGAAGTTAAATTCACTACCGAAACCCGCGATTTTGATAAATACACCCAAACCTACCGCATTTTAACACACCGGTTGAATTTTAATGGGCATACCTATATTTTGCATATCGGCGTGGCGATAGAATCGGTTGAGGAGCTAAAATCCATCATTAAAAAGTTCACTATTTTGGTTTTGGTGGTAGCCCTGGTATTAACACTGATAAGCGATCTGGTTTTTACCAAATTTCTGCTGGCCCCGTTTTATCAGATTATCGATCGTAAACTGATTAAAGTGAACGATCCGATGAACTTTGATTACGAAAAAATAAAAACAACTACCCAGGATTTTGAGCTTTTGGACGATAGCATCAGCTCGCTTATGAAAAAAATATCGAACCTGTTTATCCTCGAAAAGCAATTTATCGCCAATGTATCGCACGAATTGCTTACCCCCATATCAATCATCAGCTCAAGGCTCGAGAATATTTTACTGCAAGAGGAACTAAGCGAGGGGAGCGAAAACAAGATGCACGCGTCGTTAAAAACGCTTAACCGGCTAAAGTCGATTATTAATAGTTTGTTGCTGATATCGAAAGTTGAAAACAACCAGTATGATAAAGCAGATATGGTAATGATTGCTGCCGTAGTAATGGAAATTCAGGAAGAACTGGAAGACAGGATAGAAGAGCGGCAGTTAACTTTTTCAAACAACCTGAAATATATATATACTATAACGGGCAACCGGCCCCTGATGCACACTTTATTGTTTAATTTGATTAATAACGCCATTAAGTATAATAATGAGGGTGGATTGATAACTATTAGCGATGAGCTTAAAGAGGGTACCTACAAAATCATCATTTCTGATACCGGGACAGGGATGGACAAAAAGCAAATTGAAAATGCCTTTAACCGTTTCGAAAAGCTGGACACCGACGAAAAGGAAAGTTACGGCTTAGGCCTGGCAATAGTTAAAAGTATTACGAGTTTTCATGATATCAAGGTTCAAATAAATTCGGTAAAAGGGGAGGGAACTACAGTTACGCTTGTCTTTAACGTGCCTAATCCCAATTTAATAGATAATTAGCTACGCCATTTTATTTCTTTTGGTATAGCAACATCATCATAATCCCTGGCAATATGTAGCGGGCAATAATGCAGCTTGGCGGGTTATTTTACGAAACCATTCCAATTATCGGCAGTTGGATCAAGCAAATCCTGATTGCTTACCCAGTAAGTATATATTTTTCCGTCGGTTACAGGCTGATACAAAACTTTAGAGAAATTATCTTTCTTTTCAACCACTTTAACAAATTCGTTAGATACCAGATAGCCTTTCCTTATGGTAAAGTTATCGCCATTAAGGTTGTATAAGTACGCCCGTTTTGATTTAATGAATGTTAATAAAAGGTATTTGTTTGGCTTTACAAAAGGGAAGTAGCTTTTATCAGATTCATGATCGATGTCAAATCCGGCGTCCATCGGCGGTGTCCCGGTTAAAACTATTTTCAGTTTGCCGTTCAAAAACGAAAGACGGCCTTTTTGAATGTCACCAGGAAAACCAGGATCTGTGCTTATGATACTGAAATCTTTTCCGTTTACCGAGGTTCCTTTTAAAAAGAATATATTTTCCCTTAGGTACCCTTTTACTTTTTCATCGTATTGCTCATAATATTCATACAACCCGGTAATTTTATTATTTGTTACAACGATAGTGAATTGGCCGAAATTGCTTGAATATTCGCCGCTGAGTTTAAAAGGATCACCTTGCGCAAGCACGCGATTGGGGAGAACAATAAACAATAAAAGAATGGCGAAAAAGGTTAGGTATTTCATACTAAAGTGTGTTGGATTTAGGTAGCTGCTTAACTACACCATTTTATTTCTTTTGGCAAGGTAGGTTTTTAGCACATCATGGTAACCTTCATTAATATCCACGTCTACCAAATCAATATGGTATTGGGCACATTTAAGTTCAAGTTGATGCCGGTATTCGGTTAAAGATGCTTTGTAGGCATCCCGTACTTTGCCAGGATGCACCTTTATTTCGGCACCGCTTTCTATATCGATAAAATGATGTGGGCGGTTATCAAAGTTAAAGTCGACCTCTTTTTGTTTATCGTTAACATTAAAGATAATCACCTCGTGTTTGCTGAACTTCAGGTGCTGAACGGCCGCGAACAAGGCTTGCACCTTACCGGGGTTAAGGCTATTCTCCAGCATATCGCTAAAAATGATCACCATCGAACGCTGGTGGATCTCGTTAGCTACATGGTGCAATACCTGTGTGATATTGGTAACTGTATTGGTTTTGGGATTATTATAAGCCTTCTCCAGTTCGGCGTATAAATGAAACAGGTGTGTTGTTGTTGATTTTGCCGCACTCAGCCAATCTACCTTGTCCGAAAAAATACACAGCCCAAACGCGTCCCTTTGTTTTTTAAACAAGTGCATTAATGATGCAATGGCGTATATAGAAAACTGGAGCTTGGTAGTCCCTTTTTCAGGAAAGTTCATCGATGACGAGGTATCCAGCAGCAGGTAGCAACGCAGGTTGGTTTCTTCCTCAAATTGTTTTACAAACAGCTTATCGGTACGGGCCAGCAATTTCCAATCGATGTTTTTCACCGATTCGCCGTTGTTGTACAAACGATGCTCGGCAAACTCCACCGAAAAGCCGTGGAAAGGACTTTGGTGCAGGCCGGTTATAAAACCTTCAACTACCTGCCGGGCCAGCAGTTCGAGGTTGGCTAATTGCCGTATTTGCTGATCGTCGTTTAATTTGGGCATAGGGCTAATATAGGGCATAAAAAAAGCGTTGCCAACATTAGCAACGCTTTTTAAAGTAAAATATGGTGGATTAAGTTATTGATAAACTTAATTTATGCCTGTACGGATTAAGCTAATTGCTTAGCTAATTTATCAGTTAATACTGATTTTGGAACTGCACCAATTTGTTTATCTACGATTTCGCCATTTTTGAAGAACAATAAAGCAGGGATATTACGGATGCCGAATTTTACAGATATACCTGGGTTGTTATCGACATCAACTTTACCAACAATAGCTCTGCCTTCGTATTCTTTTGCAATATCTTCAACTACCGGGCCAACCATTCTACAAGGGCCACACCATTCTGCCCAAAAGTCAAGTAGTACGGGTTTGTCTGATTTCAGGACAAGTTCGTCAAAGTTTGCATCAGTTATTTCTAAAGCCATGATTTCTATTTTTTAAATTTTGTTATACAAATATATACTATTCAAATAGCTTGCCACAAACCACACCTGACAATGTGACAATTATATTAATATAAGTTATCCACTTAACGTTGTGGTGACTGTAAGTTTTTAACAAGGGTGGAACAGATGCTAACAATTAGTCTTCACTGCTGTACACGTTGTTGTTCATTACCCCAACAAAGGCTGCGTATTCGTAATGTTAAATATGCCCTCAATCAAATCATCGCTTGGGTTTACTTTAAAGTTTTTGGATGATAGCTCTACGTGCATGGCCTCTTCGCGGTTGTTGATCTTGAAGCGCAGTTTGCAGTTTTTTACCGGGTATTTTTGGTTATTCTCGTCGATGATGTGTTGTATATCGTCAAGTAATTTGCTGCTGAGCATGCTCACGTCGATACAAACCGTTAATGATTTGGTGAGCTTATCGCGCATTTCGGACAGCAAATCCATCACCAGGATGCGCAGGTCCCAGTTATCCTTTTGGCGGAATTTTTCTTCGATGCTGCCCTTAATATGTAAAAAATAGCCGTCCATCATCATGTTACGGAATTTTACATAATCATCACCAAACAAGGCAAATTCGTACGATTCATTGTAATCCTCCAACACGAAAGTGCCAAAGGGCTTACCGGTTTTAGTTATTTTATGCTGAACGCTGCTTACCAGTCCGCCTATGCGGATCTCGCCGCGTTTACGTAACTCGTTAAAGGCACCCATGATCTCTTCGCCACCTTCGCCCGAGCGTGCTTTTTGCATCAGTTTCAAATCGCTGATGGTGCTGTTGCAAAAGCGGTCAAGCTCTACCTTATAGTTATCCAGCGGGTGGCCGGTAAGGTAAATACCAATTACCGTTTTTTCGTATTTCAGTTTTTCTATCAACGGCCATTCTTCAGCCTCTGGCATGGCCGGTTCAGGCACATATGATGCTACTGAGCCGCCGAATAATGATGATTGCGAGCTGCTTTGTACATTCTGGTAATCATTGGCATACTTGGTAAGGCGCTCAATACCTGTTAATACGCCAACATCTGTTTTAGCAAAAAACTGGGCGCGGTTATAGCCAAACTCATCAAAGGCACCACCGTACACCAGGTTCTCGTACGATTTTCGGTTTACACTGCGGGTGTTCGACCGGCGTGCAAAATCATAAACAGATACGTAAGGGCCTTTGGCAATCCGTTCTTCAATAATACTCTCCACCGCTTTATCGCCCACTCCTTTAACACCGGTTAACCCGAAACGCACCTGCCCTTTACGGTTTACCGCAAAAGCCATGTCCGACTCATTGATATCCGGCCCTAACACCTCTACACCCATCCTGCGGCACTCCTCCATAAAAAAGGTAATCTTTTCCATGTTGTTCTGGTTGTTTAAAACTGCCGCCATGTACTCGGATGGATAGTGCGCCTTTAAATAAGCCGTTTGGTAGGCCACAAAAGCGTAACAGGTAGAGTGCGATTTATTGAACGCGTACTGCGCAAAAGCCTTCCAGTCGGTCCATATTTTGGTCAGTTTATCTTTGGGATGGCCTTTGGCTACAGCCCCATCCATAAACTGGGACTCCATTTTGTTCAGAATCTCAATTTGTTTTTTACCCATCGCCTTACGCAAAACGTCGGCATCGCCTTTACTAAAGCCTGCCAGCTTTTGCGATAAAAGCATCACCTGCTCCTGGTACACGGTAATACCATAGGTTTCGCCCAGGTATTCCTCCATGTCGGGCAAATCGAACACGATAGGCTCCCTGCCGTGTTTACGGGCAATAAAGTTGGGTATATACTCAATCGGTCCCGGGCGGTACAGGGCGTTCATGGCAATTAAATCCTCAAACTTATCGGGCTTAAGTTCGCGCAGGTACATTTGCATACCATCACTTTCAAACTGGAAAGTACCATTGGTATCGCCTCGCTGGTAAAGCTCATAAGTTTGCAAATCATCAAGCGGGATATAATCTATATCGATGTGTACACCATGATTTTGTTTGATCATCCGTAGCGCATCTTTAATAATGGTAAGGGTTTTAAGCCCTAGAAAGTCCATCTTAATTACGCCTGCATCTTCAATTACACGGCCATCATATTGTGTAACCAGCAGATCGGAGTCTTTGGCAACGGCAACAGGAACAATATCAGTTAAATCATAAGGGGCAATGATGATGCCCGCCGCGTGTACGCCGGTATTACGTACCGAGCCTTCCAGCTTGGCTGCCTCGCGCAATACCTGGCTGCGCAGGTCGTTGCCATTTAATATCTCTTTAAGCTCGGGTACCTGTTCAATGGCATCTTTAAGGGTAATGCCCAGGGTATCGGGCACCAGCTTTTTAATTAAGTTCATTTCGGATAGCGGCATATCCAATACGCGGCCCACATCCTGAATACTGGTACGGGCAGCCATCGATCCATAAGTGATGATTTGTGCCACCTGGTTTTTACCATACTTATCTACCACGTAGTCAATAACCTTTTGGCGGCCGGCATCGTCAAAATCCGTATCAATATCGGGCATCGATTTACGGTCGGGGTTCAGGAACCTCTCAAACAGGAGGTTGTACTTCATCGGGTCGATGTTGGTGATCCCGGTACAGTAGGCTACCACCGATCCGGCTGCCGAACCACGGCCCGGGCCTATAAATACACCCATATCGCGGCCTGCTTTTATAAAGTCGGCCACAATTAAAAAGTAACCGGCAAAGCCCATCGTTCTGATGGTGAACAATTCAAAGTTAATGCGCTCCTCAGTTTCGGGCGATATATCTATGTAACGTTCCTTGGCGCCCATAAAGGTAAGGTGCTTCAGGTATTCCCACTGGTTCAGCGTATCAGCATCCCCGGTATTGTGAATTTTAAACTCCTCGGGTATTACGTAATTAGGTAA
Source organism: Mucilaginibacter sp. P4_D1 (assembly GCF_056401935.1). Lineage (NCBI taxonomy): Bacteria > Pseudomonadati > Bacteroidota > Sphingobacteriia > Sphingobacteriales > Sphingobacteriaceae > Mucilaginibacter > Mucilaginibacter sp. P4_D1. The sequence continues at coordinate 22,098 of NZ_JBFUIJ010000003.1, forward strand.
CAGGATATCCCGTTTAAGCTTTAAAACCTCCACCTTGTCCACAATCTCGTTGGTATTGTCCAATGATTCGGGCAGGTCTTTAAACAGGTGGCTCATTTCCTGTTGGGTTTTAAAATAAAACTGGTCGTTAGGGAAACCAAACCTATAGCCACGGCCGCCTTCCTCGTCGGTAGCAATTGGGGTGCTTTGCATATCGCCGGTGTTCACGCAAAGCAAAATGTCATGAGCGTTGGAGTCTTGCTGATCTACATAATGTGAATCATTGGAGCAAATTACTTTCACATTATACTTTTTGGCGTACTCCAGCAATACTTTGTTCACCGTATTTTGGTCGGGAATATCGTGGCGCTGCAGTTCGATGTAAAAATCTTCGCCAAACAAATCAAGCCACCATTTAAACTCGGCTTCGGCCGCTTCGGGGGTATCCCTTAATATGGCCTGGGGTACCGATGCCCCAATGCAGCAGGTTGTAGCAATAATGCCTTTGTGGTGCTTTAATATCAGCTCTTTATCAATACGGGGCCATTTGCTGTACAGGCCTTCCATGTAGCCGTATGAACATAGCTTAACCAGGTTTTTATAGCCTTCAGGATTTTTGGCCAGCATCAGCTGGTGGCGGCGAATGTCTTTCTTTTCCTTTGTAAAGGTTTTTTTATGCCTGTCTTCTACCACGTAAAACTCGCAGCCAACAATGGGTTTTACATTGTGTTTACCAGCTTCGGCCACAAATTTAAATACGCCAAACATGTTACCATGATCGGTAATTGCAAGAGCTTTCATCCCATCAGCTGCGGCCTTTTTGTATAGTTTTGAGATGTCGGCAGCGCCATCAAGTAACGAGAACTGGGTATGAACGTGTAAGTGAGAAAAATCTGGCATAGTAAATCCGTTTCAACAAAATCTGTAGAAATACAAAGTTATTAAAAAACAAGTTCGCGGGGTTGAGTGTTGAAAAAACAAAAGAGAGCCTCACCCCGGCCTCTCCAAAGGAAAGGGTAAAAAAGTTTGTTTTGAATCGGCTCTTCCGGGAAAGATTTAGAGGGTGGTTACTTTAGCACATTATTTGACTATATTAAGCATATCGATCTTCACCTTTGAAAAATTAATACAATTGAAAAAAATATTACGAATAACCCTCAAAACAATACTTTGGATACTGGTGAGTGTAGTTTTACTGGTTATCCTTGTAGTTATTTTGATACAGGTGCCCGCCGTGCAAAATTTTGCTAAAAACAAGGCGGTAACTTTTTTACAAAACAAAATACACACTAAAGTTAAAATAGGCCACATTAGCCTTGGCCTGCCCAAGTTGCTGGTGTTGGAAGATGTATACTTTGAAGACCAAAAGAAAGACACCCTGATAGCCGGCGAAAAACTGAAGGTTGATATCAGTATGCTAAAGCTATTGCACAACCAGGTTGAAGTTAATGAAATTAACCTGCAGGGCATCACGGCGAACATAAGCCGGGGTGCCGATAGTGTTTTTAACTTTGATTATATTATTAAAGCCTTTGCAGGCGAACAAAAAAAAGAGGTGAAACCTACCGACACAACCTCTACTATGAAGTTTTCTATCGATAAGGTAAACCTGGATAGGATCAACGTTAAATACAAGGATGTAACTACGGGCAACGATGTGAAATTCCTGCTTGGCCATTTTGATACCAGGATAAAAGATTTTGATATGGATAAAATGAAATTTTCCATACCTAAAATTACTTTGTCGGGTGTAAATGCACGTATCATTCAAACCCCGGCAGGATCATCAATAGCGCAGGCTGCCAAAGTAGATACCGCTGTAAAACCTATGAACCTGGATTTAAATTTAGGCCAGATAGATCTGTCTAAAATAAAGGTTGATTATCAAAGCAGCGAAATGACGGCCAATATTAACCTAACCAAGCTGTTGGTTAATATGGATAAGATAGACCTTAAACATCAAAAGGTGGGCATTAAAGATATCGAATTGAATGATACCAAAGCTGCCCTAAGCTTTGCCAAACCTCAAACGGTTGCAAAAGCCATTGTTAAAACCGCCAAAAAGCTTGATACCCTTGTGGCTGCTCCGCAATCATCGCGCTGGGCTGTTACGCTCGGTAAAATCAGCTTAAATAACAATAATGTTAAGTTTGATAATAACGCGCAAAAGGCTATTGTCAAAGGCCTGGATTACGCCCACATGGATATCCGCGACCTGAATGTTGAAGCGGAAAATATCGCCTATACATCGGATACCATTTCTGGTAAAATAAATAACTTTTCCTTCGCCGAAAAAAGCGGATTGAAGATCAATAAATTCCATACTGCGTTCTTTTATGGGCCAACCAATGCTTACATGAATGATTTGTTATTGGAAACACCACAAACCACACTGCAAAAGTCGGTTCAGGTGCGCTATTCTTCTATCGCTGCTATCAGTAAAAACGTTGGCTCGTTAGGTATTAATGCCGATTTAAACGGCAGTCGCCTGGGTTTAAAAGATGTGTTATTGCTGATGCCCACAATGGCAGCTATGGAGCCATTTAAATCATCGCCGGGCGCTGTATTTAAAATAAACGGCAAAGTAAGGGGGCAGGTAAATAACCTGGATATCCCCAGCCTGGATATTGCCGGCCTAAGCAACACCCGCATTAAGGCATCGGCAAAGCTAAAGGGCCTGCCCGATATCAACAAGGCCTATTTTGATGTTACCATAAATGACCTTAACACCAGCCGCGCCGATATTGCCAAACTGGCGCCGGCTGGCAGCATCCCGGCAAACGTAACCATCCCCGAAAATATGAACCTGAAAGGAAATTTTAAGGGTGGGATGTATACTTTTAACACCAGGCTGGGCCTCAGATCAAGCCTGGGCGCTGCGGATGTTATTGCATCGGTAAAAAACTTACAAAACAAGCAAAAGGCAAGTTATAAGGCCAATATTAAAGTTAACGAGCTAAATGTAGGCGCACTTACCAAACAACCACAAACCGTAGGTAAAATTACGTTAACCGCCAATGTAGACGGTTATGGCCTTGACCCCAAAACAGCCAATATTAAATTTGATGGCAACCTGGCCAATGCGTACGTAAAAGGTTATACCTATAAAAACCTGGCTTTAAAAGGCAGTTCGCACAATGGCGCTTACACGGCTATTGCCCGGATGAAAGACCCTAATATTGATTTTAGCCTGGATGCCAAAGCCAATCTGAATAAAAAATATCCTTCGGCTTCGGGCACATTAACCGTTGACAGCATCAACCTTAAAAAACTTAATTTTACTACCGGCGAAATGCGGTTTCATGGCAAGATAGTGGCTGATGTGCCAACCGCCGATCCTGATTACCTGAACGCCGATGTTAAGGCGACAGATTTGCTGGTGGTTAACGGAACCCAACGCATAAGATTAGATACCATAAGCCTCATCTCGACAGCTAATGCGGATAGCAGCACGCTGCGTTTAAAAACACCGGTTATGAGCGCTCATATGGCCGGTAAATACAAGCTTACCCAGGTTGGCGATGCTGTGCAGGATGTAATTAATAAATACTTTAACACCGCCATTGCGGGCGGGCAGCAGGTGGCCATTACCAAAAAGGATGCGAAAGGTAAAACGGTTAAAACCGGCAAAGTTAAACCCGCCGTAGCCGCCAAATATCCGCCGCAGCAATTTGTGTTTGATGCTAAACTGGTTAAAACTCCTTTACTTACCCAGTTTGCGCCCGATTTAAAAACGCTTGACCCGGTATTGTTAAAAGGAAGCTTTAATAGCGAAAGTGGCGAACTGGTTGTAAACGCATCGATACCCAAGGTGGTTTACGGTACCAACACTGTTAACAAGGGAAGCCTGAAGATAAATACAGGTAACAATGCGCTTAATTATAATCTATCTGTAGATGAGGTAAAAGTTGGTTCATCGGTTGATCTGTTGTATACCAGCATATCGGGTAGCGCGCAAAACAATAAACTGGGCGTAAGTTTACAAGTAAGGGATGCTACAAAAAAAGAGCGCTTTAGGGTAGCCGGCACGTTTAGTATTTTACCAAATGAGTATCAGTTTAGCTTTAACCCCGATGGGCTGTTATTAGATTATATGCCATGGGCTGTTAATGCCGATAACTTTTTACAATATGGCCCCAAAGGAGTGCTGGCACATAACTTTACCATTAGCAATAGCAACCAGGTATTGAGCATCAACAGCAAAACACAAGAGTTTAATGCGCCACTTGATGTTAAGTTCAGCAATTTTAAAATAGAAGGACTTGCCAAAATGGCCAAACAGGATAGCCTGCAGGTAGGCGGGGTTATTAACGGCGATGCAGAGGTTAGTAATTTCCAGGCTTCACCGGTATTTACAGCAGCAATCAACATCAACGACTTTAATTTTAAAGGAGATACCGTAGGGAACATTGCCTTAAAGGTAAATAACCAAACTGCCGATGCTTATGCAGCAACAGTTGATATTACCGGCAAAGGCAACCAGGTTAAGCTGGATGGTATTTACTATACCAATCCCGCAAGCAAGTTTGATCTTAACCTGAACATCGTGAGCCTGAATATGAAAAGTATAGAAGGCTTTGCATTTGGTAGTATCCGCAACGCATCGGGTAACATTACGGGCCAGTTAAAAATATCCGGTACCACAACTGCACCTTCTATTAGGGGCGATGTAAACTTCAATAAGGTTGGGTTTAATGTATCAATGCTCAACTCGTATTTTACAATGCCGCAGGAGAGTATTACGTTTAATGACCAGGGCATCCGCTTTAACGACTTTACACTGGTTGATTCTACCGGGAACAAGGCAATTGTTACCGGCAGCGTGTACACCAAAACCTATACCGACTATGCGTTCGGCCTTGATATTAACGCCAAAAATTTCAGGGCGGTAAATTCTACGCAAGACGATAACAAGCTGTTTTACGGCAAGCTTTATATTGATACCAGGATAAAAGTACGCGGAAACATGGACAAGCCTGTGGTTGACGCAAGCCTCACCGTGAACGACAAAACCGACATGACTTTTGTATTGCCCACTAATGACCCCGGCATCGAAGACAGGAAAGGGGTGGTAGAGTTTATTGACCAAAACGAGCCGAAACTCGATTCGATATTATTGGCCAGGCAATTGGATTCTCTTAAAAAAACCAATGTTAAAGGGCTCGATTTATCGGCAAATATTGTGGTAAGCAAAGAAGCTGCCTTTACTATTGTGGTAGACGAACGCAACGGCGATGTGGTACACTTAAAGGGCGAGGCTAACCTGAACGGGGGTATCGACCCAAGTGGTAAAACGAATTTAACAGGTACATATGTGGTTAATTCCGGATCATATAACCTGGCTTATGCTACCGTGAAACGCACTTTCCTGTTTAAAAAAGGCAGTACCATTGTTTGGACAGGTGATCCAACCAGTGCCAATATAGATTTGACTGCCGTTTATGTAGCCAATGTACCGCCTATTGACCTGGTTGAAAATCAGCTGTCCGGTTCGGATAATGCAACCATGTATAAGCAAAAGCTTCCATTTAACGTAAATCTTAATCTTAAAAACCAACTTTTAACACCCGATATCAGCTTTGATATTGTACTGCCCGATAGCACATATACCGTATCGTCGGATGTGATCAATACCGTAAATACACGCCTTACCCAGGTTAGGCAGGATCCTAATGAACTAAACAAACAGGTGTTAGGTGTATTGATATTGGGTCATTTTATAGGCGATAACCCATTGCAAAGCCAGGGTGGCGGCGGCGGTGTTGAAGGCGCCATCCGTAGCAGTGTAAGTAGCTTATTGTCAGATCAACTGAATAAACTGGCCGGTAACCTCATTGAGGGCGTCGATCTCAACTTCGGATTAACATCCGGCGAGGACTATTCATCCGGTACGGCCACAAACCGAACGGACTTGAATGTGGGGCTATCTAAACGGTTCCTGAACGACAGGCTAACAGTAACAGTTGGCAATAACTTTAACCTGGAGGGCGCGCAACAAGGCCAAAAGGCTACCAATATAGCCGGAGATGTATCTGTTGGTTATAAACTAAGTAAGGATGGCCGCTACAGCTTACGCGCATACCGTAAGGATGAGTTTATAGTAATACAAGGGCAGGTGATTGAAACCGGATTAGGATTTACCCTCACCGTTGATTATAACCGCTTCCGGGAAATATTCAGGAAGCGTACCGAAGAAGAAAAAGCCATGCGCCGTAAATACAGGCAGGAGCAAAAAGAAAAGGAAAAGGATAAGGAAAAGGACGCTGCTAATAAAGCCGCCGAAGATAAAGCCAAAGCAGATAGCACTATTACACACTAAGTACATGATTAAAAATTTAAGATATTTATTGATACTCGCCGTGTTGCTGAATGCCTGCAGTAATACCAAATACCTTGCACCCGGTCAAAAATTATACACAGGGGGAGAGGTGAAGATTGCAGATAAGGATTCGTTAAAAAAGGGAGAGGCAAGCATGCTTACCACCGATCTTACATCGTTGTTAAGGCCTTATCCAAACGGTTCTATTTTAGGTTTGAGGGTTAAATTGTATATCTATAACATCACCAAAACAAAAAAAACAAAAGGTTTGGCACATTGGCTAAATACCAAGTTTGGCGAGCCACCTGTGTTGATAAGCTCGGTTGATGTAGAAAAAAATGCCGGAATACTACAAAACAGGTTACAAAACGTAAGCTATTTTCAGGCGCAGGTTGCCGGGGATACGGTTAGTAAAGGTAAAACAGCCAAAGCAGTTTATACCGTACAGGCAGGGCCTGGGTACCGTATCAGGAAAGTGGTATTCCCCAAAGGAACCGAAAGTATCGATACCGCAGTTGCCGGTTCGGCCGCTAAAAGCCTGTTAAAGGTGGGCGATAAGTATAATCTTGATTTGATAAAAACCGAGCGGATACGTATAGATGCTAAATTAAAGGAAGAAGGCTTTTTCTTTTTTGCACCCGAAGATTTGATCATGAAGGTAGATAGTACGATAGCCGGGCACCAGGTGGATATTTTTGTAAAAGTTAAAAACGATATAGCCGAACGCGCCCAGGAAATTTATACTATCCGTAATATTTATGTTTATCCTAACTATTCGTTAACGGATACATCGATGATGATGGATAAATCGAAGCATTACCGCTGGTACAACATCGTGGAACGCCGAAAAACCATCAGCAGTTTTGCATTTGCCAATACGGTATTGCTACGCCCTAATGATGTTTACAGCCGTACTGTTCATAATAATTCATTAAACAGGTTTGTAAACCTGGGGCCATATAAATTTGTGAAAAACAGGTTTGAAGATGTAACCCCCGATTCGCCTAAGCTGGATGTTTATTATTTTTTAACGCCCTATAAGCGCAAATCGTTACAATTTGAAATTCTGGGCCGCACCACATCTGCCAACTATACAGGTACACAGGTAAACCTCAGTTGGAAACACCGGAATGCTTTTATGGGGGCCGAGGCGTTGGGCGTTACGCTTTTTGGTAGTACTGATGTGCAGGTAGGCGGTGGCAACAACGGTTTTAACGTTTACCAGTTCGGTATTCAAGGTACATTATCGTGGCCGCGTTTTATAAGCCCGATAGAACCCAAGGCCGATAATGCCTATATACCGCATACGAATTTAACGCTGGGCTACACAATTGTTAACCGGCAAAAGCTTTATAACCTAAATTCATATAACGCCACATTTGGATATAACTGGAAAGAGAACGCTCACCGAACGCATGAACTGAATATCCTGAATTTTCAATTTGTAAATCCACTAAGCGTATCTAAGCTATACCAGGACAGCGTGCTGGGCGTAAACCATCCCGGTGTATTACCTAACCCGGCTTTAAAGCATGTTATTGATAAGCAATTGATCCTCGGGCCGAGCTATAGCTATACGTTTACCAATACTACAGACGACTACCGTACCAATACCATGTACTATAACGGAAAGGTAAGCTTGTCAAATAATCTGTACGGGCTGGTTACCGGTGCCGATACCACCGCAGGTAAAGTGCGTAAACTATTTGGAGCTACTTTTAACCAATTTGTGAAACTGGAAAACGAAATTCGGTATTTTCATAAAACGGGGCCGAACAGTACCATAGCATCGCGGGTTATACTGGGCGTAGGTTTGCCTTATGGCAACTCGACCCAGTTACCATACAGCCAGCAGTTTTTTATAGGTGGCCCCAATAGTTTAAGGGGTTTCCAGGCCAGGTCGATTGGGCCGGGGCATTTTAACCCAACAGCAAGTGTTGCACAGGGTAATTTCCTGCCCGACGAATCTGGCGATATTAAACTGGAAGCCAACATCGAGTACCGCCCAAAACTATTCAGTATAGTTAGGGGTGCATTATTTGCCGATGCCGGTAACATCTGGTTGCTCAATTCAAACGGAGGGCAGCCGGGGGGGGTATTCAGTAAGAAATTTATTAATGATATCGCTGTTGATGTTGGCTTCGGCTTACGTTTTGATATCACGGTGCTGGTGTTGCGTACCGATTTGGGAGTGCCACTACGTACACCATACGTTCGCCCCGGCGAGCCTCAGTGGAATCTTGACTGGCAGAGGAGCGTATTTAACCTGGCAATAGGATATCCGTTTTAATTATTGAATTACTGATTTACTGAATTATTGAGTTAGGCAAGTTTGCGAAAGCGCCATTTTTATCGGTGCTGAACAAAGCTATTTTATAACTTGCACATTCAATAAATCAGTAAATCAATAAATCAGTAATTCAATAATTGCCCATGACATCTATTCCACTCCAGATCATCGACCTGCATGACGATGGCTATCATCCGTTAATTGAGGTGATCCTGTTTGGCAAAGCATTTATTATGGTTTTGGACACCGGTGCATCAAAAACCGCTTTTGACCAAACCATGCTGGCCGAAGCGAGTGAGGCAACTTTTATATCCGAGAGTGACAGGCTGTCAACAGGTTTGGGCACCAATACTATGCAATCGTTCACCGCTTTAATCAGCGGTATGCAAATCGGCAGTGTATTGGTTGACGATTTTGAAGTTGCTGTACTGGATTTATCCACTATCAACATAGCCTATGGCCAAATGGGACATCCACAGGTATTGGGCGTTTTAGGCGGCGATATATTGATGAAATACAGAGCGGTGATTGATTATGGTAAACAGGTTATTAAACTAAAAAAGCCCCGCGTTAAGCGAGGCTGATCATTATCTTTAAATAGTATCTGCACATCTGTAGTCTACAAATCTGCACATCTTCCTATGTATCTATCTTAGCATACTTAGCATTGCGCTCAATAAACTCACGACGCGGTGCTACTTCATCGCCCATCAGCATGCTGAAGGTGTGGTCGCACTCTGCTGCGTTTTCAATGGTGGCGCGTTTTAGGGTACGTGTGGCCGGGTTCATGGTGGTATCCCAAAGCTGGATATCATTCATCTCGCCCAAACCTTTGTAACGTTGTACGTGTACGCTATCTTCTTTACCGGCACCTTTAAGGCGTTGTATAGCGGCATCGCGCTGTACATCATTCCAGCAGTATTCAAACTCTTTACCTTTTTTAACCTGGTACAATGGTGGCGAAGCGATGTAAACATAGCCGGCTTCAACCAATTCTTTCATGTAACGGAAGAAGAACGTAAGGATCAGCGTTGTAATGTGCGATCCATCCACGTCGGCATCCGTCATGATGATGATTTTGTGGTAACGTAGTTTAGTGATATTTAAAGCCTTGTCATCATCGGGTGTACCTCGGCTTACGCCTAGGCCGGTAAACATGTTCTTGATTTCTTCATTTTCGTAAATTTTGTGCTCCATGGCTTTTTCCACGTTCAGGATTTTACCACGTAAAGGTAAAATAGCCTGGTATTCGCGGTCGCGGCCTTGTTTGGCGGTACCACCCGCCGAGTCGCCCTCTACAAGGTAAAGTTCACACAGCGATGGATCGTTATTGGCACAATCAGATAATTTACCCGGCAGGCCAGATCCGGTCATTACGCTCTTGCGCTGTACCAGTTCGCGGGCTTTACGGGCAGCGGCACGAGCTGTAGCGGCAAGTATTACTTTATTTACAATCAGTTTGGCCTCTTTGGGGTTTTCTTCCAGGAAGTTGCCCAATATTTCGCCTACTGCCATATCAACGGCACCCATCACCTCGTTGTTGCCCAATTTGGTTTTGGTTTGGCCTTCAAACTGAGGCTCCTGTACTTTAACAGAAATTACAGCGGTTAATCCCTCGCGGAAGTCATCACCGGTAATTTCCATCTTCATGTTTTTCAACAATCCCGATTTATCGGCATACGCTTTCAGCGTCCGGGTCAATCCACGGCGAAAACCTGCTACGTGTGTACCGCCTTCAATGGTATTGATGTTATTTACGTACGAGAATACATTCTCGGAGTAGGTATCATTATACTGAAAGGCAAGCTCAACAGGGATACCATTCTTTACACCATCCAAATAGATAGGCTCGGGAATGATAGACTGGCGTGTGCCATCTAAAAACTTAACAAACTCGCGTAAGCCACCTTCAGAGTAAAACTCTTCGGTAGGGTATGATCCATCCTCGTTAGGTATACGCTCGTCGGTTAAGCTAAGGCGGATGCCTTTATTTAAGAATGATAGTTCGCGCAGGCGGCCTGCAAGTGTATCGTATTTATACTCGGTTGTAAGGGTAAAAATGGTAGCATCCGGTTTAAATATAATGGTAGTACCCCTTTTATCCGTTTCGCCAATAGTTTTAACTTCAAACAAAGGCTTACCTTCTGAGTATTCCTGTGTCCACACTTTGCCTTCGCGGTAAACTAGAGCAGTAAGGTGGATAGATAGCGCGTTAACGCAACTAACACCCACACCGTGCAAACCGCCGGATACCTTGTAAGTATCCTTATCAAATTTACCACCGGCGTGTAATACGGTCATTACCACCTCTAAAGCTGATTTTTTTTCTTTAGTGTGCATAGCGGTTGGGATACCGCGACCATTATCTTCAACCCTTATCGAGTTATCTTTTAATATAAAAACCTTAATTGTGTCGCAGTGGCCGGCAAGGGCTTCGTCGATAGAGTTATCAACAACCTCATATACCAAATGGTGCAAACCTTTAACGCCTGTATCACCAATGTACATGGACGGGCGCTTACGTACCGCCTCTAAACCTTCTAATACCTGTATATTATCTGCTGAATAATTGGATTTGTCCTGATTTTCTTCGCTCATATTTATTTAGTACAACAACCTTCAAAAGTACGAATTTTTGATGGCAATGACGAATGATTGTGGATAAAAAGCGAGGTGTGGATAGATGTGCAAATGTGCAGATTTCAGATGTGCAGATGTTTTTCCAGATGTGCAAATTTCAGATATTCAAATGCGCAGATTAATAATTTAGATGGGGCGGATGATTAATCGGATGATCGTAAACTCAACATTTTCAAATTGATCATCATCTGCACATCTGAAATCTGCAATTTGCACATCTAATTAGGATACTTGCAACGAAAGTTTATCTTTGTCAAACTTTTTTAAATTTTACGTGAGATAATGAAAACTACTGTTTCAACTTTAACAAAATTCACCTTCGGGATATTAATTGCAGGTAGCATTGCCGCCTGTAACCAAAATAAAACTGCCGACAAACCAGCCTCAGGCGCTACCACTGTAAGTGATGGCAAGGATGCAATTGTTTATATCAACTCAGATACTTTACTAAGTAAATATGAGTACACAAAGGATATGAACAAACGCCTGGAAGAAAAAGGCAAAGCCTCGCAAGGCGATTTACAAAACAAAGGGCAGGCTTTTCAACGTGAAGTTGCCGAGTATCAAAAAAGTGCAGCCACTTTACCTGCCGACCAACGCCAGGCTACTGAGCAACGTTTACAACGCAAGCAACAGGAATTACAAGGCTATCAGCAAAATGCTACTGCCGAGTTTCAAAACGTGCAGGCTACCGAAGCAAGCAAACAATACGATAAAATTGCTGATTTTGCCAAAGCCTACGCTAAAGAAAAGGGCTACAAACTTGTGTTGTTATACTCAAAAGCAAACCCAACCGTATTATATGGCGATCCATCTTTAGATGTAACAACTGACGTGATCAAAAGACTTAACGACGCTTACGCGAAGGAGAAAAAATAAAATCGATTTGAAAATTTGAGAATTTGAAGATTTGAAAATGAAAAGCATCTTCAAATTTTCAAATTGCAGAATTCTCAAATTTAAAATAGGACCTCAACTTCGGCTGAGGTTTTTTAATTTAGAGGACTATGGAAAACACGGCACATGAAAAATTCATGCGGATAGCAATTGAGCTATCCGAGTATAATGTAAAACAGGGGATGGGTGGCCCTTTTGGCGCCGTTATAACAAAAGATGGCATGATCCTGGCCCGTAGTGCCAACAGGGTTGTTCCTACAAACGATCCAACTGCACATGCCGAGGTATCGGTTATCCGCCTGGCCTGCCAGGAGTTGGGTACTTATGATCTTTCCGGTTGCGAGATTTATACCAGTTGCGAACCTTGCCCCATGTGCCTTGGCGCCATATACTGGGCCCGTATTGATAAAGTTTACTATGCCAACACCAAGGCCGATGCCGCAGCAATTGGCTTTGATGACCATGATATTTATGATGAACTTGCAAGCCCAATGGCCGACAGGAAGTTACCCTTTGTGCAATTATTACGCGATGAGGCAATTGCTGCTTTTAAGCTGTGGGAGGTAGAAGAAAATAAGACGAAATATTAATTTAATTTGAGAATTTGAAGATTTGAGAATTTGAAAATGCTTGCCTGATTAATCTCTATTAGTAGGTTTTCAAAGTATTTTATTTTCATTTTCAAATCTTCAAATTCTCACATCTTCAAATTATTCTTCCTCATCTTTCTCGAAAAAATTATCTTTTAAGTCGTCTATCTCCCTACGGTCGAGTTTTGTAGGCCGACCGGTGCCTCTGTCGCGTTTAAGTATTGGGGCTTGGAACATGGATTTGAAAGCCTGGGTTTGTTCAACCGGGGTTATATCCAGGTAATAATCAACTGCCTTTTTTGCATCAACCCTGTTCTCCAGCAAGCCGGTTACCCTAATAATCTTCCGGTCAGGGCCCTTTGATACCTGGTAGGTATCGCCAATTTTTACTTCATATGAAGGTTTTATATTTTTGCTGTCAAGCTTTACACGCCCGGCTTTGCAGGCATCAGATGCCAGGGTACGGGTTTTAAAAACGCGGATAGCCCACAGGTATTTATCAATTCTTAGTTTTTCTTTTTCGGCCATTGTTTATTCAATTATGCTACAATAGTTTAGCCAACCTGGCTGCTAATCCGTCGATTTTTTTTTCGATAATTCAACAGGAACGCCTAAAGCATCGCCAACAGCAACGCCAAATAGTATATCTTTGCAAAAATTACGGTGATGGGACATTAATTTACACTGGTTCCGGTGATTATGATTTTAGCCGGTACTCGTGCAAAACTAAGCAATCCAACTAATAATGCTACCGGTTGTTTTGCCAGGCCTCCAGGTCTTTTTTTATAAATTTGTGGTACAGGTATTCTGCATAGCCAACGCTAATGTAATCAGGGAATTTCCAGGTTGGATAATAGGTTCTTTTGATCCACTTTAAAAAACTGAAAAATACGATCCCGGCAATCAGTAACGAAGAGATTGCCAGCAAAGCAATGCAAAAAAAAGCCATAATAGTCATAATCAGGGGGGAGATTAGGTTGGTAAATTTGTGTTTTATAAAAACAATGATAATCTAATTTATCATAACTATATAACTTATGTCATTAAAAATCAGTGCATTTATCCTTTGGTAAAATTGTTGATTTAATTTTGCCTTAAGGTTTATTTTTTAATTGACTGAATATTTTTGTCGCGTGGCACAAACGCAATAAGGCAATAAGTTATTGGAGCTAATCCTGTATTTTTCCTTAAAAATCCTTTTATTTGCCAAAAGTTAATTTTACCGATGCAAGATCTTAAAAAAATGATTGAAGATGCCTGGGAAGACAGGAATCTGCTGAATTATAACGAATACATCACCGCTATTGAAACCGTTGTTGAACGGTTGGATAAAGGCGAGATTCGTGTGGCCGAAATGATTGGTACGCGCTGGCATGTGAATGAGTGGATAAAGAAGGCGGTTATCCTTTATTTCCCTACCCGCAGCATGAAAGAAATTAAAGTTGGTCCGTTTGTTTTTCATGACAAAATGGATTTAAAAACCGATTATAAAGCAAACGGTGTTCGTGTAGTTCCGCATGGCATTGCCCGTTACGGCGCATACCTTGCAAAAGGTGTTATCATGATGCCATCGTACGTAAATATTGGCGCTTATGTTGACGAAGGTACCATGGTTGATACATGGGCTACAGTAGGTTCATGTGCGCAAATTGGCAAGCACGTACACCTAAGTGGCGGTGTAGGTATTGGCGGCGTATTGGAGCCGCTACAGGCTGCCCCGGTTATTATTGAAGATAACTGTTTCCTGGGATCAAGAGCCATCGTAGTAGAAGGCGTGCATGTTGAGCATGAGGCCGTGTTGGGTGCTAATGTTGTTTTAACTGCCTCAACCAAAATTATCGATGTAACCCAATCAACGCCGGTTGAATATAAAGGCCGTGTGCCTGCCCGTTCGGTAGTTATACCTGGTTCATATACCAAAAAATTCCCTGCCGGTGATTACCAGGTGCCTTGCGCGCTCATTATCGGCACCCGTAAGGAGTCGACGGATAAAAAAACTTCTCTAAACGACGCGCTGAGAGAAAATAACGTAGCGGTTTAAAAGTTGTAAGTTATACGTTTTACGTTATACATGTTTCAAATGCATGTAAACGTAAAACGTACAACGTAAAACGTACAACATGAAAATAGGATACGATGCCAAGCGGGCCTTTTATAATAATACGGGCCTCGGAAACTACAGCCGCTGGCTTATTAAAACGCTGGCATATTTCCATCCCGAAAACGCCTATTTTTTATATACACCAAAAGCTAAACCAAATGTAAGACTTAAGTTTTTGGGTGATCATGGCAATGTTTTTACTTTAACGCCTGCCAGCAAATTTTTTACTTCCTGGTGGCGTAGCAAAGGAATTGTTAAGGATTTGCGGCGCGATGGGATTGAATTGTATCATGGCCTTAGTCATGAGTTACCCTCGGGCATTGCCGGTAGCGGCATACGGTCGGTTGTCACGATACATGATCTTATTTTTATGCGCTACCCTAAGCAGTTTGGCTGGTTTAATTATCGTATTTACCTCGCCAAAGTAAAATACGCCTGCAAGGTAGCCGATAAAATCATCGCTATAAGCGCAAAAACCAAGGCCGATTTGGTAGAGCTGTTAGACATCAACCCCCAAAAAATTGAAATAATTTACCAAGGCTGCGACGTTATATTTGACGTTACAAAAACACCCGATCAAAAAGCCGCGGTAAAGTTAAAATACAACCTGCCCGATAAATTTTTGCTGAGCATAGGCACGATCGAAGAACGTAAAAACCTGTTGCTAACGGTAATAGCCTTAAAAAACATTGATGGCGATATCCCTTTAGTGGTAATTGGTAAGCCAACAAAATACACAGACGAAGTAAACGCCTACATTGCTGCCGGTAATTTAACCAGCCGTGTTGTTTTTTTAAGAGATATTCCGTTTGATGAATTGCCGGTCATTTATCAATTAGCGTCGGTTTTTATATATCCTTCAAGATACGAAGGTTTTGGTATTCCGATATTGGAGGCTTTAAACTCCGGCACCCCGGTTATAGCTGCCACAGGATCATGCCTGGAAGAAGCCGGCGGGCCCGGCAGCCGATATGTTGACCCTGATGACGCGGCCGGTTTAGCTAAAGAAGTGAACCAGATACTTGGTGATGATGCTTTAAGACAGACCATGGCAACCAGCGGCATTGAACATGCCGCAAACTTTAATGACGATAAACTGGCGCTGCAATTGCAGCAGCTATACACTAATATATTGAACAATGCTTAGAGACGAAGTTGCCAACGCATTTAAAGTATTACAAGATGGAGGCATTATCCTGTACCCAACAGATACCATTTGGGGTATAGGTTGTGATGCCACCAATACCGAAGCCATCAAAAAAATATTTCGCCTTAAACAGCGCGATGAGGCTAAAAGTATGGTGATATTGGTTGATACCGAAAACAAGCTGGAAAGCTACGTACAGGAAGTAAACCCGTTGGCTTATGACCTGATTGAATATGCCGAAAACCCCTTAACGCTGGTAATGCCAGGGGCAAAAAACTTATCGCCTGCTGTGATAGCTGCCGATGGGAGCGTAGCTATACGCGTAAGCAATCATGAGTTTTGCAAACAATTGATACAGCGGCTGCGCAAGCCTCTTGTATCTACATCGGCCAACATCAGCGGTAAGCCTTCGCCCCAATATTTTTCGCAAATTGACCAGGAAATCATCGATGGGGTTGACTATGTGGTTGACCTGGAGCAACACAGCAAAGAAATCCGCAATCCATCAACCATCATGAAACTGGCGCCTGACGGGAGTTTTGAGTTTATACGCAGGTAGGGGAGAATAGAGTCAAGAGAATAGAGTCAAGATTCAAGACTTAGGACATTTGGAAAAATAATCAAAACAAAGTTTTGCCAGAAGTATTTCCCACTAATGACTAATGACTAATGACTAATGACTAATGACTAATGACTAATGACTAATGACTAATGACTAATGACTAATTCCCCGCTCTTTCGCTGCTTTCGCTTAGGCGTTTGATAAGTTCATCATTAAATTCCTGTTCGCTTTTGTAAAGCATACTCACTTTTTCGGGTGGGAGAATTTTAGCAAAGGCGTCTCTGTAACGCTTGCGGATGGCCACCAGCTGGCTTTCGTAATAAATTTCTTTATCTATTTGCTCAGTACCGTTTGATGCCGCTTTGGAGTTGTTTAAGCGCTTCAGGATGCGTACAGCTGTTAATTCCTGCTGATATGAACGGTATAGCGGCCAAAATTTGCGGCCCTCGGCATCGCTCAGGTCAAGCTGCCTGCTAATGTAGTTGTTGCGGGCTGCCTCAAGCTTGGCACCTGTTCCTTTTTTAAGCTTTGTATTGGGGGCAACCCGTCCGGCAGGTACCAATTGTTCCTGCGCGTGCGATTGGTAGCCCACTGCTACAAAAAAAAGTACCGTAAAAATATGCCTGATCAATTTAACCATTAAAACTCCTTATTAATTAGCATCTATATAATCCGACAGATTCTCGTCCACGTTGGAACTATTACTTTTCTGATTGGCATCTATTAACGTGCGGGTGTCGCTTGCGTCGCTGTGCAATTCCAGGTAGCTTTTTATTTCATCTACCGGTACAGATGATACCTGCTCATGTAAAAATGAGTGGTTATGATCAGGTACAGAATTGCCTTTAAGCAAAACAGTAATACTTATCAAAACCGCGAAACATGCAGCAGTAGCATATCTGAATGTACCGGATGCAAGCATCTTGCGCACAATACTGCGTTTATCAACAGCCTGTTTAAAGCTTATAACATTGTCGGTTTCTTCAAACTCAACGGTTATAACCTCGTTAACTGTTTTATTTAAAATGTTTTGGCTTAGCTGCTCAAAATAATTTGCCGGTACCGTAAAAATTTCGGCGTCATTGTTCATTAGCTCCTCTACCGCTATTCGGCTTTGGATATTGCTGCTTAACTCGTCAAAATAATTTTCAGGGACCGCAAAACCTTCATCCTGGCCATCTAAGTATTCTTCGATAGCCACCCTGCTTTGGATGTTATTATCCAGTTCCTCGAAATAATTTTCGGGAACGCTAAAGCTTTCAGCGTCATTACTCACGTATTGCTCAATGGCAATCCTGCTTTGGATTTGGCTGGCTTGTTCGTCAAAAAAATTTTCGGGCGTAGTAAAACCGGTCTCTTCAGTACCTAAAGCTGCCTGGATATTAATGCGGCTTTGTATGTTGCTGTTTAATTGTTCAAAGTAATTTTCAGGAATAGTAAACCCTTCGGATGAGCCTTTAAGCTCTTCCAGCCTGATGCGTGATGTTATGTGCTGCGCTAATTCATCGAAATAGCCAGCAGGCACCAAAAACGGGTTGCTTGCGTCAACCTGCTTTAGTGACTTATAGTCATCCAGCCATTCCCTATTGTCCATATCGCTTTTCATACATAACTATAGATGAACAAAGTGCTAAAAGGTTTAACGTAATTCTGAATTAATTCTGAATTCAATCTTTCGAGATTAAATATGCTTCTATCTTCTTGACAGCCAGGTGAAAGGACGCTTTTAAAGCACCTACACTTGTACCCAAAACTGCCGAAATTTCTTCATACTTCATATCCTCATAATATTTCATGTTGAATACAAGCTTTTGTTTTTCGGGCAGGGTAAGCAATGCCTCCTGCAATTTGCGCTGTGCCGCATCGCCATTAAAATAGCTTGAATCTGCAAGCGTATCTGCAAGTTCATACGCAACATCATCCAACGAAACATTATTTTTAAGTTTTTTCTTATTCAAAAAAGTAATGCATTCGTTGGATGCTATGCGGTACATCCAGGTATACAGCTGTGCGTCATTTCTGAAGCCCAGCAGATTTTTCCAAACTTTTACAAAAACATCCTGTGTAAGGTCGTCTGCATCGTCATGATCAATAACCATGCGCCTTACGTGCCAGTAAATTTTTTGCTGGTATTTTTTAAGCAACAGGTTAAACGCTTCATTACGCGTCCGTTCGTCCTGGAATTTGCTTAAAATCTCTGAATCTTCTACCTGCACCGACATTTTATAATTTTTATAGTTAAATGCTAATTAAGCATTTTTGTTTTTTCTTTCGATAACCTTTTTTACGGCCAGCACAATATGTTCTGCATCTAAACCGTATTTGGTCATCAGTTGCTCAGGTGTGCCGCTTTCGCCAAAGCTATCGTTCACCGCTACAAATTCCTGCGGGGTAGGGTTGTTAACAGCCAGCAATTGCGCTATGCTATCGCCCAAACCACCAAGGCGGTTATGCTCTTCGGCAGTTACCACGCAACCTGTTTTAGCTACCGATTTCAATACGGCTTCGGCATCCAAAGGTTTGATGGTGTGGATGTTAATAATCTCGGCATCAATACCTTCTTCCGCCAGTTTTTCGCCTGCTAAAATAGCTTCCCAAACCAGGTGACCGGTGGCAAATATAGTAACATCTGCGCCTTCGTTTACCATCCACGCTTTACCGATCTCGAATTTTTGGTCAGGATCTGTAAAAATAGGAACAACCGGGCGACCAAAACGCAAATAAACCGGGCCTTCATATTCGGCAATAGCCATGGTAGCCGCTTTGGTTTGGTTATAATCGCAAGGGTTAATTACGGTCATCCCGGGCAGCATTTTCATCATGCCTATATCCTCCAATATCTGGTGGGTTGCACCATCCTCACCCAAAGTTAAACCGGCGTGCGACGCACAGACTTTAACATTTTTGTTTGAGTAAGCAATTGACTGGCGAATTTGATCATAAACCCTGCCAGTTGAAAAGTTGGCAAAAGTACCTGTAAAAGGTATTTTACCACCAATGGTCATACCTGCGGCAATACACATCATATTTGCTTCGGCAATACCAACCTGTACAAAGCGTTCAGGAAATTCTTTAATAAAATCATTCATTTTTAACGATCCAATAAGGTCGGCGCAAAGTGCAACCACCTGGTCGTTTTTTCTGCCGGCTTCCAGCAACCCGGCGCCAAAGCCCGAGCGGGTATCTTTTTTATCTGTATAGGTATACTTTTTCATTTCCGTTGGGATAGGGTTTTACGTGAGACGTTATACGTGGTACGTTTTACGTGTTATTTAAATGGTACAATAACTGATGGCTTTTTGTGCTTTTCTGGCAAACGTAGAACGTAAAACGTCCCACGTACAACCTAAAAAGCATGCACAGCCTAATAGTCGCCCAAAGTTTCTTCTAACTGTGCCAATGCCAATTTAAGCTGCTCGTCGTTAGGGGCAACACCGTGCCATTTGTGGCTGCCAACCATAAAATCAACGCCGTAACCCATTTCGGTGTGCATTAATATCATAATAGGTTTGCCCTGGCCTGTGCGGCTTTTAGCCAATTCCAATGTTTTAACAACATCGGCCATATCATTACCTTTCATCTCCAAAACATCCCATCCAAAGGCTACCCATTTGGCATGCAAATCGCCCAATGATAATACCAGGTTGGTTGGCCCGTCAATTTGCTGGCCGTTAACATCAATAGTCGAAATTAAATTATCAACCTTGTTGTGCGGTGCAAACATGGCTGCTTCCCAAATTTGGCCTTCCTGTAACTCGCCATCACCGTGTAAAGTGTATACTAATGATTTATCACCATTCAGTTTCTTAGCCAAAGCAGCGCCAATAGCAACAGATAAGCCCTGGCCTAATGAGCCGGATGCAATGCGTATTCCAGGTAAATGCTCATGCGTGGTGGGGTGGCCCTGTAAGCGGGTATTCAGCTTACGGAAAGTTGCCAGTTCTGCTTTATCATAATAGCCTGCGTGCGCCAGGGTGCTGTAAAACACCGGCGAAATATGGCCGTTTGATAAAAAGAAAAGGTCTTCGCCAATACCATCCATGTTGAATTTAGGATCGTGGTTCATCGCCTCGAAATAAAGGGCGGTAAAAAAATCTGTGCAACCTAATGATCCACCTGGGTGGCCCGATTGACAACCATGTACCATACGTACAATGTCGCGCCTGATTTGCGACGCGGTTTTTTCTAAGTCTTGAATTGTTGATTTCATTATTAATTTAGGAAACTGAACGGCTAAAGTAAAAATAATTATTGTTCTTTTAACACTTATTTTACTAAGTCGAGCACTTGTTGTGATGAGTTCTTGGTATCTACCTTGCTGATAACGTGGCTAATAGTGCCGTCGCCGTCAATAATGAAGGTAGTGCGGGCGGTGCCCATATATTGCTTGCCATACATATTCTTCTCTACCCATACGCCGTAGGCCTCTACAATAGATTTTTCTTCATCGGCAATCAGGGTAAATGGAAGGCTATACTTGGTTTCAAATTTTTTATGAGATTTTTCGTCGTCGGTGCTTACGCCAATTACTTCGTAGCCTTTGCTTAGCAACGATTGGTAGTTATCCCTGAAATCGCATGATTCTGCAGTACATCCGGGGGTATCGTCTTTTGGATAGAAATATAGGATTACGTTTTTGCCCTTATAATCAGATAACGATACGGTTTTTCCGTTTTGGTCTTTTGCTGTAAAGTCGGGGGCTTTATCGCCTTCGTTTAATGTTGACATAGTTTTTTGAGGTATTATCTGTAAAAATTTGCAGTAAAATCTGCAAAGTTGTTTTTGTTATCTACCAGAACCAGTTTAAAGGTATGCTTACCCTGTGTAATATCGCCGCCAAAGGTATAACTTAGAATTTTAGTTTTATAATCCAATTCCATTAAAACCCACTTATTATCAATGGTTCCGGTGTAAGTTTTAATGCCCGAAAGGTTATCGCTCATCCTGAAACTGATGGTGCGGGCGG
Organism: Mucilaginibacter sp. P4_D1; assembly: GCF_056401935.1. Lineage (NCBI taxonomy): Bacteria > Pseudomonadati > Bacteroidota > Sphingobacteriia > Sphingobacteriales > Sphingobacteriaceae > Mucilaginibacter > Mucilaginibacter sp. P4_D1. The sequence continues at coordinate 43,589 of NZ_JBFUIJ010000003.1, forward strand.
CCTTCATATTACTGCCGTCCTTTATATTTAGCGGGTGAATCACCGGTGGCACGGTATCCAATTTAATAAAATAATCGCCAAAGGTGCTGGTCTGGCTTTTTACCCAGCCATCCTGGTAGTAGCCGCCAACGCAGCCCACGGTGGTGCTTACAATAACGGCCTTATCTGCATACTTTCCCAAATCAACTTCGGGCTTTATCCAAAGTTCATAATTTTCGTGTATTGGGGTAAGGCGGTTATGGATATGGTGTAACGACGAGTAGGCACCCTGTGGCTTTGGCGAAACGGAATAGATAAAATCAAGATCGTCATACAAATTACCGGGCATCACGGTAACCTTTACCTTATCCATACTAAACTCGCTCTTTTTATCGTAGTGAAATAAAGTGCCGGCTATTTTGTTGGCCGTTGCATTAAACGGGCTTGCCTGCACTTTTAATTTTAAGGTTGATGTATTGCCGGCTACATCTTTAACAACGTACTCAACATCATGCAGTGCATTATCATTAAAGGTGATAATACCCCGGTTAACAGATTGCGGGTACAGCGAGATATGACTGCCCGGCATAATAAAGCATTTTTGCATCCAGCGTCGCTCCAGCGTGTATGATGGATAATCGATATAAGCATTGATGGCATGGGTTTGATCGAATGCGAAACGTTCTACCGCGAAGGTGTACACGGTTTGGCCATCCAGCTTCAACTCCAGCGAGTAGATGCCGTTGTGGTTGGCCGATGTGCTGTTCATATCCGTAGTATTGATGCCAAAGCCTACGTTACCGCTTAAATGCAATACCTGTGGTTTGGTCAAATGATAATTACCCGCTGCCCCGGTAACACCCATAAACTCTCGCGGTGTTTTTTCGCTAAAGGGGTTGCCATTAAGGTGATAGATGCCGATAGAGGTGATAGTAGGGGGCACCTGGTCTGGAATGGTTAACCCGAACAATTGCGGGTTGATGGTTTCCTCAGTTTGTGTATCCCTGATCTCGAAGTGTACATGCGGGCCGGCAGATGCGCCTGCATTTCCGGAGATGGCAACCACATCGTTTTTACAAACGGCAGCCTGAGTTGGGCCTAATTTAAAATCGGCCTCGTAGGTTTGATGCTCATACTGGTAGGCTTTTACCAGCGCCGCCACAGCAGGCGTAAACGCTTGCAGGTGACCGTAAACCGTAGTATAGCCATTAGGGTGCGTAATATAAATAGCCCTGCCGAAGCCGCCAAACTGAACCCGCACCCTTGATATATAGCCATCATTTACCGCGTAAACCGGGTAGCCGGTACGCTGGTTGGTTTTAAAATCGAGCCCGGAATGGAAGTGCGCCGGCCGTAATTCGCCAAAGGAACCGGCCGTAGTATGCGGTAGTAAATCAAGCGGGTAGCGAAAATAATTTTGCGGGTATGGTGTGCTTTGTATGGTGGCTGTTTGCGCCAGCAGGTGTGTGTAGATGCCTGAAAATACTATGGAGAGGAGGATAATTGTTTTTTTAACCATGCTTGATAGCGGAATAGTTTTAATTCAATAATGTTGTTATTTCCTAACGCAGAGACGCATAATTGCGTTTCCCGCCAGACGGGGCGGATTTCCATGGCAGGCTTGGTTAATTTGCATGTGTGATTTGCATGCGGAGACGCAATTATGCGTCTCTACACAACAACAGGTGCATTTTCTACTTCACCCAAAAATCCAGCATTTTTTCATCCCCGATATATCCTTCCAGCCTGTCACCAACCTTTACCCGGCCTACGCCTGCAGGTGTGCCGGTAAATATCAGGTCGCCCTTTTTTAGGGTGATATAGCGGGATACAAAGGCGATGATACTCTCGAAGCTGAAAAGCAGCATGTTGGTATTGCCCTGCTGGCGGGTTTCGCCGTTGATATCCAACCTGAAATTGATATTATAGATATCAGGAAAAGTAGCCTTGGGCACAAAGTTGCTGATTGGCGCCGAGCCATCAAAAGCCTTGGCCAGTTCCCATGGTAAGCCTTTTTCTTTATGGCGGGCTTGGATATCGCGGGCGGTAAAATCAACTCCCAGGCCTATCTCGTCATAATAACCGGCGGCAAATTTCTCGCCAATGTGTTTGCCTTCTTTACTCACCTTTAACACCAGTTCAATCTCGTGATGGATATCTTCCGAAAAATCGGGATGGTAAAAAGGCTTGTTATCTTTTAAAAGTGCGGTGTCGGGCTTCATGAAAATAACCGGGACAGTTGGCACCGGGTTATTTAACTCTTTGGCATGTTCGGCATAGTTGCGGCCTATGGCAATAATCTTCATATATACGATATGCTTAAATGCCAAAGCTAAAAAAAAAGGTTGAGTTCAGTGCTTCGCGTTATTGGTCATTTCACTTCGCTGTCATTGGTGCCTCTCGGGTTGGTGAAAAAATAGTTTCGATAATCAAAACAATAAAAGCGCCGATGAATCAATGACTAATGACTATAAAACAGAGATCCGTTTGATAACCGATTCGGTACCGGCTACTACGCGTACAAAATAAAAGCCCCGGGTAAGCTTGTTATTAATTTGGTAGTTTATGTTATGGTCGCCGCCTTCAACACGCTGGTTAAATACGGTAGTAATATCGTTGCCCAAAACATCCATTATTTTAACAGTAACATTGGTGTTGCGGCTTATGGTGTATTTAAGGTTAAGCTGATCGGTTACGGGGTTGGGGTATAGCTGCACATCGTTTAACAATTTATCATCAGGCCGTGATACATTTACTTTCGCCGTTGATGTTACCGCAGGTTTTAACGGTGGCAATGCCAGGTGAAGGCCGTTTTTTAAATAAGAAGGTTTACCGCCTTTGGTTTTGGTTACGTGATAAACGGTATCGCTTTTAAATTTGTTGGCATCGGCTTTTTGAGGAGACGCAATCCCTTTGGCAAATGCAAAATTCATAAAAATTGCTATCGCAATTAATACGGACCATGCATATGTGTAAGTAAAAGGGTAAGTAATTTTTCGCCTCATTATTAAGTTTCAGTACAAAAGTATAAATAATGCCCTCACGGCCTAAGAAATTGACGTTTTTGTTAATGTTTTTAACAAAATTTAACAATGAGGACTGTTTTATAGTATAGACTGACTAAACCCTTATACGTTTAATCCTAATTTAAGTTTGAATGAAATAGTGTTTTTTATACATTTATTAAAGGAATTCAAAAAGATAGCTTTTGGCGCTTTTTTTTGTTTGATTTTTTAACATTTATATTAATATACATCATTGGGTTTCAATTACTTCATTATTGTTTATTAAATAGCCATAAAATTTACATTATTTATAAAAAACTTCTTAATTCTTCATGAATTCTTGATAATTTGACTTTGAAATGTAAAAAATTAATATTTTTGCCGTCTCAAACTAACACATAGTGTCAAATCATAAAGATCTGCAAAAACTGTCGGCAGCTGGTCTGCTCATCAGTTTAGGAATAATTTACGGTGATATTGGTACCTCGCCATTATACGTATTCAAAGCCATTGTTGGCACCAACCACATTTCAGAAACATTAATATTAGGCGGAGTTTCGCTTATATTTTGGACGTTAACCCTGCAAACTACCCTAAAGTATGTGGTAATAACGCTGCGCGCCGATAACAAGGGCGAAGGTGGCATTTTTTCGCTTTTCTCGTTGGTGCGCCGTAAAGCCAAATGGCTTATAGTACCTGCCGTTGTAGGTGGTTGCGCGTTACTTGCCGATGGTATTATTACGCCGCCCATTACCATATCGTCGGCTATTGAGGGTTTGCAAACCTATTACCCCAATTTACCAACTGTTAAAATAGTGATAGCCATTATTACCGGGCTGTTTATTATACAGCAATTTGGTACATCGCTGGTAGGTAAAGCATTCGGGCCAATTATGTTTATCTGGTTTACGATGATGGGCGTACTCGGTATCTCCTACATCGTACATTCGCCAGGCATCGTCAGGGCGCTTAACCCTTACTATGCTTACGAATTGTTAAGTTCAACAAATAGCCACAACGCGTTTATTATATTGGGTGCTGTGTTTTTGTGTACTACCGGGGCCGAAGCATTATACTCTGACCTGGGGCACTGCGGTAAGCAAAACATCCGCATCAGCTGGATTTATGTTAAAGCGTGTTTAATTTTAAACTACCTTGGCCAGGCGGTTTGGTTGCTGCAAAGTAACGGATCGGTGATGGACCTTAACGTGAACAACCCCTTTTATAAAATAATGCCGGAGTGGTTTTTGATATTTGGTATCGGTATCGCTACCGTAGCTGCAATTATTGCCAGCCAGGCGCTGATATCGGGATCGTTCACGCTGATTGCCGAGGCTGTAAGGCTTAACCTTTGGCCAAAAGTGAAAATTAATTATCCATCTGAGCAAAAAGGGCAATTATATGTGCCAAGTGTTAACTGGCTGCTTTGGGCCGGCTGTTTGGGTGTTGTGCTAATATTTCGCCATTCGGATAAAATGGAGGCGGCTTATGGTTTAAGTATCACCGTAGCCATGTTGATGACCACTATACTGGTATCAAAATTCCTGAAAAGGAAAAAGGTACCAAACTACATCATCAATACATTTTTGGCAATTTACCTGGTTATTGAAGGTACCTTCCTGACAGGTAACCTGGTTAAGTTTTTGCATGGAGGCTGGTTTACACTTTCGATAGGTTTTGTTTTGTTCACGGTGATGTGGACATGGCATACTGCCCGTAAGATCAGGAATCGTTATGTTAAATTTGTTGGAATTGATGATTATTACAACATCATTAACGAGCTGAGCGCCGACGAAAGCGTGCCTAAATATGCATCGCAACTGGTGTACTTAACCAGCGCTAATTTTAACTCGGAAATTGAATCGAAAATTGTTTACTCCATTTTACAGAAGCAACCAAAACGGGCCGATGTATATTGGCTGGTTCACGTTGATGTAGTGGATGAGCCTTACAAACGCGAATACGAGGTTGACTTTTTGATTCCTAATAAACTGATCCGTATCGATTTTAAACTGGGCTTCCGGGTTGAGCAGCAGATTAACCTGTTGTTCCGTAAAGTGGTTGAAGACCTGGTTAAGAAAGGTGAAGTTGATATCACCAGCCATTACAAATCATTAAATAAGCATAAAATTGTTGGTGATTTTAGGTTTGTGGTGATTGAGAAAATTTTCTCCCGCTCGCACAGCTTATCATTTTATGAGCGCTTTATCATGGATTTTTATGTTTACCTGAAGCATTTAAGCCTTTCAGAAGAACGTGGCTTTGGTTTGGATTTAAGCTTTGTTACGGTTGAAAAAGTGCCGTTAATGCTATCGATACCTGATGCTATTGAAATTCATAGGGTAAATTAGGCCTCGTCACACCCTTTCCAAAATGGAGGGGTCGATTTGAAGCTGTTTTTTTTGCTGAAGTAGAAAAAGTTAAATAAAGTCTTCCCTGTTCGGGAGGACTTTTTTGTTTACTACCTTTTTGTGCTGATTTTTCGAAGTATCGTTGTCGGGAGCATAGTTAACGCCTGTTTTTTTGAACTTTCTCCTTTTAGTAGGGTAGGGTGAGGTAAATAAATTCAGTATTACTACAGATTGTTTTCACATATTTACAAAGCTGAAGTAATATCCTGTGAACAAAAAGATACAATTAACCTTATTAGCCCTGTTTTTTGCAACTGGTTTATTTGCCCAGGGCGCCGATCTTAACCTGCTTAAAGCTATTAACGGGCCGCCAAGTGGTGCCGATAGTAAGTGGAAATTTATAAGCGATAAAGCTGTTATTGTAAACGTAGCCGCCCCTATAAGTTTAATTGTTGCCGGCTATATTAACCACGATGATAACCTTAAAATAAGCGGGTTGCAAACAGCCGCGTCGTTTATTGTTGCAGGTAGCGCAACCTTTGCTGCTAAAAAAATATTTAACCGCGAGCGGCCTTTTGTTACCCACCCGGATGTGATTTATGCCAAAGAATACCCAACAGACCCGTCATTCCCGTCGGGACATACTGCTTTCGCATTTTCGACCGCTACATCCTTAAGTTTGGCTATTCCTAAATGGTACGTGATAGCACCATCGTTTGCATTTGCCAGCGCTGTAGGCTATTCACGAATGTACCTGGGTGTGCACTACCCAAGCGATGTTCTGGGCGGGGCAATAGTTGGCGCCGGCTCAGCATATCTTACCTGGAAGTTACAGAAATGGATTGTGGGGAAGAGGCCTCACCCTGCCCTCTCCAAAGGAGAGGGTTCTTACTAAACGCGTAATATATCTCTAATAGCACTACGTATTTTTCTAAAATTCAAGCTTTTAAACCCAAATCAATACCAAGGAAAAGGTCTGGCTAAATTTTTCTGTTGGGTTGTTTATCTAATATTTCTTTGATATTCAGAAACACATTTTGAGGATATTTTAAAACTTGGTCGTTAGTAAACCGGATAACGTGAAAACCTAATTCATTTAAAACAGAAGTTCTTAAATCATCCTGTTCTTTGGTAAACAGATGATACCCGCCGTCTACCTCAATGACCAATCCTTTTCCCAAACAAACAAAATCAGCAATATAACCATCAATGGCGTGCTGCCTTCTTATTTTATAGCCGGTTTTATTATTCCTTAAAATTTGCCACATCATGTTTTCTGCTTCGGTGGGGTGCCGCCTGTTTGCCTTTGAATTCTCTTTAAGAATCTCCCATAAAATAAGGTCGGCAGTTTCGAATCCTTGCCACTTGCTTTTAATGCCGGTAATATTTACATCATTTTTACTCATGAAACTAATTGAACCGATTATATTTTATATCATAAAATCAGAATCTATTATTTGAACGGGACTGCCAAAACCAGCCTTGCAAATCAAAAGCCCTCTCCTTTGGAGAGGGTTTGGGTGAGGCTTTTTCTCATATACTTTCTCACCTCCTCATTAATATCCTCCTTCAAATACATCCTGAAATAATGATTGTGCTGGTTAGTGCCGGGTACTGTTTTTATTTTGCTGAAGCAGAGGTTATCGGCATATATTTCATTAAACGGAAAAACCACATCAATAAAGTTTTTACCTAATTGGGTAACGTAGGCAAAATTGGTGTGCAGGCCAAATGCTATCATACTTTTAGTAGGATAAACTTTGATGGGCGCCATGGCTAAAAGTTCTTCTACCAGGTAATCAAACAATTCAACCGTATGGGCGGATTTACCCTGCAAAAAATCACCCAGGTTACGTTCGCGACAGGAGTGTACCTGGTTGGTGTTTGCAAATTCGCGGCTACAAATGGGGCATATCCACATAAGGTTATTGGTTAGGCGGTTTTAGCCTCCCTACCTAATACACTGTTTTTGTAGCTGTAGGTAAAGTAAATAACCAAACCTATTACCAGCCATATCAGGAACCGTAGCCAGTTGGTATAGCCAAGTTCGGTCATGAGGTAAAAGCAGCTCATGAGCCCTAAAACGGGTATCAGCGAGAAGTTTTTGAGGAAGCTATACACAGCGATAATAATAATGAGAATAAAGAACAGGTAATTAGGGAAGTTGTACAGGAAGCCATCAAAACCAATATGGTATTTTTTTAGCTCACTGATAGGTGCTGCCCGTAAGGCGCTGTTAAATCTATCTTCTTCCAAATCTTTAAAATACTTTTTTTGCGAGGCGGAGTCAGCCAGGGTAGGGGTGCCGGTATTTAGTTTAACAACAGAGGCGTATACAGCTTTTATTTCACCTGCATTAAGGGCGTCAATAATGGCGGGTTTTTCTCTCAGTTTCTTAAACTGCATCATTTCAACCTGGGGGGCGGGTTTAAAGTAAACTATCGAGCCCAGGATAATGATAGTTATCAATGGCACTATGTATTTGCCATTGGCGTATGGTAAATGAAATTTGCCTTTAACCGCCTCTTCGCGCGGTAGTAATAAAACACCGCCACAAACCAGTACAAAGGCAAATAAAGTGCCTATACTGGTTAAATCGGTAACCTCGGTAAGGTTCATGAATAACGCCGGTATTGCCACCACAAAACCTGTAATTACAGTAGCAAAAGCAGGAGTATGATATTTAGGGTGAATACGGGAAAACGCTTTTGGTAATAAACCATCGCGGCTCATGCTCATCCAGATACGGGGTTGCCCTAACTGGAATATTAATAGTACGCTTGCCGTTGCAATTACCGCGCTTATGGATATTACATAACTTACTTTATGCAAGCCAACTTTAGCAAATACAAAAGCCAGCGGATCGCCCACTTGTAAGTCTTTATAACTTACCATACCTGTAAGTACCAGCGCTATCAGGATATACAAAACGGTACAAATAATAAGGGAATATATCATACCGCGGGGTAGGTCGCGCTGCGGTTTTTCGCATTCTTCGGCCGTGGTCGAAATAGCATCAAAGCCGATGTAAGCAAAAAATACGCCCGAAACGCCTTTCATAACGCCGCCAAAGCCATTAGGCATAAAAGGATGCCAGTTGGCCGGGGTAACGTAAAAAAAGCCCACTACAATAACGGCAATAACAATCAGTATCTTTAAGATAACCATGGCATTGGTTGCCTTTTTTGTTTCGCGGATACCAATATAAACCAGGTACGTAATAATAAAAACAATAGCCAGGGCCGGCAAATTAGCTATCAGCTTAAAATTACCTAAGCCGGGCGCATTATCCCAGGCAATTGCCCCGGCTTTCAGCCTATCGGCAATATCTGCAAGTACCGCCCCCTGTTTGGTTACAGCTTCGTGTCCTCTTAGGGCCGAAACATAATCCATAGTAAGATATTTAGGTAAATGAATATTAAAGCCTTCAAGCAGGTTTACAAAATATTCGCTCCATGATATAGCTACAGCAATGTTGCCAATGGCATATTCCATTAATAAATCCCAACCAATTATCCAGGCTATCAGCTCGCCAAAAGAAGCATAGGCGTAAGTATAGGCGCTGCCCGCTACCGGTATGCGCGATGCAAATTCGGCATAACATAGTGCTGAAAATCCGCAGGTAACGGCGGTAACAATAAATAACAGGGAAACAGCCGGCCCTCCGTGAAAAGAGGCTTCGCCGATGGTGCTAAAAATGCCGGCCCCAACTACGGCGGCTATCCCCATCAGGGTTAAATCTTTTACGTTTAATTCTTTTTTTAGCTGGGAGTTTACTGTGCCGGGATGTTCGCTATCGCTGAAACCGCATTCAACATCATGTAATATTTTCGAGACCGATTTTTTACGAAATATGCTTTTCGACATTTAATTTAAATAATAAGTGCAACCTATTCCCAAACATAATCATTTTTTTGCATTAGATAAGTATATGCTTACTTTGCATCATGAAGATAGGGGTACAAGATGTTTTATACAGGATAAGGCCATTTTTTTTACTTTACCTGATTGTTTTGTGCGCCTGTTTGGTTATCAAACTACTATATACCCGCGAACAGATTTTTTTTGCGGTAAACGGGTGGAATAGCCCCTGGGCCGATTACATTGAACCCTACATGACCGACCTTGGCGACGGCCTTACCGCGGTTACACTCTCGTTGGTTTTTTTGTTATTTAGCTATCGTAAATTCCTGCTGCTGGCATCAAGCTATCTTTTAACCGGGTTTGTGGCCCAGGTAATTAAATATTTTGCCGATGCCCCAAGGCCCAGTTTATATTTTAAAGACCAATGGGCGCCTGTACATACAGTTAAAGGAGTAGAGATACTAACGTATAATAGTTTCCCTTCGGGGCACACTACCAGTGCTTTTTCGGCAGCGGTGGTGCTGGCTTACCTGGCAACAAAAAAAGGCTGGGGTATCCCAGCCTTACTCATGGCCATATTAATTGGCTATTCAAGAATGTATCTTACCGAACACTTTTTTGAAGATGTTATAGGTGGTTCGGCTATTGGGGTAATAGTTACTGTTTTGTGGCTTACCTGGCTGGAAAATAAGCAATTTATCCATTCCGAAAAATGGCGTACCGGGTTAATTAAAACAGTTTTTAAATAATTACCCTTCGGCGGCAAGCCTTTTTTTGCGGCGAATGGTTACCAGTACAATAATGACAATGAGCGGCAGCCCGCCATATAGGCCAATTTTAACCGGGGTTGATAAACCCTTTGCGTTGGAAATATACTGATCGTTACGTTTCAAGTCGGGCGCAACTTTAATCGAGTTCGAAAATTCTCTCAGCTCGGCTTTGGCAAGCTCGGTTCTGGCTTCGGGGTAATAATATTCAAAAGTATATGTTACATCCTGTGTATATAACAAAATAAACTTTCTTAACTGGGGCGCTTCGCCGGTCGATCCGCTATTGTCAATCCTTAGGGTAAATACCCGTGCTTCAAGGTTGCCAATGGTTGTGTCGCGCGGGTTCATGATACTGCCGTTGCGCGATTGTTTCCTGATGCCATCAGCAAAAGTATTAAATACCTTTTTCAGGTCCCGCTCTTTATTCAGCGGCTTATTGTTGGCAGCGTTTTGAACGCGTATTACGCTTATAAATCCGAGGGCGGCAGTACCCTGGAAAATTTGTTGACCTAATGTATCTTTCTTGGTAAAGTTTGCTGGTAAAGAGACCGTAACCAAACTATCAATCTTTACGGGTTTAAGTATCTGACTAAAACCTAAAGTCGCAAACAGGACGAGGCTTAAACTTAAAATTGTCTTTTTCATAGATTGTTTAACTATAAAAAGAGCAAACAGTTTTAAAAATAATCAGTAATCACGCTTTTTGACGATAATGATGAAATGGTAATTGCTTGTTCTTTAATTGGTTGGCCAATGGTGATTAATGAGTAATTCAAAAGCGAGAAACAATAATTGTTGTTAATGCAATCTGTGCTTAACTCCGTTTAGTTTATGAATTGATTTTTATAATCAGTTGTGTCGATGGTATTATCACTCTATCAAATACCATGTATAGCTTTCGGCATCTATTGTAAAAGTTAAGTTGGCGGTATAATCGCGGTTAAGTTTTACGTTGATTTTCGATTTTCCCTGCTCCAAAAACGTTGCCGATTGCGTAAGCCCCGTGTAATAAAGCGGTATCTTGATGGTCCGCGTTATTTTTTGTTTAAGCGGATTATACAACATAATAAGCCCCTTAACCGGTAGCTGCGGGTTTACATGCATAATGCCATCCCAGTCGCGCCCATCGGCACGCCTTAAATGAATGATATCTGAGTTAAGAATGTCGCGGTACTTTTTATACCAATTAATTACCCCGGTTACGGTTTGCTTTGTTGCGGGGCTATCATACAAACGCGGGCCGCGATAGCAGGCTTGCACCCCGGCGCCATAATATTGCATCATTAAGGCTTTATAATCCTTTAAATGATCTTTTAGTGGTTCAAGCACGGCCTCGGGGCCGCCGCCCTGGTATTTGGTAAGCGGCACAAATCCCCACACCATTGATGGAATTTCGTTCCAAAGGCCATCAAAAATGTTTTGCCTGTTCAGTATCACCTGCTGCTCGCGCGAAAGCGAAAAATTCACTTCGCGGTAGCCAATGGCAATTTTGTTCGTACCATCTAAAAAATACCAGTCAGGGGCATTAATGTAAACACCAAGGTTATTTAGCCAGTGGTACAGTTCTTTTTGAATAGCCATTTGCTGCCATTGGCTGTCTTCTAAACCTTTATGGCCTGGATGAGTGGTGGATGCACAAACATCGCCAGGGTAGGGGCCATCGTTTTCCCAAATATCAAAACCGGTTGCGGCATAAAACTTTTTAATTTTATCGCGATAGCCCAATCCCCATTTACTGCCATAACAAGGCGCGTTACCGAAAAGCGCGCCGCCCGGTTTGTTGGTTTTGGGATCGATAACATCATCCGAGTCGCTGATTCGCCGGGAGCTGAACAACGAATAGCCGCCAATTTTAATGTTTTTACTATGCGCGTAATTGGCGAGCGCTTTCCACCGGTTTAAATTTTGCATGGTGGTATCTTCCTGGTTTACCTGGCTGCCAAAGCTCATAATCAGGGCCTCGTAGCCAGTTGCTGCGCATTGATCAATAGCGGCGCGTACCTCATCGTCATTTTTGCTTACCAGGTGCATAAAAATGGGGTTGGCGGTTACCCAGGGTGCAATGGTACGGTACATTTTGCGTATGGCCAGGCCGCGCCGCTCGCGGTCATAGCTATCCATCAGCAATTCATAGGTTTGTATTGATGTAAAATCTTCGCCAGGCTTTAGCTGTACACCAAATACCCTTTCGGGATATACCTCAAGCAGGCAAGGTGTTTGATAATCATAGTTAACCTGCGATGTATAGGCTGGGTCGGCCTTCCAGTGCGTGGTTTGGTCGCTAAGAATATAGCGCATGGCGTTGTTAAACGCGTAATTGCTTTCAAAATAAATACCACGCAGCGGCTGCATTTGGGTTGTACTGCCAACTACGGCGGTTTCTTCTTCTACCATGCCCAGTATTTCGTTAGCCACCTGGCCAACTGTAATACTGCCTGTTGATTGGTTTTGAATGCTAACCCATTTACTGATAAGGGGCAGGCCATCATAAATGCTGTAATGTACGTTTACAACAATGCCTTTTAAATCATGAAGTGCCGATTGGTAAACAAAAGTGATTGTTTTGCCTGTAGCCTGTTTTTTATTAGTGGCCCACCAACCATCACTTTTCCAGTTGATGACAGTTTTGATGGGGCTTACCAGGTAATGGCTGAATTTGAAATCAGCGTCATCAGCTTTAAGCTCATCCAACTGACCGGGAACCAGGTAGGCATTTTCCTTTTGACCATACAGGCCGCCAACGTTATAGCTTTTGCCATTTACCTGGATGCGTGCTTCGGGTTTTACCGAACGTAATAACTGCTGATGGTTTTGCAGGTTAATAAAATCGTAGCAGGCAACATTGGGCGTAATGCGGAAGCTTCGCTTTAGTAAGCCATTGTATAAAATAATGTTCTTACCGTCGGTACTTTGGTATATGGCAGCTTTTTCAAGTGCAGGTTTAACCAGCCAATCTGCCGGTTCATTTTGCCCTGTGGCGGTATTCCAAACGGGCAACGATTGTGCGTACAGCGGGGAGATATTTTGGCAAGCGCCAATAAACAGGCATATGAACGTTAACCGGCCCCAAATTGATTTAGCTGATTTCAAGTGTTTAGTAATTGATTGGCATAAAAATAAGATATGTTTAGAGCATTAAGCAAGCTGCCGGCATATAAACAGTTATTTAGATGCTGTTGCACTTCAGGCGTTGTATGATTTGTATGAAGGAGACGCAATTATGCGATTTCTATCTTGGGGGAGATGAATTTGATAATCAATGTCTTACAATGACGCGTTTGTAAGTTATTGACTGTGAGTATAAAATGTCCGTCATTGCGAGGGACGAAGCAATCCCCTACATGCTAAATTCCACATAGTTCGGGATTGCTTCGTACCTCGCAATGACGGTACTTTAGGGCATTGATTTAACTATATTTAGTTGCGCGTCATGATATTTTTTTCAGGTTTTGCCTGATGGATACTCAATGACGGTTTTAATAAGAGCTCTTTTACCCAATCTTGTCCATCTCGCCCTTTACAAACTCGGCCAGTTCTTTTACATATTCGGCGCTGAAATCAAACTTAATTCCCGCGGTTTCGTAAATTTCTTTGATGGTTTTGGTATAGCCGAGTTTCAGGGCATCCAGGTATTGCTGTAAGCCTTTTTCGGGGTTTTCTTTATAGTTTTTCCATACCGCGATAGCGCCTAACTGGGCCATGCCATACTCAATATAGTAAAATGGCACTTCAAAAATGTGCAGTTGCTTTTGCCACAGGTTTGCTTCGGCATCCGGGTGGTCGCTCCAGTCAACAAAACCGGCGCCAAATGGTTCGTAAATTTCCATCCAGGCGGCACGTCGATCGGCATCGGTATGGTCGGGGTTGGTATAAATCCAGTGCTGAAACTGATCTACCACGGCCACCCACGGCAGGGTTTTCAATACATCGAACAATTGATCACGTTTGGCGCGTTTCAGGTCTTCTTCGTTATCAAAAAATACGTTCCAGTTATCCATCGAGATCAGCTCCATCGACATAGAAGCCAGTTCGGCAACTTCAGATGGGCAATGTTTAAAATCATTCAGCTCGAGGTCGGCAGTAAGGAAGGTATGTACCGCGTGCCCGCCCTCATGTACCATGGTGGTTAAATCGCGAAAGGTGTTGGCCGAATTCATGAAAATGAAAGGTGCGCCGGTTTCAGATAGCGGGTAGTTGTAACCGCCCGGTGCTTTGCCTTTGCGGCTTTCCACATCAAACAGGTTGTTATCCTTCATGATCTCTAAACGCTCGCCCAGGTATCGGTTGATGTTACTAAAACACTGGATTGATTTTTCGATGAGGTCATTACCGTTTTGAAACGGTTTCAGTGCCGGCTTACCCGATACATCTACATCCATATCCCATGGTTTTAAAGCAGGTAAATTAAGCGCTTTCTGGCGTTTTTCGGCTTGTTCGCGCAGGATAGGAACAATCTCCTTTTCGATTGCCTCATGGAACGCATAGCAATCCTGCGGCGTGTAGTCAAAACGGCCCAATGCCTGGAACATGTAATCCCTGAAGTTTTCGAAGCCTGCATTCAGCGCCACTTTATGACGAAGTTTACGCAGGTGGTCAAAAAGGGTATCCAGTGTGTCTTTTTCCTGTAAACGGCGACCGGTTATCTTTTCCCAAACTTCCTGGCGCTTAGCCCGATTTGTGCCTTTTAAAAACACCGATGCCTGCTCAAGGGTATATTCCTTATCATCAATATGGACCGACATAGCGCCGGTTATCGACTGGTATTTTTGCTGCTCCACCTGTATCTCGGTTTGTACCGGGATATTCTCTTCGCGGAAAAGTTCTAAGCTTTTTTTGATCGCCCGCAAAAACACAAAATACTTTTCGCCGTCCAACTGGTCGATGTAAGGACTTGCAACCAGTTTTTTATTCAGTCCGTTATCGTAAGGCGCAATTTTGGGCGAAATTTCGGTAGCGAAGTACTGGAAGCTTTGCAACAGCTCTTCGCTGGTGGTATCGCAGGTCATGCGAATATAGCGCCAGGCCGAGTCTTCCTCTAAAGCAGCTTCCAATTCGCTCCTGTCATGCAGCCATTTTTCCAGTTCGTGGGCCGAGTTGATGGAACGGTCTAACAATTCTTTATAAAAAGGTTCAAGCGTTTCCCATTTAATATCAAGTGTAGCCGGGATATATTTTCTTGTTTTTTTGTGGATCATAATTTTTAGATGTGCAAATATGCAGCTATGCAAATATGCAGATTTAGTGGGAAAGTTAGCAAATTCTGTAAGCCGGAAAGATGTCGTTGGCATGTCAATATCCATTTGCCAACTTTTAATTACATTTGGTTAGTTAAAATTGTAAAAACAGTTTTGACGGTGCAAAAAATGAACTACTCTTTTATCACATTTTTGGGTACCGACGGCTTTTTGCCCGGCGTGCTTGCTTTAAACAATTCGATTAAAAAATATAATTACACTTACGGCCTGTTAGTATTGACAACGGACCTGGTCTCGCCCAAATCTTTAGCCGCCCTCGATAGCCGGAATATTAAACACAAATACGTAGAGCGAATAAAAAATCCCAACGAACTGGGAAATGACGAGCGTAATTTTAGGCACATGTATACCAAGCTGCGGATTTTTGAACAGGACGAGTTTGATAAAGTGGTTTATATAGATGCCGATATGCTGGTTTGTTGCAACATAGAGGAACTTTTTGATTGCCAGCATATGTCGGCAGTTGTGGCCGGCGCATTAAACCCCGTGAATAGCCATTGGGACGCGCTAAACGCAGGTTTTTTGGTTGTAGTACCAGATAGAGCACTTGCTGAACAGATGTATGCACTAATTGATACCACCCCATCAGATGATGGGAGCGACCAGGGCTTTTTGCACTCATTTTACAACAACTGGCCCAATGATAAGCACCTGCATCTGCATCATAAATACAACGTGCCTGTTTATGAAATAGAGCTTTATGCCAAATTAGATCATTTTAAATTTAGTTATAACAATAGCCGGCTGGATACGGATATTGCCATTATCCACTATTGGGGATATGATAAGCCCTGGTTTCACGATGGTAAATTGCTTAACATCCGCAGCCCGCGAATTGTAGACCGCGCCTACCTGCTTTGGTGGGATGTTTATAGGCCCGCTGATAGAAAACTTAGGGCGTTTTATTATATCAGGAATGTTATTGCCCGTAAATTACGTTCGTTATTAAAAGTTAAGTAAGTTTGGTCAAGGCAGTTATTGATAACAAGGCCCGAAAGTTATCGCTTTAGCATTTTCGGGCCTTCATTATTTTTTACTGGTTAAGCCTTTGGTTTATACAGTGTTTTCGACAATTCTTTTAGCCCTTCCTCATAGCTTGTAGGTTTAAAATTAAAAGCCTTTTCAAATTTGCTGCTGTCAAAAATATAATCATGATCGTATTGGTAGTACATCTCAACAGTGCCCATAACCACTTTTTGGAACAGGCCTATCAGCCACAGCATGTACCTGCGTAAAATAAAGAATTTAGGTTTTACGCCGTACGCCCGGGCGGCAATAGCCATAAACTCTTTGCCGGTTATAGCCGACGGGGTGGGCAGGTGCCATACCTGGTTATCACTATCGGGGTTTTGGCCAAGCAGAAACATCGCTTTACAGGCATCGGGGATGTAAATAAAGTTGTGTTTTTTGTTTGGATCGCCAATCCACTGGGCGGTTTGCTTAGCGGCGTACTTGGTTATTACCATCATATCCACAAAACTGTTTAATGAATCGGTGCCGTAAAAATCGGGCGCTCGTGCAATGGAAGCACGGATAGTACCGGCCTTAACCTCGTCCATCAGCATATTGGCAATGCCTGCGCGTACCTGTCCTTTTTTGCTACCGGGGTTGTAGGGAGTATCCTCTGTCATGGGCCCATTAACCAGGCCATACATGTATATGTTGTCAAAAAATATTAATCGGGCCCCAGTGGCTTTCGTAACGTTGATGACATTTTGCATAATAACAGGCCATTGCGCCTGCCAGATGGCGGCATCATAAACAATGCCTGCCGCCATGTAAATAACTGCCGATCCCTGGACAGCTGCCAAAACCTCATCATAGTTTAGCAGATCTGCTTTTTGCCAGGTTACATTTGTACCTGTAATGTTTACCGGTTTACGGCTAACCAAACGAACGGTTTGGTTGGCGTTAATCAATTCGCGGCTAAGGGCATTTGCTACTGTGCCGCCGGCTCCTAATATGGTGTGCATCATTTTTTCGTTTTTGTTTATCCAAAGGTAGGTTAGCTTTGAATGTCAAAACGTTAACAAAAGATAAGAAAAACACGATTTAAGGATTATACAGGATTTGATGTGCAGATTTCAGATGTGCAGATGACTTAGACATTTTAGTTGAATTGCGGAGCTTAGCTTTTGGCCTTAAGCCTTCCGCTTTGAGCTCATCAGGCGCTTATCTTCATGATCCTCCGCCTGATCCGCGAAAGCGAAACGGGTGTGATGCCTAAAAAGTTGGCTATGTAATGTTGCGGGATGCGCTGCATTACTTCGCCACCGGTTTCAAGCAGGTTGTTGTAGCGTTCTTCGGGTGTTTGAGTAATGAAGGATGCTACCCTATCTTCATAGCAAATGAGGTAATGCTCGGCTACTAATCTGCCAAAACGCTCCATTTTATAACCAATGAGTTCGTGGGTATAAATTTGCTGCATCGCTTTATAGCTAAGGGCAACTATTTGCGTGTCTTCCAGTGCCTGGATATAGTTTGAAGCCGGGGTACCGGTTAAAAAACTCTTATATGAGCTTAGTAACTCACTCTCGAAGCTAAAGTAACCGGTAATTTCTTCCCCATCCTTTACATGGAAATAGCGGACCGCCCCTTGCACTACCAGCCCAATTTTATCGCAAGTTTTACCTGGCTCCGCAAAATTTTTCTTTTTTTTAAGATTGATTACCTCCAAAAGCGGCGCTAATACAAGCCATTCGGCATCGTTCAGCTTTACATATGTTTCCACATGTTCACGGAATTTGCCGATAGCGGTTAGCGCGTCCATATTCTATCTAACAGAAATAACACCGCAAATACAACGCTGGCAATGCCGTTGGTGGTCATAAAAGCAAAGTTTACCCGACTCAAATCGTTTGGTTTTACCAACAGGTGCTGGTAAATTAACATAGCGCAGAAAAAAGCTATCCCAACATAGTATAAAATACCTACATGAGTAAAAAATACCGGCATCATGATAAATAAAGCCGATAACACATGCAAAAATGTTGATAACCTTAATGCGTTTACCTTACCCAAATAGGCCGGGATAGAATGCAGGTTTTGGCTGCGGTCGAAATCCTCATCCTGCAACGCATAAATAATATCAAAGCCACTAACCCAGCATAAAACCGATAGTGAGAAGAATATGGGTGTTAACGCAAATTCGCCAGCAACTACTAAGTATGCGCCGATTGGAGCTAAAGACAATCCCAGACCTAAAACCAAGTGGCAAAGTGCCGTAAAGCGTTTAGTTGCGCTATAGCCCATAACTACAACCAAGGCTATCGGCGATAAGTAAAAGCACAGGTGATTCGACGGATCAATAAAAAATGTGGCTGCTATAAACAAGCCGCAATTGATCAATGTAAAGGTTAACGCCGAAGCCGCGCTGATACGGCCCGCCGGTATATCCCGCTGCTTGGTGCGCGGGTTTTGGGCATCAATATCCCTATCCAAATAGCGGTTAAAAGCCATGGCCGAATTACGGGCGAAGATCATGCACAGCACCATAAGCAACAGCTTACGCCAGTCGAATGTGTGCTGCGTAGTGGTTACCGCCAAAAAAAAGCCGATAAATGCAAACGGCATGGCGAAAATGGTGTGGGTGAATGTTACTAATGAAAGGTATTTTTTCATGTTATTTTGTATCCCTTTTTATGGGGTTATTTTCGATGTACACTGCGTTTACAAATCAAAGCAGATCAAAAAAGTGCTGGCCCCGTGCGATTCCCCTCTTGAGAGGGGGGAGGGGTGTGTTCTGCAACATAGCTCTCAATTGTTCTTAAAACATTAGCAATATCTTTTCTTACTTCCTGTTCAGTAAAACGAATTACTGTTAAATCATGTTCTGCAAGCTCCTGGTCCCGTAAAATATCGGCCTCCACTTTTTCTTCGTGATTATGATAATGCCCGTCAACTTCAATCACCAAATTTAACTCACTGCAATAAAAGTCTACAATATAATTTAACAACGGTTTTTGCCTATGAAAATCAAAACCAAATCCTTTTCCTTTTATTTCATTCCAAAGTAATACTTCGCCCAAGGAGCTATCGTTTCTTAGCTTGCGGGCTAAGTCTTTTAGGTTTGGGTTGTATGGTATTATTTTGCGTGGCATAAATACGTATCGCTTTGCTTTAATGGCGTACAACACACCCCTGCAGCCGCACTTTCTTTCGCGCCCCTCTCGAGAGGGGATCAAAAAGAACAGGACTTTTTAATCCCTCGGTTCAAAATGTGGCACCACAAAACTCTTATTAATATTATCTATGAACCCCAAAATCTCGTCCCGGCCCAATTGTAATTCGGCCGAGGTGATGAAGTATTGCGGGGCTTCTTCAAAAGTTTCCAGCATGGCTTTTTTAAATTTGGCTATGTTCTGATCGGTTTTAACGCTCGATTGTTTGTCGGCCTTGGTGAAAACCAGCACAAACGACAAGCCTTTTTCGCCCAGCCAGTTACAAAATTCGATATCTATTTTTTGCGGCTCCAGGCGGCTATCTATCAATACCATAACGCATTGCAGGCTTTCGCGCTTATCAAGGTAGTTATGAATAAATTTATTCCAGTTGGCTTTGTTTGTTTTGGATGCGCGGGCGTATCCGTAGCCGGGTAAATCAACAATATACCAGCTGTCGTTAATGAAAAAATGATTTATCAGCTGGGTTTTACCCGGTGTTTGCGATGTTTTGGCTAATCCTTTTTTTTGCGTGAGCATATTGATCAGCGAAGATTTGCCTACGTTTGAGCGCCCTATAAAAGCGTACTCGGCCTTAATGGGTGGCGGTAGCTTCGAAATTTGGGTATTGCTGCAAATAAATTCGGCCGTTTTAACAATCATGCTGCAAAGGTAATTATTTTTAACTGCAAGCATACGCCCGCTAACCCGTACAGGTACATGCTTGCTTTGCTTCGCGTTGTTTTACAATGGGTAAACAAATGTAAGCGCAATAATACTTAAATTTGATGTTTAAACATGTAATATAATGAACGATTATAAAATTCCTGCCCAAACCCGCATTGGTCACGTGCACTTAAAGGTAAGCGATCTGCAAAAATCCCTTGATTTTTATTGCTGTTTGCTGGGCTTTGATAAAATGATGCTGTACGGCGATCAGGCGGCTTTTATATCTGCCGGCGGCTATCATCACCACATCGGTTTAAATACCTGGCATAGTAAAGGTGCTTCACCGGCGCCTGAATATGCGCCTGGCTTGTACCATACAGCTATACTTTACCCCGAACGCAAAGATCTTGCTGCAATTTTGCAGCGGCTGATTGATGCCAAATACCCCATCACCGGCGCATCTGACCATGGCGTATCCGAAGCCATCTACCTGAATGATCCCGACCAGAATGGCGTTGAGCTTTACTGGGACCGCCCCAGAGAACAATGGCCGCTGGATGAAAAAGGCGAACTGACCATGTTTACCCGCCAGCTGGATATTGAAGGTTTACTGAACACGATTTAAGGATTGTGCAGGATTAAGTGGTCTACAAAATACTCTATAATCTTGTAAATCAGCTTAATCCAGGTTCAATCAAAAAAATCCTGTCAATCCTGCAAAATCCTTAAATCGTGTTAAAGCTCCTTTATCCTGATGTTCCGGAAGTAGGCTTTATGCCCGTGGTCCTGCAGGGCAATTAAGCCGGTTTTGGCGGTACCGTAGTCGGGATAATCTTTCCATTTACCTTCGGCTTTTTTCTTGTTCCATTCGTCGGTCCAGGCTTCAAAAGCAATTATTTTCGATCCGTTTAGCCAGTGCTCTACATGGCCATTGTTGAACACTATTTTGCTGATGTTCCATTTACCAACCTGCTCCAGTTTTTTAAGGGTGTTGGGCAGATACATGGCATAATCGCAGCCCGTTTTTTGCCATTCTTCCAATTTGTCGGGCCAGCCTTCATCGTCGATGATCTGGTATTCGGGACCGGTGTTATAGGTAGCATGGTATTTCGGGTCTTCAATTACATGGTATAGTACGCCGCTGTTGCTGCCCTTATCAATTTTCCATTCCCACTCCAGCTCAAAGTTGGTATAAGCTTTATTGGTTACAATATCGCCGCCGGTATCGCCTTCGGCCGCGCCAAGGCAAACCAGGGCACCATCAACAATAGTCCAGTTTTTAACTTCACCCTTTTTGTTGAAGCTGTGCCAGCCATTTAAAGTTTTACCATCAAAAAGGTTTACCCATGGGCCTTTTTTAACAGTTGCTTTTTTTACGTGCGGCGGTACTTTTACGCTAACCGCCGATGTTTGCACACAAACCAAAGCCGCGGCAGTCATTACCAAGCCCAGTTTTTTAAAATGTTGTTTCATAAGTTTAATAGATCGGTAAACTACTTATCATGATCCTGAATCCTCAGGGTCCTCTACCGAGAGACCCTTAGGTTACGGGAATTTTTTGTCTTAACTCTTGATTCTTGACTCTTAACTCTTTTTTGCTACCTGCATTTTCTCCGGATCCCAAAACATGGGGCTATTGTTATAATAGCTATCGTTACATAACAGGGCAGGTGCGGCAGCGCGATAACCAAATACAGCATCTTCGGTTACCTTGCCATTATTGCGGATGGCATTGAAAAAATTGTTCATATGATCATATGGGCCACCGATGTAGCCCTTGTCGGCATCGTAGGTAATTTCTTCGGGTGGCAGCATTTTTTTACGTTCGGCATAGCCAACACCGGCTTTCTTTAACTTATCTAAATAAAAGGGATCGTCGCTGGCAAAAGTTTTGTTGCGTTTAAGGGTTACCTTGTCCCAGGTAATATCCATCGAGCCTTCGCTGCCAACCAGTTTTAAATAGGTGGTGCCGCTGGTGCCATCCACAAAATTGCAGCGCAACGAAAGGTTGAATGCCGGATGCGCCTGGGTTTTGCCGTAATCAAAAGTGCCCAGCAATACATCGGGTACTTCGCGGCCATCGTTCCAGAAACGCAGCCCGCCCGATGCATAAATTTTATTCGGGCCCATCGAGTCGGTTATAAAGTGCAGGCTCGAAAATAGGTGCACAAATAAATCGCCGGCCATACCGGTGCCGTAATCGGTATAATTTCTCCAGCGGAAAAACCTTTTTTCGTCAAAGGGGCGTTTTTTGGTGTTGCTGATATAGGTTTCCCAATCCAGCGTTTGGGGCGATGCATCTGCCGGGATGGGGTATTGCCAAACCTCCAGCGGTTCGCGGCGCGCCCAAAACCCCTCGGCATAATTCAGCTGGCCAATAGCGCCGCTTTTTAACAGCTCATGCGCTTTCTCGTTACCTAATGATGATACGCCCTGGCTGCCTACCTGGAAAATTTTACCGGTGTCCTGCTGGGCTTTTATTACGGCAGGGCCTTCGGTAATGGCGTGTACCATGGGTTTTTCGCAGTACACATGTTTGCCGGCATGCATGGCATCAACAGATATTTGCTGGTGCCAATGATCGGGTGTGGCAATAATAACGGCATCAATATCTTTACGGTTCAGGATCTCTTTATAAACCCGGGTGGTAAAAATGTCGGCGCCGTACTTGGTTTTGGCATCTTTAAGGCGGCCATCGTACAAATCGCAAACGGCCACCAGTTTTACACCAGGGATTTTTAGTGCTGTGTCGGTATCGCTGTTACCCATACCACCGGCGCCTATCAGGGCTATGTTGATCTGGTCGTTATATTCATAGCCCAATTGCCTTTTTAATATGGCGAAAGGTTTAACGGTACTTTGCGATGCAAACAGGCTATTGCCAACAGCAACGGCGGCAGTGGTTGTGGTTAATTTTTTAATAAAACTTCGGCGCGAGGATTCTTGTTTTTCTTTCATAGATAAGGGACATTCAATTGATGTATAATTTAATTAAAAATGAGCCGGTAAAAATTGTTATCCTATCAATAGGATAGTCTTGCCGCATTTGTTTTGGCGTTAAATTGGTTTTTAAAATTAGTGAATTGACTTAACATTTACACAAGGCTGTCAACTTAATCCAACCAGATAAAATCAATCAACATACAATCGCTATCTTTGCGCACATTATAAAAATGAGCAAAACCATAACTCCGTACAATAATGAGCAGACCACCAAGAAAGAACAGGTGGCCGATATGTTCAATAATATATCAAAAACCTACGATTTTTTGAATCATTTCATGTCTTTGGGCATCGATATCATCTGGCGTAAAAAGGCTATCAACGAATTAAAAAAAGATCAACCCAAACTGATCCTCGATGTGGCTACCGGCACAGGCGATTTTGCCTTTGAGGCCTTAAAGATCCTGAAACCCGAAAGAATTATTGGTGTGGATATCTCGCGCGGAATGCTGGACATTGCCGACCAAAAAATAGCTAAACGCGGGTTGAGCGATAAGTTTTCGGTGAAACTTGGCGATTCGGAGAAACTGCCTTTTGCTGATAACGGGTTTGACGCAGTTACGGTAGCTTACGGCGTACGTAATTTCGAGAACCTGGAAGTTGGCCTGGCCGATATTCAACGGGTTTTAAAACCAGGTGGCAAAGCAGTGGTATTGGAGTTTTCAAAACCAAAGGCATTCCCTGTAAAGCAATTGTACAATTTTTACTTTAATTATATAACGCCGGGTATTGGCAAGTTATTCAGCAAAGATTCCCGCGCTTATAGCTACCTGCCTGAGTCTGTTGCGGCCTTCCCTGATGGCAAAAATTTTGTGGCTTTAATGGATAAAGTTGGCTTTAAAAATACCAAACACAGGCCGTTGGCGTTTGGAATTTGTTCAATATACACAGGCGTTAAATGATCAAAAACCGGTACCTCTTACTTTTATGCCTTTTATTTTGCAGCAAAATTTCGCTGGCACAATACGTACCGGCATGGGGCGGAGGGGCCGATCAGCAAGACCTGAGCTTTGGTTTTAGCTTTAGTTATGTAAGCAGCGACCTGCGGATAGTAAAAAAGCCCGACTGGCGCAAGCCCTTTTTTGATGCCGCTACCAACAAAAACATCACCGACTCGGTAAACAGCATAGGCTCAAAAAGCCAGCCCGGCTTTGCCATTGGTTTTTTAACCCGCTACACCTTAACCGAACATTTTGAAGTACGCGTAACCCCTTCGCTGGTTTTTGCCGACCGGAACCTGAGTTATACTTACGCTAATCCCGACCAAAACCAAGTAAAACAAATTCAGACCACCTCGGTAGAAATCCCCCTTTCTTTCAAGCTAAAATCCGACAGGTTGGGCGATTTTCGCGCTTATATTTTGGGGGGAGTAAAATACACCAAGGCCATCGGCACCAAAAAGGATGAAACCAATCTTGATCCTTTAGATAAGATGGTAAAAAACGCTGGCGGATTTAGCTCCTACGAAGCCGGCCTGGGATGTGACATCTATTTCGAGTTTTTTAAGCTGTCGCCACAAATAAAAGTATCCAATTCGTTTGGCAACATCCTGGTGCCCGAGAATCACCCGTTTTCGGCACCTATCAGTAAGTTGTCGTTGCATACGGTGATGTTTAGTTTGTTTTTTGAGTAATAAGCCCCTCTAAACGGCGTAGCCCTCATGAACTCCTACAAGAAAAATTAAGCATGAATAATCTCCCCCGGAAGGGGAGACTTTCGTGCTTTTTTTAAGCCCTCC
Organism: Mucilaginibacter sp. P4_D1; assembly: GCF_056401935.1. Lineage (NCBI taxonomy): Bacteria > Pseudomonadati > Bacteroidota > Sphingobacteriia > Sphingobacteriales > Sphingobacteriaceae > Mucilaginibacter > Mucilaginibacter sp. P4_D1. Next base: position 68,383 of record NZ_JBFUIJ010000003.1, read on the forward strand.
TCGTCGGGTAGGGGCTGGGTGAGGCTTATTACCCACACACGACAATAATCCAAACTAAAAAACATAATTTCGCAGCCATAGTTATACTTCTATTATGAGTAAAATTGCATTAATCACAGGCGCAACATCGGGCATAGGCGAAGCATGCGCGCACGTATTTGCCCGCGAAGGATATAACCTGGTACTTACCGGCCGCAGGCTGGAAAGGCTGGAGAAGCTGGCCGGCCATCTAAACAAAAAATATGATACGGAGATAGCCATAGCATCATTTGATGTGAGCGACCGTGCCCAGGTGCAGGAAAACCTTGACGGTATACCCGCCCAATGGAAAAATGTTGATGTACTGATTAACAACGCCGGGCTAAGCCAGGGGCTGGACCCGATACAAAACGGCAATATTGATGACTGGGAAACCATGATTGATACCAATGTTAAAGGTTTATTATATGTAAGCCGCATTGTATCAAACTGGATGATTGAAAATGGTAAAGGCCATATCATTAACCTGGGCTCGATAGCAGGCAAAGAGGTTTATTTGAATGGAAACGTGTACTGTGCTACCAAACATGCTGTTGATGCCTTAAATAAAGGTATGCGTATTGATTTACTGCCGCACGGCATCAGGGTTACGGCCGTGCATCCCGGTGCCGTAGAAACCGAGTTTTCGGAAGTGCGCTTTAAAGGCGATAAGGAAAGGGCCAAAAAAGTATATGATGGGTTTGAACCCCTGGTAGCACAGGATATTGCCGAAACCATTTGGTTTGTAGCATCGCGCCCGCCCCACGTAAACATCAACGACCTGGTAATTATGCCAACAGCACAAGCCACGGCCGGGAATATATTTAGGAAGTAGATGTGCAGATATGCAGATTTTAGATGTGCAGATGATTGATTGATTGATTGATTTGAAAATTTGAAGATTTGAAAATGTTCAGTTTACGGTCAGCGACTTAATCATCTCCGCATCTAAGTTTTTAATCTGCACATCTAACCAGGCTGCACATCAAAAATCAATAATTCACTAACTCAATAATTCACTAATTAAATAATGTCACTAATCACACAAATAGACCAGGATATAAAACTGGCCATGCTGGCCAAACAGCCAGATCGTTTAAGAGGGCTTCGGGCTATAAAATCGGCCTTGTTATTAGCCAAAACTGAAAAAGGAGCCGCCGAGGAACTTACCGAAGAGGCTGAAATTAAAGTGCTGCAAAAACTGATTAAACAGCGTAAAGAGTCGGCCGATATTTACCGTAAGCAAAACCGCGAAGATTTGTACGAGATTGAGATGGAAGAAATGCGGGTAATTGAGCCTTATTTGCCACAACAAATGACCCGGTTTGAAATTGAAGGCTACTTAGAGGAATTGATAGGCCGTATAGGCGCCACATCAACAAAAGACTTAGGCCGCGTTATGGGCATGGCCAATAAGGAGCTTGCGGGCAAGGCCGATGGTAAAACTATATCAGAAGTTGTACGCCAATTGTTAGGATAGCAATAATTTATCAATATAACGTTAACATCTACATTGATAAATTATTGCTATAATTGTTGCAACTCGTTCGCGGTAAACTAATTTTACAGCGGATTAACACATTTTATATACTAAAACGGGTTTTGGTATAGTTAATTGAAAATTAATACTAATTATTTATATGGATTTCGTGCTTAAAGAGGAACACGGTTTTAGTTACATCGATGAGGGCGAAGGCGAGGTGCTGTTACTACTGCACGGTTTAATGGGTTCATTGAGCAATTGGGATGGCGTGGTTAATCAATTTAAATCAAAATACCGCGTATTAATACCTATATTGCCTATTTATGATATGCCGCTTATTACTACAGGTGTTAAAAGCTTGTCCAAATTTGTGCATAAATTTATCAAGTTTAAAAAACTGAGCAATATTACAGTGCTCGGTAATTCGCTTGGCGGGCATGTGGCTTTAGTATATGTTTTGGCCCATCCAGAAAATATAAAAGCGATGGTACTAACCGGCAGCTCGGGTTTATATGAAAACGCTTTTGGGGGTTCGTTCCCGCGGCGCGAGAGTATTGATTTTGTAAGAGAAAAAGTACAATATACTTTTTATGACCCTGCTGTTGCAACAGATGAACTGGTTAATGACGTATACAAGTTAGTAAACGACAGGCATAGTGTTATAAGGCTGCTGGCCATGGCAAAATCGGCTATCAGGCATAATATGAAAAAAGATCTTCATAAAATGCAGCTTCCGGTTTGTTTAATATGGGGCCGTGATGATAAAATAACCCCGCCCGAGGTAGCAGTGGAGTTTAACGAATTATTACCCAATGCCGAATTGCACTGGCTTGATAAATGTGGCCACGCTCCTATGATGGAGCGGCCCGATGAGTTTAACGTGTTGCTGGGTGCGTTTTTAGAAAAAATAAAAGAATAAACATGGTTGCAATTGAGTTGATAGCTAACGCGATACCACCGGTACACACTTCTGACCCGATACAGAAGGTTTATGACCGTATGGTGGAGTTTCGTGTGCGCCATTTGCCAATTGTAAATGAAGAACAGTTTCTGGGACTGATAGCCGAGGATGACATGGTTAACGAAAGCGATATGCAGGTGCCTGTAGGCGCATTGGCATTGTCGCTGGTAAACCCTTACGTGTTGGAGGATCAGCATATTTATGATGTTATCCGCCTGTTTTATGAACGCCAGCTTACCATAGTGCCCGTGCTTGATACCAAGCATAATTACCTCGGCATGATATCTATAAACGCCATTACGGAGTACTTTGCCAAAATTACGGCTGTATCTCAGCCAGGTGGTATTATCGTGCTCGAGATCAATAATAAAAATAATTCCCTGGCACACATGTCGCAAATTGTCGAATCGGATAATGCCCAGGTGCTAAGTTCATACGTACAAACCTTCCCCGATTCAACCCGGATGGAAGTAACGTTAAAAATAAACAAGCAGGATATATCAACCATTGTAGCCACATTCCTCCGTTATGAGTATGATATTAAAGCAACCTTTAACCATACCGACAACAACGATAACGCCCGCGACCGGTACGATTCGCTCATGAATTATTTGAATCTTTGATACTCATTGGTTCACTGGTTCATTTGTGGAAAGTTCGATAGCTTTGCCGGCTGATCAGATAGATCAATATGAGTTATTGTCAATATGAGTTATTATAGTCTTGAAGATTTAGAGGTATATCAGTTGGCAGAAAGTTTTGGCGACGAAATATGGGTAATAGTCAGCGCTTGGGATCATTTCGCGAAGGATATCGTGGGCAAGCAGATAGTACGATCTGCTGATTCTATCGGGGCTAATATTGCTGAAGGGTATGGCAGATATCACTTTAAAGAAAATAGAAATTTTTGTTTTTTTAGCCGCGGCTCGATTTTAGAAACAAAAGGATGGCTAATAAAATCAAAAAACAGGAACCTGATAAACGAAGAACAGTTTAATGCACTATTAGAAAAACTTCAAATCATCCACCTCAAACTAAATGCATATTTAAAATTCATCGGTAAAAACGCAAAGATCAAAGTAGATTAAAGTTTATATCATTAGCACATTAAAAAGCCGGTATTTATAAAAACAGCCCAATGAGTCACTATTCCCGCCGCAAAAGACCAATGAACTAATGAACCAGTGAACTAATGAACTTTAAACTATGAACTTTTTACCAATGAACTAATGAACCAATGAACTAATGAACCAACGAATAGCAGTTTACGGCAGGCCATTTAATGAACCTTCGGTTATACCTTATATACAGCAGGTATTTGATAACCTGGCGCTGCACAATGTGGATATTTATGTGCACTATCAGCTTCATGATTACCTGCAGGATAAAATAAACGGGGTAAAATACCATGTGCTGCAAGCTACCGACTCGTTAAAGGGTTTTATAGATATTTTTATAACGCTTGGCGGCGACGGCACCTTGCTGGATATGGTAACCGTTATCCGCGACTCGGGCATCCCCGTTATCGGTATCAATTTTGGCAGGCTGGGCTTTTTGGCCAGCGTAAACAAAAGCGATATCAACGCGGCTATACATGCCGTGGTAAACAGGGAGTTTACGCTGGATTGCCGCGAACTGCTCAGCATCGATTCAAAAACAAACGTATTTGGCAATGATAACTTCGCGCTTAACGATGTAACTATTCACAAGCGCGATGATGCGGCCATGATTATCACCCACGTATTTTTAAACGATGAGTTTTTAAACTCCTACTGGGGCGATGGATTGATTATATCAACATCGACAGGTTCAACCGCTTATTCGTTAAGCTGCGGCGGGCCAATCATATTCCCGCAATCAAACAGTATTGTAGTTACCCCGGTATCGCCGCATAACCTGAATGTACGGCCAATTATATTACCCGATAACAGTAAGCTATGTTTCGAGGTGGAAACCCGCAGTTCCAAATACCTGGTATCATGCGATTCGCGGATGGCTGTTATGGACGAAACCATGAAATTCCTGGTACAAAAAGCAAACTTCCAGCTAAATTTAATCAGGTTAAATAATGAAAGTTACTTAACCACGTTAAGAAACAAACTATTATGGGGATTGGATGCCCGTAATTATTAATTTTGCTTGATGCCCAAATTTGTACTTTTCGCACTCCTCTTCATATTTTCGTATCATGTACAGGCCCAAACCTGGGAGGTAGGCGGCGCTATTGGCGGGGCAGGGTATATTGGCGATTTAAATCCCAATAATCCGGTTAAAATAAGCGGAGCCTCTGCCGGCTTATATATTAAACGCAATTTTGACGGTTACTTTTCGGCAAAGCTAAATTTCAGTTACGCTAAATTTGGCGCGGCCGACAGTACATCCTCCAGCCAGCAATTTCGTGACCGTAACCTGAGCTTTACCGATGGTGTAATGGAGCTTGCCGTTATTGGCGAATTTAATTTCCTGAAATATATACCCGATGCCGGCCCTAATAAATTTACGCCTTTTATATACGCAGGTATAGGTGTTTCTACATATGACCCGCGTACTACTTATAACGGTAGTACAGGATCACTCAGGCAATTGAAAACCGAGGGCCAGAAAACCCAGTACGGCGATAATACCATGGTAATTCCGTATGGGGTAGGTGTAAAGTACAATATCGGCGGCAAGTTTAGCCTGGCGGCAGATATGGGCTACCGATACGCCTTTACCGATTATCTTGACGATGTAAGCGGTACGTATGCCGATAAAAGCAAATTAACCGGTGTTGCCCGCGCATTATCTGATCGGTCGGGCGAAAAAACCGGCATCTACATAGGCTCGGTCGGCACCCAGCGCGGCGACCTTAAGCCACGCGACAGCTATTTTATAGTTGGGCTTACCATCTCCTATACTTTTGTTACCAAGCGCTGTTATTTTCAAAATTAAATTTCAATTTAACAGTATTTGACAAATTAAATTTTGTTTTTTATGCAATAAATGATTTTATAGTTCGTTTTGATATTAAAATCAGTATTTAATACTGGTTTTGAAATTTAACCTTAATCTATAATGTCATGGCCGAATTAACTGCTTCTCCCCAAAAATCTGGTGCAGCCCACGGGCGCAAAAAACAAAACCTCAGGATTGACCTTACCGCAATGGTCGACCTTGCTTTCCTGCTCATCACCTTTTTTATCATGACAACTACACTGGCCAAGCCAAGAGCGATGGATTTGGCTATGCCAGTGGACAGCCAGGAGCGGCCCATACCTGCCAGCCGGAGCCTTACTATCTGTCTTGGTAAAAACAACCAGGTTATGTATTACCTGGGCGAACTTAAGAATCCTGCAATAGCGCCCACAGTGGCAGGCTTTGGGCACGATGGTTTGCGAAAGGCGCTTATCGAAACCAATAAAATGATCCATGATAAATATGGTAAAGACATGATTGTTTTAGTTAAACCCAGCAACCATTCTGTTTACAGCAGTTTGGTGAGTACGCTGGACGAACTTACCATCACCAAAACAGACAGATATTCTATCGTTGATATTGCCACACCCGATATAGACGCCTTAAAGCAAAAAGGCATTTATTAAAATGATATTCAAGTAATTCCACCTAACCTTACACATATCCTTTTGACGGGCATCACAACCATTTTACCGGTTGTTGATGCCCTTTTTTGCGTTTTGTTGATTTATAAATTAAAATAAACAGGTGCATAAAGTGCCATTCATGTGTTTTTTATGACATTTATCAGCATTATTTACAATAACATTTTCTTTTATTGCTGCATACTAAAAAAATACAAAGTAAGTTTTACCTTTGTACCCTGAAAAAACCGGCAACGTGGCATTTAACTATGGCTGTTGGCGGCTGATTTATAAAGCGGATTAGTCTAAAAAAACAAATATTTATTAGACATAGCATTGACGACATTTAAAACAAGCATGTCTTTTTTATAGCCATAACACCGGCTTTTGATAATGAGCAATATGGAATATTTGGATCAGATTGATTTGTTGAAACTACCTAAGCACGTAGCTATCATTATGGATGGCAATGGGCGCTGGGCCAAAGAAAAAGGCAAATTACGCGTATTTGGTCATCACAATGGTGTAATATCTGTAAGGGATGTAGTGGAGGGATGCGATAAACTGGGTGTAAAATATATCACACTATATACCTTCTCGTCAGAAAACTGGAACCGCCCTAAGTTTGAGGTAATGGCTATTATGGAGTTAATGGTAAGCACCATCCATAAAGAGATAGCCGGCTTTATGAAAAACAACATTAAGCTTAATGCCATTGGCGACCTGGATTTGCTGCCCGCCAAATGTTTAAAAGAACTTAACAACGCCATGGAAACCACAAAGGATAATACCGGAGTGATTCTTACACTGGCTTTAAGCTACGGCTCGAGGCGCGAAATTTTACACGCTGCAAAAAATATAGCAGCACAGGTAAAAAGCGGCGAGCTGGAGATTGAAGATATTAACGAAGCTGTTTTTGAACGCAACTTATTTACCAACGATATGCCCGACCCCGAACTATTGATACGTACCGGCGGCGAGTATAGAATAAGCAACTATTTATTATGGCAAATAGCCTATGCCGAATTGTATTTTACAACCAAGCTATGGCCCGATTTCAGGAAGGAAGATTTGTACGAAGCTATACTCGATTATCAAAAACGCGAACGCCGTTTTGGTAAGACCAGTGAGCAGGTTAACTAAATTTTTTCTTTTAACAAATTTTAACAACTGTATAAATTAATTTTAGCCCACTAAAATATTCGAATGTATAAATTTCTTTTTGCTATTCTTTTCACTGTTTTTGGTACTGCGGTACTGGCCCAGGTTTCAAATGCGCCAAGGCCACAGCTCACCAAACAGATACCGGCCGATAGTTTAAGTTACCTCAATCCGCGCGATTATATTATTGGTGGTATTAGTGTAAGTGGCGTAAAATATCTTGATAAAGACAACCTGATATTACTGTCTAAATTAACCAAAGGCGACCGTATTAACCTGCCAGGCGAGCGCAATGCCGAAGTAATTAAGAAGTTATACGAGCAGGGTTTATTTGACGATGTACAGTTAAATATTACCAAAATTAACATGGATACCGTTTACCTGGAGATTGTTGTTGTAGAGCGCCCACGTTTGTCGCGCCTGCATATTACAGGTATCCGCAAAGGCGAAATAGAAGATATCCAGAAAAAGCTAACCGATAAAACGGGTAAAATAGTAAATGAAAATTTACTGAGCACCACATCGGCCATCATCAAAAAGCATTTTAACGAAAAAGGTTTTTTAAACTGTACCGTTATCATGACCCAGCGTAAAGATCCGGGAGATGCTAACAGCGTGATATTGGATGTTAAAATTGATAAGAAAACAAAAGTTAAGATAAACGACGTTATTTTTGAAGGGAACAAAGCCTTTTCGCAAAGCGATTTGCGCGGTTATTTAAGCAAAACCCGCAGAAAGCACTGGTATAACGTTTTCGGATCGAAGAAATTTAAACAGGATAAGTACGAAGAAGATAAGTTGAACCTTATCGAAAAAATGCAGGCCAAAGGTTATCGTGATGCCGAACTGGTGAGCGATTCTGTTTGGAAGCACGACGATCAAACGGTTAATGTAAAAATAAAAGTTTACGAAGGCCCTAAATACTACTTTGGTAAAGTAACCTGGAGCGGTAACGCCAAATACTCTGCCGATATATTGGAGCGCATACTGCACGTTAAAAAAGGCGATGTATTTAGCGAAGATGAGTTAAACAAACGCTTAAGCGGTCCAACGCCAAGTAACGATGACGTATCATCGCTGTATTTAAATGACGGTTATTTAACCTTCAACGCCGACCCGGTACAAACAAGGGTTTATAATGATACTGTTGATCTGGATATTCGTATCTACGAAGGCCCGCAGTACACCATTAACCGTGTAAGCCTTAAAGGTAATGATGTAACCAACGATAAGGTTGTGTTGCGCGAAATCCAAACCAAGCCAGGCCAAAAATTCAACAAAGAGTTATTGATCCGTAGTGCGCGTGAAATTGGCCAGCTGGGTAACTTTGACGAGCAGAAGACAGAGCCTAAGCCAACCAACATCAATCCGCAGGATGGTACCGTAGATATTGTTTACAACGTAGTTGAAAAACCTTCAGACCAGATCGAACTTTCGGGCGGTTTTGGCGGCGGGCAGCTGGTGGGTACACTGGGGCTTACATTCAACAACTTCTCGTTACGTAATATTTTCAACCTTAAGGCTTACAAACCACTGCCCAAAGGCGATGGACAAAAACTAAGCTTACGCGGTCAGTCAAGCGGTCGTACTTATCAAAACTTCTCGTTCACATTCAGTGAGCCGTGGTTGGGTGGTAAAAAACCAATTTACTTTGCTTTATCGGCGTATACACAAGGTAGTTCAACCGGGCAGTACTACGCAAAAACAAGCCCTTACTACAACAACCTGCGTATTAACGGTGTTGGTATTACTTTGGGTAAACGCTTAAAATGGCCTGATAACTATTTCCAGCTTAACTACTCATTAAACTTCGACCACTATAACCTGGATAACTATACCGGTTACCTGTTTAGCAACGGTACATCGTTCAACATCAAGTTAACACAGGAGTTAACACGTAACTCTATTGATGCGCCTATATTCCCTACACAGGGTTCAAACATCAAATTTACGGTACAGGCTACGCCTCCGTATTCCATGTTCAACAACGTGAACTATAAAGTAGCTACCCCGCAGGAGCGTTACCACTTTGTAGAGTACTATAAATTCAAATACGACGCACAATGGTTCAACAAAATTGTGGGTAAATTTGTGCTGATGAGCCAGGTAAGGTTTGGCTTCCTGGGTATGTACAACAAAGAAGTAGGCCCATCGCCGTTTGAGCGCTTCAAATTAGGTGGCGATGGTATGCAGAGCTACCAGTTTTTACAGGGTAGCGAGATCATCGGCTTAAGGGGTTACCAAAACTTCTCGATTGTACCGGAAGGTTCAAACGAAAATCAGAACACTAACACTGGTAGCACTATCTATAATAAGTACACTATGGAGCTGCGCCACCCAGTTATCGCCAGCCAGTCGGCAACTATATTTTTGTTAGCATTTGCCGAGGGTGGAAACGTTTGGAACAATTTTAGCCAATTCAATCCGTTTAACGTACGTCGCTCTGTAGGTGTGGGCGCAAGAATATTTTTACCTATATTTGGCTTGCTTGGATTAGATTATGGCTATGGATTTGATAAAATACCGGGCGCGCCTGATGCAAACAGAGGGCAGTTCCATTTTACAATTTCTCAGAGTTTATCCGGCGGATTTAATTAATTTGCACCGCGATATATGAAAAAGATAATTTTAGTAGCCTTTTTAACGTTAACTGCATTTGCCGGGGCTTATGCACAACGTGTTGCATATGTAGATTCGGATTATATATTGAAACATATGCCCGAATACGCGTCATCGCAAAAACAATTGGCCGCTTTGTCTGATCAATGGCAAAAAGAGGTTGATGGCCGTTTCCAGGAAATTGACCGTTTATATAAAGCCTACCAGGCCGACCAGGTGCTGATGACAGCCGATATGAAAAAACGTCGCGAGGCCGAAATTGTAGATAAGGAAAAATCAGCCAAAGATTTTCAACGTCAAAAATTTGGACCTGATGGCGAGCTTTCACAAAAAAGTACCTCATTGGTTAAACCAATTCAGGATAGAGTATCTAAAGCTGTACAGGCTGTTGCCGAAAGCAATGATTTAGATATTATTTTTGACAAAAACAGTGAGGTAATTATGCTGTACGCAAACCCAAGGTTTGATAAAAGTGCAGAGGTGATAACCAAATTAGGGCTTAAGCCCGGCGTATTAGCCAAATAAATTTAAAAGTAAAATAAACAGAACAAAACTATTATTAAAACAGGACAAGAAAAAAATGAAAAAACTATTTAAAGTTGCTTTAGTTGCAGTAGGAATGATATTTGCCGGCAACTTTGCCAATGCGCAGACCAAAATTGGCCATATTAATTTTAATGCGGTTATTGATGCTATGCCCGAAACTAAAACCGTTTCGGCCCAGATTCAGGCTTACCAAAAAACCTTTATCGATGTACTTACCAACATGAACAATGAGTACACTACAAAAGGTACCGACTTTCAGAAAACCCAGGCTACTATGACAGATGCCGTTCGTAGCCAAAAAGGTGCTGAGTTACAGGATATGCAAAAACGTATGTCTGATTATCAAACAGACGCTCAGCAAAAAGTTGAAGCTAAAAAGAACGAATTAGGCAAACCACTTTTTGATAAAGCTACTGCCGCAGTACAAGCTGTTGCCAAAGAAAAAGGTTACGCTTATGTATTGGATTCATCACAGGTTAGCCTGTTGGTATCGCCAGATGCCGACGATTTGATGGCCGCTGTAAAATTAAAATTAGGTTTAAAATAATATCAACCTTTAGTCATTTATAAAAAAGCGCCCCGTAGTACGGAGCGCTTTTTTTATGTTTGTATATGCACAATCAACCTATAGGTATTTTTGATTCGGGCTTTGGAGGCCTTACGGTTTTTAAATCAATCATCAGCCGGCTGCCGGGTTACGATTATCTTTACCTGGGCGATAACGCCCGTGCGCCTTATGGTAACCGCTCATTTAAAACCATTCATGAATATACCTGGGAGTGCGTGCAATGGATGTTTGCGCAGGGTTGCCCGCTGGTTGTGCTGGCCTGCAATACCGCATCGGCAAAAGCATTGCGTACCATACAGCAGCAGGATTTAAAAAACGCCGACCCTACAAAACGCGTATTAGGCGTTATAAGGCCTACTGCCGAAATTGTTGGCAACTACACCAAAAGTAAACATATAGGGGTGCTGGGCACCAAGGGAACGGTACAGTCGGGCTCATATCTTATCGAGATACAAAATTTTTTCCCGGATGTGAAAGTTTACCAGCAGGCCTGCCCGCTTTGGGTGCCGCTGATAGAGAATGGCGAGTATGACCAGCCCGGCGCCGATTATTTTGTGAAGTTGTACCTTGATGAAGTAATGGCGCAATCGCCGGCTATCGATACTATCTTATTAGCCTGTACCCACTATCCTATTATCCAGGATAAAATTGAAGCGCAGTTGCCCGCCCACGTTAAAGTGATAGGCCAGGGTGATATTGTAGCTAAAAGCCTGGTTGACTACCTGCATCGCCACCCCGAAATGGAGAACAGGCTCAGCAAAAACGGCACCAATCAATTTTATACCACCACAGATGATACTGCCGACTTTGATCATCACGCCTCGCTGTTTTTCTCGCAGCCGGTGAAATCGACCTTTATTTCGGCTAATGATTTGGTTATATGTAAGTGAGTGGTTGATTAAGTGAGTGGTCGGTGGGCCGAAATACTAAAAAAGATACATCATTGCGAGGTACGAAGCAATCCCCAACATGCTAATGGCGACATGCAAAGTTTGATAATTGTCCTAAAGAGATTGCTTCGTGCCTCGCAATCACGGTTAAGGGTATAATTAACCACTCACCTAATCAACCCAGCCAACCACTCATCAATTTAATATACTAAACTTGTCGTCTAAAATAACTCAACATTTAGTAAGTTTGCAGCTTCATCAAAAAAGCGCTTGAATTATTATATCACATATTTTATTGTTGCTATAGGGTTGTTCAGTTTTTCGGCCTTTTTTGCGTTGTTTGGTGTTTATGCCGAGCGGAAGATCTCTGCATTTATACAAGACAGGCTTGGGCCTACTGAAACCGGAAAATTCGGCTCGCTGCAAACCCTGGCCGATATTATGAAGATGATCCAAAAAGAGCTCATCATCCCGGCAGCTGCCGATAAATGGCTGTTTATGCTGGCGCCAGCTGTAATATTTATAGCGGTATACATGGGTTTTGCCGCCCTGCCCTGGGGGCCGGGACTTATTCCATCAAAAATAAATTTAGGCATCTACTATATATTCGCCATTATCTCTATCGAAACATTAGGTATCCTGATGGCCGGCTGGGGATCAAATAACAAGTATTCTATATTAGGCGCCATGCGCTCGGCCGCGCAAATTATCTCTTATGAGATTCCCGCAGGCTTTGCCATTATATCTGTTGTAATGATAGCCCAAACACTCGATCTGCAGGCTGTGTCTATGCAACAAGGGGTGTTAGCAGCCGAGAAAATAAAATTTGCCGGTTTTTGGGATGTTACTAAAATTGGTGGGCTTTTGAGCTGGAACATATTCCGTGCGCCGCATCTCATCATCGCGTTTGTAATTTATTTTATAGCCTCATTGGCCGAAAGTAACCGAGCCCCCTTTGATATCCCGGAAGCGGAATCAGAACTGGTGGCTGGTTTCCACACCGAGTTTACGGGCATCCGTTTCGCACTGGTTTTTTTGGCCGAGTATTCTATGATGTTTTTGGTGAGCATGATAGGGGTTATTCTGTTTTTGGGAGCCTGGAATACACCGTTACCAAATATGGGCCCGGTGCATTTGGCAACATGGACAACCGGTATGTGGTGGGGCATTTTATGGGTAAGCCTAAAAACGTTAGGGCTGGTAGCCATCCAAATGTGGATCAGGTGGACACTGCCCCGTTTCCGGGTAGACCAACTGATGAACCTTTGCTGGAAAGTACTCACCCCGCTGGCATTTTTATGTGTGCTGATATCGGGTGTTTGGAGAGTGTGGCTGATGTGATTTCGGAATTCGGATGTTCGATTTCGGATTTAAGAAATTGAATTTAGGATTTTAACAATTAGGATTTAGAGTTTAGAATTTAGGGTTTAGAGTTTAGAATTTCAATATTAGGATTTGTTAACTAAGTTAATCAACGGTTTTAAAACGGCATGGAAAGGTTTAAGTCTTACCGTGAAGCACTTGTTTGCCAATAATTCTGCGCGGAAGATTACAACCGTAAGTGACAGTAACTACTTTAAACAGCTGGAAAAAGGTACCAATACCATCCAGTATCCGAAGCAGCAATTACCGGTGCCCGAAATTGGGCGCTACCAACTGGATGTGGAGATGGACGATTGCATTGTTTGCGATTTATGCGCCAAGGTATGCCCGGTAGATTGTATTGATATTGAGGCCATAAAAGCTACGGAAGCCATAGGCCAAACATCAGACGGCACCACTAAACGCCTTTACGCAGCTAAGTTTGATATTGATATGGCCAAATGCATGTACTGCGGCCTGTGTACCATTGTGTGCCCAACCGAATGCATTGTGATGACCAATCAGTATGATAAAACCGTTTTTGAACTAAGTGACCTGGTTTACGAGTTCTCGGACATGTCACCCGAGGTCGCTGCCGAAAAGCGTGCTTTGTTTGATAAGCAACAGGCCGAAAAACAAGCGGCCAAACTGGCTGCCATGAAACAAAAGGAGGGCGAGGCATGAGCTTAGTCCGCGTGCTGTTTTATTTTATGAGTTTTATCGCGGTGGCTTCGGCCTTGTACGCGGCATCGACCACCAATTTGGTACGCAGCATATTTGTGTTTTTTGTTACGCTATTTGCCCTGGCCGGCCTATACGTTTTGGCCCTGGCCGATTTTGTGGCCGTTACGCAGGTGGTAATTTATGTAGGCGGCATCCTGGTGCTCATCCTGTTTGCCTTTATGCTATCGGGCAAAGAAACGCTGGATGTTTTGCAGCAGCAAAAAGGCAAGTTCTTCAGCATAGGCAAATTGCCGGCGATACTACTCGCTGCGTTGTTTTTTATCGTGATGATCAATGTGGTGTTAAAGGCTGATGCCAATAACCTAAGCTGGGTAAAAGCTTCTATCGCCAATAATAATACCATTACCCCAAACGCGGTGATGATTGATAATATAGGCGTTAATTTAATGACGCGCTACCTGCTGCCCTTTGAGGCTATATCTGTTTTATTGCTAATGACGTTAGTTGGCGCGGCACACCTGTCGCGTAAGGAGGCCGAGGCATGATTACCTTAACCGACTTTTTGATTGTGAGTGTAATGCTGTTTTGCATCGGCCTGTACATGATCGTATCCAAACGCAACGCCATCCAGATATTGATCGGCATCGAATTGATCCTGAACGCGGCCATATTAAACCTGGTAGCATTTGGTAAACACGATGCTGCCAACAACAGCGGGCAAATTTTCGCCTTGTTTGCCATTGTACTGGCCGCGGCTACAACGGCGGTAGCACTGGCTATTATTTTGAACGTGTATAGGAAATATAAAACCATTGATCCTGGTAAGATTAATAATTTGAGGGATTGATGATGAAGAGGCTGGTGATGATAATTTTGCTTTTTTTTCAATTAAGTTTCTTAGCTGGATTAGCGTCTGCCCAGAGCGTGCCTTTTGATTCTACAAAAAATGTCGATAGATTAATCAGTGCAAGCACAGCACGTAATTTTTACAAAACATTGGTAGTATTAAACGACAAACTTTATACTGCGGACATGAAAAACATCGATCCTAAAGATATTGCGTCAATTCAAGTATTTACAGCCACAGCAGCTTTAGCGTTTTATGGCAGCCGGGCAGATAATTGTGTTTTGAATATTTATACTAAACATTATAATCATGGTCTGATCAAAAAGTCAGTTCAGCAGAAATCGCCCGTCAGCGACAGCATTCTGTATGTTCTGGATGGATCGATTTCTGACAAGAACCTAAATGGCGTTCAGGTCGGGGATATACTTAGTCGGGATAGCATTGGTAAAGTTAAAGTCGCTGAAATATTTAACGCAGCACCTAAAAATCGATTAGTTGTGGTTTTAACTAAACGTGCTGCAATTGATAGCTATCAGAAAAAGTTAAGCCAGTTTTCAAAAGAATACGCTGCATTCCTTCAGGTTAATCACTTTGATGATAGCAATGTTGGATATATGAATACAACCAGTGGCGATTTTTATAAGCAATCGACAAATGAAGGTATTAATCTTCTTTATAAATTATCTGCAGATGATATTGTAAAAGTTGACTTCTCTCCGAGAACAGAAAACGCTGCCGGCTGGAAACCAGCGGTATTATTTATAACAACTAAAAAGATTGATTAATCAACTATCCTATACCGACGCCACCCTCATCGCCTGCACCCTCGCAGCTGTAGCATCGCCGCTGCTTGCTGCTTTGGTAAACTTTTGCCTGCCGGTAAAAAGTAAAGTTGCGGGTTGGGTATCTACGGTGGCTATTTTGCTGAGCTGTGTTTTGGCCGCCAAAGTATTTGCCGGGGTGTGGAATAATCCGCAGGTCCACGTAAAGCAGGTCTGGTTTACCATTGGGCATAGTAAAGTTTACGCGGGTATTCTACTTAATAATTTATCGGCTTTGATGCTATTATTGGTGTCAGTTATCGCTTTGCCGGTACACATTTACTCTACCGCTTACATGAAGCATGATGATAGGTACAGCCGTTACTTCACCTACCTCAGCTTCTTCTGTTTCAGCATGTTGGCATTGGTAGTTGTGGATAACCTGGTGCTGTTTTATGCCTTCTGGGAGTTGGTTGGTTTTTCATCCTACTTGTTAATTGGTTTCTGGTTTACAAAAGATAAAGCGGTACAGGCTAATAAAAAAGCTTTTATCATGAATAGGATAGGTGATATTGGTTTGTTAAGTGCTATTATTATCCTGTTCGCCATGTATAGCACTTTTGATATTAATGCATTGTTTGGGCATGAGGGGATGCTCAGTATTTCTGCCATAAGGGACGGGCAATGGGCTGTCCAAGCTGATTTGCTGCCCAGGTCTTACGGATCAATATGGTTCTCCGGAGGGGCTTCTGGCTCACTGCCCGCCATCTGGCAATACATTGCCGTTGCAGGTATCGTTTTAGCAGTCGCTGCTAAATCGGCACAGTTCCCGTTACATGCCTGGCTGCCGGATGCCATGGAAGGGCCGACATCCGTTTCGGCGTTAATACACGCTGCTACCATGGTTGCGGCAGGTGTTTTCCTGTTAGGCAGAGTATATCCAATGTTTACCCAAACAGAGCTTACCGTACTCGCCTGCATCGGCTGTTTTACTGCTTTTATGGCGGCTACCATCGCGCTTACGCAAAATGATTTAAAACGGGTGCTGGCATATTCTACCATATCGCAATTAGGTTTTATGGTTTTGGGTATGGGGGTAGGGGCTTACTCATCGTCGCTGTTCCATTTGGCTACCCATGCGTTTTTTAAGTGTTTACTGTTTTTGGTGGCCGGTATCGTGATCCACGAAATGCAGCATGTTAAGGATGATAATAACCTGGACATCGATCCGCAGGATATTTCGATAATGGGAGGCCTGCGTAAAAAATTGCCGCTTACCTTCATCGTTGCGCTTATTGGTGGACTGGCATTAGTCGGCTTGCCGCTTACATCTGGCTACCTGTCAAAAGACGGTATCCTGATCCAGACTTTTGAGTGGATCGATGGTAAAGCTGCGTGGTTCAAGATAATCCCAATCATGGCATTACTGACCAGCTGGCTTACGGCTTTCTATGTAGCGCGACTGATCTTCAAGGTTTTCTTTGGCCAATTCAGGCTTTCCCAAATATATCCCGGTTTAAAAATACACATGGGCGACGGCGGCTGGCAATACAAATTGCCTTTGGTTCTACTGGCCCTTTGCTGCTTCTTCCCGCTGTTTTCATTTAACCCCTTTGGGTACGAGCAGGCCTGGTTATCCAGCGGTTTAAGACTGCACGGCCTGGCTAAGTTCGAAAGTATTTATCACGTTACCATCCCGACGCTGGTAAATATTTTCAGCTTACTGGTCATTTACGCTGCTTATACCATCTATGTAAAACAAAGCAGTTTTGCATTCCCGCAAACCGGGTTCTTTTACCGCTTATCATACAACCAATGGTATTTTGATAAAATTTACAAACGTGTATTTGTAAAACCCGTATTAGGGCTGGGTAAGTTCATGTACTGGTTTGATAAAAATATTATTGATGGATTTATCCATTTACTTGCTGCTGTGAGCAGATATGTTGCCGGTTTTGCCGCCTGGGCGGATAAATATATCGTAGACGGATTTTTGCACCTGGTGGCTGCCATTGTACAAAGTATTGGCAATTTTGCACGTAAATTCCAGGGCGGTAAAGTGCAATATTATTTGTTTAGTATGCTGGCCATTGTGCTGCTGCTGTTTATTTTAAAAATACTGATATAAACCTGATGAATATATTAACCTTACTCATATTTATACCTGTACTGTTTGGCATTATCATTATGCTGCTGCCATCAAGCATGCGCAACAGTTTTAAATATATCACGCTTGGGGCTACCTTGATCCAATTGGGCATCAGCATATGGATGTACCTTAACTTTAAAACAGGCGCCGGCTTTGGCGGCATTAACCACGAAGAGCAGTTTCAGTTTGTACAAAAACTGCCTTGGATAAGCCTTAACCTGGGTAGCCTGGGCAAAATGCAAATTGATTATTTTGTGGGGATAGATGGCATATCGATAACCCTGCTGGTGATGACATCGCTGGTATTGGTGATAGCTACCTTGGCTTGCTGGGAAATCAAGAGTAACCTTAAAGGGTTTTTTCTGTTGTTTTTATTGCTGGATATGGCCGTTATCGGCGTGTTTTGCGCGCTGGATTTCTTCCTGTTTTATATGTTTTATGAGCTCATGCTACTGCCGTTGTATTTCCTGATCGGGATGTGGGGCGGTGCACGGCGCGAGTATGCTTCCATCAAATTCTTTTTGTACACCCTGTTTGGTTCGGTATTTATGTTACTGGTGATAGTAGGTTTATACCTCTCGGTTACCGATCCCGCCACCGGCAATCATACTTTTAATATGGTGCAGATGATGAACCCGGCAAACTTCAATGTCGGTTCGGTATTTTCACTGGCAGGCCACCAAACCATATTGGGCATGCCTGCGCGTACCGTAGGTTTTGTGGTATTGTTTATCGCCTTCGCTATAAAAGTGCCGGTAGTGCCCTTGCACACCTGGCTGCCCGATGCCCACGTAGAGGCACCAACGCCGGTATCTATCATCCTGGCTGGTATCCTGTTAAAAATTGGCGGCTATGGCATTATCCGCATATGTATCGGCATCTTCCCCGAAGTAGCCACAGCGCATGCCTTCTGGCTTGGCCTGTTAGGTGTTATCTCCATTTTATACGGTGCATTCAACGCGCTTGCCCAGCGAGATCTGAAACGGATGATCGCTTATTCATCGGTATCGCACATGGGTTTTGTGTTATTGGGCATCGCGTCGCAAACTGCCGAAGGCGTAAGCGGAGCCGTAATGCAAATGGTGAGCCATGGCTTTTTATCAACCATGCTATTCTTCCTGGTAGGGGTTATCTACAACCGGGTGCATGACAGGGATATTTACCATTTCCGTGGCCTGGCTACCTTGATGCCAAAATATACGGCCTTTGTTATGATCGCGTTTTTCGCTTCGTTGGGCTTGCCGGGCTTTTCGGCATTTGTGGCCGAGGCGTTTACATTAGCCGGTGTATTTAAATCGCATACAGAAAATGGTTTACTGCCTTATTGGATGGCTATTTGCGGCACCCTGGGCATACTGTTTGGCGCGGCCTACTTTTTATGGACACTGCAACGCATGTTCTTCGGTAAAGAATCATTAAAAGGTGGTGCCGTTTGGAAAACAGCGCTTACAGATTTAAACCTGCGTGAGAAACTTACCCTTGCACCACTGGCCATCATCGCCCTGGCATTGGGTATAATGCCATCATTAGTTTTTGATAAGATCAACGATTCGGTATTGGCTTTTATACAATTTTTACACACCAAATAATTGATAGTGTATCAGCATAAATTCTTTTATGGAAAAATGCATACCGCTGCATCTTTAGTTTACCCGGTAGCCTTTGCGGCTAATGGGGGAAAACTAACAGCAAGTATCCATTTAACCGAAGACGTTATGTTCAAAAAAAAACTATCAACCGCTATTTTTTTATTTATAGCTATTGCCGCCAGAGCAGATGAGGGGCAAAAAATCGCCTCGAAAGTTCAAAAAGTTACCGTGTTTTTAAGCGGGGCACAGGTAAGCCGCACCGCGCAGGTAAATATAAGCGCCGGTACATCAACCCTGGTATTCAACAACCTATCGGCAGATATGGACGTGCAGAGTTTGCAGGTAAGCGCAGGTGGTAATTTTACCATTCTTTCGGTTAAGCACGAGCTTGATTTTTTTAACGAAGAGTTGAAGCAAAAGCAAATTATCGATTTGCAGGCTCAGCAAAAACTCATCAGGGACAAAATATCCTTACAAAACGGCTTGCTCCCTATTTACCAGGAAGAGGCCGATATGCTATCAAAAAACCAGGTAGGTAGCGGCGAAAAAAATGGCCTCGATATTGTAAAACTTAAACAGGCACTTGACTTTCAAACGGCCCGCCTAACCGAGATCAAGCAAAAACAGCAAACCGTAGCCGACCAGGTGGCCTTGCTAAACCTCGAACTTCAAAAATACGATAAGCAAATAGCCGATATTGTTAAAGGCCGCCGCAGCACCACCAGTAATGTGCTGGTTACGGTATCGTCTAAAGCCGATCTGCAGTCTACATTTACCATCAACTACGTGGTGCATACCGCCAGCTGGTATCCTGTTTATGATATCAGGGCTAAAAATGTAAACAGCCCCATCAGCATAACTTATAAAGCCAATGTGTCGCAGCAAAGCGGCGAGGAATGGAAAAATATTAAAATCACCTTGTCAACAGGCAACCCAACCGTAAGCGGCAGTAAACCCGAGCTTACCCCGGACTATTTAAATTTCGGGATGTATTATTCAGGCGCTGCCAGCAGCATCACCAAAGTTACGGGCAAGGTTGTTGCTCAGGATGATGGGCAGCCCTTGCCCGGCGTATCCATTAGGATAAAAGGCACATCGATAGGTACGGTAAGCGATAAAGATGGCAATTACAATATCCAGGTACCGGCCGGCAACCCAACACTTACTTATAGTTTTCTTGGTTACGAAACCATGGAGCGGCAGGCCAATGCGGCTGTTATAAGTGTAGCGCTTAAACCATCAAGCCAGGCTTTAAATGAGGTTGTTGTTGTAGGTTATGGCAGTACATCAGAGTCGCTTGAGGGGCGGGTTTCCGGAGTGAGTATTACACCTGGAGCAGTCGATAAAATAAAGATCAGAGGGATATCCAGCCTGGGCTATTCAACTACCCCAATCGAAGTAAAGCAAATTGAAAACCAAACCAACGTAGAGTTTGCCATTGCCAATCCTTACACGGTACCAACAGATGGTAAGCAATATATGGTAGAGATTGGGCAGTTTGATTTAGAAGCCAGCTATCAGTATTACGTTGCCCCCAAAATAAGCACCGATGTGTTTTTAACCGCCCAGCTTACCAACTGGAACAAATACAATTTCCTATCCGGCGAAGCCAGTTTGTTTTTTGAAGGAACTTTTATCGGTAAATCATTAATTAACACCCAGGCCACTACAGATACGCTTAACCTTTCGTTAGGCAACGATAAAAATATTGTAGTTACCCGCACCCTGCAAAAGGAACTGGCCGAGCGGCAGATCTTCGGCTCCAACAAAAAGGAAACCCGCAACTGGCTTGTTGAAGCTAAAAACCGCAAAAGCCAGCCGGTTAACTTATTGGTAGAAGACCAGGTGCCCGTTTCGCAAAATTCCGACATACAGGTAGATGTGCAGGAAACATCGGGTGCAAAATTGGATGCGCATACGGGCAAACTTTCATGGAATTTCGTGTTAAATTCGCAGGATGATAAAAAGGTGCAGTTAAAGTACCAGGTTAAGTACCCCAAAAATCAATCAGTAATAGTTCAATAATATAAATGCACCAACTGCTCACCAACATATCCGAACAGCTAACCCAGGTAATTGCCAGCCTGCACTATTTTTTGCCCGAAGCATACCTGGGTTTACTGTTTGTGTTTGTGATGATAACCGACCTGCTTTTTGGTAAAACATCTGCTGGTTACTGCCGCATGGTAGCCATTACAGGCATGTTATTGGTAGCCTTTACCGATTTAAATCAATTTGGGCTGATATTGGATGGCCCGCACCTGCTGTTTAGCCAAATGCTGCTCCTGAGCCGCAGCGGACTATGGTTTAAACTCATCATCGATTTGCTGGCCTTTATCCTGCTGTTATATTTTACGTGGGACGAGAAGCTGAAAAGCCATCAGAAAGGATTATCTGATCTATATACCATTACCATGGCCTCTATATTCGGGCTGCATTTAATGGTGATGGCTATAAACCTGTTATCTATTTACCTGGCTATCGAGATGGTTTCCATCGCATCGTACCTAATGGTAGCTTACCGTAGCGAGAACGCTTTCAGTACCGAGGCGGGCTTAAAATATGTATTGTTTGGCGCGGCATCGTCGGCAATTATGCTTTATGGTATTTCGTTGATATATGCATTCAGCGGTTCGCTGGATATTTTGCAGCACAATACCGTTATGGAACTTTTAAAGGTCAATCAGCTTAGCTCGGCTTTTGCTATAGTGCTGGTGTTGGTGGGCATAGGGTTTAAGCTGTCATTTGTCCCCGTTCATTTCTGGGTGCCCGATGTGTACCAGGGAGCGCCAACGCCGGTTACTGCATACCTGTCTACCTTACCTAAAATTGCGGCCTTTGCTTTATTGGTTAACTTTTTACCGCCTTTTATACTGCTTGGCGCCAATACCGGGTTCAATTTGGTTATTGTGCTATCAGTAGCGGGTATTATCAGCATGATAGCGGGAAACTTTGCCGCAGTATTGCAAAGTAATGTTAAACGGATGCTGGCTTACTCCAGCATTGGCCATACTGGTTTCGCGCTGATGGCCGTGGTGGTACTTAACCAGCAAGGCATATCGGCTTTAACTTATTACCTGTTAGTTTATGCGGTGGCCAATATTGGCGCATTGGTGCTGGCAACTTA
Organism: Mucilaginibacter sp. P4_D1; assembly: GCF_056401935.1. NCBI lineage: Bacteria > Pseudomonadati > Bacteroidota > Sphingobacteriia > Sphingobacteriales > Sphingobacteriaceae > Mucilaginibacter > Mucilaginibacter sp. P4_D1. The sequence goes on from NZ_JBFUIJ010000003.1 coordinate 90,726, forward strand.
TTTTACAAATGTGGCGGATGCTCAGGACCTTGACGCTTATAAAGGCCTTGGTTTAAAATACCCGGTTGCCGGGGTGTGTTTTACCATCATCCTGATATCGCTGACAGGCTTGCCGGTGAGTGCCGGCTTTACGGGTAAGGTGTTTGTGTTTTCGGCGGTATATGGGCTTTATCAGCAAAATCATAGTATCTGGCTGTTGCTGATGATGGCTACAGGGGCTTTAACAACGGTAGTAAGTTTATTTTACTATATAAAAATTCCACTTAATTTATTCCTGAAAAGACCAGAAAATCAGGATATTGAATATAAAAAATCATACAATTCGCTCATTTTGGTTGTAATTATAAGTTTTGTGCTGATTTTGTTGGGTGTTTTTCCGGATTTCGTTTTAAAATACCTGTAAACGTAATTTTTTATTACCTATTTAATATAAAATTAACACAATCTTCTTTTTATCGACAGAAAAGTATTAATTTAGGCTGTTTTTTAACAAGTCTAAAAATTAAATGAAGCGGTATATTCCTTTTCTAATTATACTTATAATTCTTACGCTTACTTTTTTGTTTCCATCTGTCGAGTTCAAAAACTCCGGCAATCCTCATTTTAATACCGGTGATATAGCCTGGATGCTGATGTCGACAGCGCTTGTTTTGATTATGACGCCGGGCCTTGCCTTCTTTTACGGCGGTATGGTAAACAAAAAAAACGTGATATCTACCATGCTGCAAAGCATCGTGTGTATGGTTATCATCACGGTACTTTGGGGTATATTTGGTTTTAGCCTGGCCTTTGGCGAAAGTTTTCATGGCGTTATTGGCAACCCCGCCACCTTTTTTATGATGAAAGGAATGCTGGGTAATGCTACCTGGAAAGCCGCGCCAACTATCCCGTTGTTGTTGTTTGCCATGTACCAGTTAAAATTCGCCATAATTACCCCGGCACTGATTACCGGTGCTTTTGCCGAGCGGATTCGTTTTAACTCCTACATTATTTTTTTGGTACTGTTCTCCATCTTCATATTCTCGCCACTGGCGCATTGCACCTGGCACCCGGATGGCATACTGGCCAAACTGGGTGTGCTTGACTTTGCCGGCGGTACGGTGGTACACATGTCGGCCGGATGGGCGGCGCTGGCTTCTGCCTTATATTTAAAACGCCGTAACGAGGCTAATCATTCGCCTGCCCGTATTACTTATGTAATGATAGGCACCGGGCTTTTATGGTTTGGCTGGTTTGGCTTTAATGCAGGTTCGGCTTTTGGCGCAAATGCTTTGGCGGTAACCGCTTTGGCCACCAGTACAACAGCTTCGGCTGCAGGTGGTATTACCTGGATATTTTTTGATATGCTGCGTGGCCGCAAACCATCGGCTATGGGTACCTGTATAGGCGCGGTAGTAGGCCTTGTGGCCATTACGCCGGCTGCAGGTTATGTAACTGTTCCGCATTCGCTGGCTATCGGTATTATATCGGCCGTAATCAGTAACCTGGTTGTGGAGTGGCGTACGCGCACTACCATTGATGATACACTTGATGTATTCCCTTGCCATGGGGTAGGTGGTATGGTGGGTATGCTGCTAACCGGTGTTTTTGCCAATCAGCACGTAAATGCTGCAAACACTACTGGTAACGGCCTTTTCTTTGGCGAAACACACCTGTTTTTGGTACAGTTATTAGCACTGGTAGGAGTATCGGTGTTCGCGTTTTTCGGGTCGTTGTTATTGCTTAAAATAACAGACATGATCTCTCCTCTCCGGGTATCTGCCGAGGATGAAGTTGTGGGGCTGGACATTAGCCAGCACGGCGAAAAACTTTAATCTTGAATTTCAAACCAAATCAATAAACCTGAAAGTCCGGCTGAGAAGCCGGATTTTTTTTTTGGTGGCGGCGAGGGAGTCAAGACACGGGTGCGATGACTGCCGCGTAGTCATAAAAATATTATATTATTAAACGTATTGACAATACACTTGTCTATAAGGTGTTGTCAATACGTGTTTTTGTCTTAACTCTTGATTCTTAGTTCTTGACTCTATTTTAAAAATATGTTTTCAGATAATCAATTAGGGATGTTTACAACTGCTCATCAAAATATATTACCATTTGATGGGGAGGTTTACCTGTACCCTAATTTTTTTGAAGAGGAGGGCACGCTCGGTATTTTTGAACAGTTAAAGCATTCTATCCTTTGGAAACAGGATAAAATGAAAATCTATGGTAAAATGGTCAACTTTCCACGGCTTACTTCCTGGTACGCCGATGGCGACCAGGAATACACCTACTCGGGCGTAGTAAATACACCTATCCCTTTTACGCCATTGTTAAGACAGATAAAAGAAGCGGCCGAACAGCAATGCGGCAAACAATTTAATTCGGCCCTGCTTAATTACTACCGTCATGGCGACGACAGCATGGGCTGGCACAGTGATGATGAAAAGGAACTGGCCGGCAACCCTGTTATAGCCTCGGCGTCGTTTGGTGCAACCCGCACTTTTCAGTTTAAACACAAGCAACAAAAGAGCGCTAAAGTTTCTATCGCCTTGAATAATGGCAGCCTGCTTATTATGCAGGGTGCAACACAACATAATTGGCTGCACCAGGTACCCAAAACGGCCAAACAGCCTGGACCTCGGATCAACATAACTTTCCGGGAAATTAAGTATGTCTGAATCAAAATTTTTCACGTTTAATTTATTTTTTAACGGTTTTCAAGAAGGCTACGCCGTTTACAGAATTATTAAATTAACAGAATGCCACGTTATTTTGAAAATTCTAAAATTCTGTAAATTTTGATTCAGACAAAAAAATCTGCACATCTGAAATATTGCAACACCCGTGATTAAATGATAACTTAGTTTATCTGAATCTACCTGCATATGAAAAAAATTACTGTGTTTGCCCCGCTTTTAGCGCTGGTTTTTAATGTGAAAGCCCAAACCGATTTGCCCGATAGCGGCACCTTCTTTTTACACAAATTCGCGCAGCATATTGGTAAGGAAACTTACCGGGTTGCTAAGTATAAAGATGATATTGAGTACGCCGTCGATTTTAAGTTTGTCGACCGTGGTTCACCGGTGCCTTTAAAGGCCAAACTAAAATTAAATCCGGTGGGCAATCCGCTTGAACTCGTTGTCAAGGGCAGTACATCCAGGTTTTCTACGATTAACGATTCTGTGGTTATTTCCGGCGACAAGGTAATTGCTAAAGTTGATGATAAAACTACTAATTACAACTTAAGCGGTCAAATCAGCTTCCCTGTAGCCGGTTACTCGCCAACATTGGTACAACAGGCAATGCTTCAGTATTGGAAAAAGAATAAGCAGCCGGTAACTATGAAAACCCTGCCTTTTGGCTCGGTACAAATAAAAAAAGACGGTACAGATCAATTAACATTTAACGGCAAGCCATTACTGCTTGACAGGTATACCGTAAGCGGCCTTGTTTGGGGCAATGAGCTGATATGGACGGATGCCGGTGGTAAGCTCATTTGCCTCATCACCAATGATGCTGAAGGCGATAAGTTGGAATCCATGCGCGAAGAATATGAAAGCCTGTTGACCGAATTAATCAGCAAAGCGGCGGTTTATGGTATGGAGGTTTTCGCTAAGGCTGCAGCGCCCACAGGTGCAGTTAGTAAGGTGATAGCCATTACAGGCGGTAACCTGGTTGATGTAGACACCGGCACAAGCATGTCCAATGCTGTAGTGTTGATAGAAGATGGCCTTATTAAAGTGATAGGTAAGGTGGGCAATGTTAAAATACCTGCCGGCGCCAAAGTAATCAATGCAAATGGTAAAACTATTTTACCCGGCTTGTGGGATATGCACGCGCATTTTGAACAGGCAGAATGGGGACCTGCCTACCTGGCAGCCGGCGTAACAACGGTTAGGGATTGTGGCAACGAATTTGAATATATTAACGCTATAAAAAGCGCCATAGATGGTGGCAGGGGCGTTGGCCCAAATATCCTGAAAGCGGGTATTATTGATGGTAAAGGGCCGATGGCGCTTGGTGTTATACAGGCAGATACCAAAGAAGAAGCCGTAAAAGCGGTTGATCGTTATAAAGAAAATGGATTTGCGCAGATAAAAATTTACAGCTCGGTAAAACCAGCTATAGTAAAAGCTATTTGCGACGAAGCCCATAAATTAGGCTTAACGGTAACCGGCCACATCCCCAACGGGATGACCCTGCAACAGGGCGTAGACTCGGGCATGAACATGGTAAACCACGAGCAATATGTTTACGCCATTTTGAAAAGAAATAAAGACAGGTCTGTCGATTTTAATGATTCGGTAAGCGTGGCGGCCATAAAATTCATTAAAGACCATCAGGTGGTGATAGACCCAACTTTGGGTGTTTTTGAACTTGCCTTTCGAAATGTAAAAGATAGTATCACGAACCTGGAGCCGGCATACAATACGTTGCCACCCCCATTGCAAACGCTATTTAAAAACATGGGGATGGAACCGGCCAATGCCATGAAATTTAAGCCCCTGATGCAAAGCATGACAACTTCTGTAAAAAAGCTATATGATGCAGGCGTTATTATTGTGGCCGGTACCGATATGGGATTCCCTGGTTTTAGCCTGGATAGGGAGCTGGAACTATACGTATCGGCGGGTTTAACACCGGCCCAGGCTATAAAAACAGCTACCATTACACCGGCCCAGGCGATGGGCATTGACAAACAAACAGGCACAATTGAAGTGGGTAAACAAGCAGATATTATACTGGTAGATGGAGATCCGTTAAAAAACATCAGCGATATCCGTAAAGTATCTACCGTAATTAAAGCAGGCAGGGTTTATGATCCTGTCGCTTTGCATCGGATGGCTGGTTTTTCGAGGTAGGGAGTGCAGATTATAAATTTCAGATGTGCAGATGTTGTCTGAACCGGAATTTGTGGAATTTAAGAATAGCTCGAATTTAGGCACATTCTGTTAATCCTTTAATTCGATGAATTCCGGTTCAGAAAGATTCAGACAAATTCTTTAAATTCACATCGTGCAACAAGAAGAACTTACAACTTTATGGCGGCCGGTTGGGCCGAGGGAATTAAAGCTGATAGAGGAATCGGGTTTTAAACGGTTCCCTAAACGATTGGCGCAACAACCGATCTTTTACCCGGTAATGAATGAAGCTTACGCCATACAAATAGCAAGGGATTGGAATGTGCCTGCATCAGGTTCGGGCTTTGTAACTAAGTTTAGTTTGCCTGCCGCGTTCCTTGTAAAATATAATGTTGAAAACGTTGGCGGCCCTATTCATAACGAACTTTGGGTGCCTGCCGAAGAGCTGGAAGAATTTAACGATCGCATTGTAGGGTTGATTGAGGTTACGCAATCATTTTACCCTGCTGAAAAAGAGTGATTCGGACAAATAATCAGACAAAAACATCTGCACATCTGTAATCTAAAACCTGCACATTAAAAAGGATGTTTAAACTACTATTTAATGACAAATGATTTTATAAAGAGTCCATTATAAATGATACCTTTGCAGCCTCATTCCGAATCATGAGCGATCAGATTAAACATGAATGCGGTGTGGCATTTATCCGCTTATTAAAGCCACTATCTTTTTATCAGAAAAAGTACGGAACTGCGCTGTACGGCCTGAACAAGCTTTACCTTTTAATGGAGAAACAACATAACCGCGGCCAGGATGGCGCAGGTGTTGCTACCATTAAATTAGATATTGCTCCGGGCAAGCGGTACATCAGTCGTCACCGGTCAATGGCCTCAAATGCCGTTGCTGATATTTTTGAATACATCCAGAAGAAATTCGCGGAGATTCAGAAAGAAACCCCCGAAAAAATGTTGGATGCCGAGTGGCTCAAAGAACATGTAAGCTTTACCGGCGAGGTTTTATTAGGGCACCTGCGTTATGGTACCCATGGTAAAAACTCGATAGAAAGCTGCCATCCGTTCCTGCGCCAAAACAACTGGCAAACCAGGAACCTGGTTATTGCAGGTAACTTTAACATGACCAATGTTGATGAGCTTTTGCAGCAACTTTACGACCTGGGCCAACACCCGAAGGAACAAGCCGATACCATTACAGTGCTCGAGAAAATGGGCCACTTTATTGATACCGAAAACCAAGGCTTGTTTGACCAGTACAAACGCGAAGGATTAGACGATAACGTGGAGATTAGCAAGCTGATAGCCAACGATATGGATGTTGCCAAAATTTTAACAAAATCGGCCAAAAACTGGGATGGTGGTTATACCATTGCCGGCATACTTGGCCATGGCGACGCCTTTGTAATGCGCGACCCGGTTGGCATACGCCCGGCGTTTTATTACTATAACGACGAGATTGTTGTAGCTGCATCAGAACGCCCTGCTATCCAAACAGCATTTAACGTGCCTATGGAAGAGATCAGGGAAATTATGCCCGGTCATGCCCTTATCGTTAAAAAGAATGGTAAAATAAGCGAGACGATGTTTAGCGAGCCCAAGGAGAAGAAAGCCTGCTCTTTCGAGCGGATCTACTTTTCACGCGGCAGCGATGCATCTATCTACCGTGAGCGTAAACAATTAGGCCGGTTATTATGCCCGCAAATATTGGATGCCGTTAATCACGATATTAAAAATACCGTATTCTCATACATCCCTAATACTGCCGAGGTTGCTTTTTATGGCATGGTAGAGGGGGTACACAAATACGTAAAAAAATACCAGCGCGACAGGTTGCTGAACCGTGAGGATAAAGTGAGCGACGAAGAGCTTACCGAATTACTTGCACTGGCACCACGCGTTGAAAAAATAGCTATTAAGGATGTTAAACTGCGAACCTTCATCACCCAGGATGCTGACCGTAGCGAAATGGTTGCCCACGTTTACGATACCACCTACGGTTTAATAAAACGTGATACCGATACCCTGGTAGTATTAGACGATTCGATCGTTCGTGGTACCACGCTTAAACAAAGTATCCTGAAGATACTGGACAGGCTTGGCCCTACCAAGGTTGTAGTTGTATCATCGGCGCCGCAAATCCGTTACCCTGACTGCTATGGTATAGATATGTCGCGTATGGGTGAGTTTGTTGCTTTTGAGGCTGCCATTAGCCTGTTAAAGGAAATGGACAGGGAAGATGTGATTTTAGATGTTTACCAGAAATGTAAAGACAGCATTAAGCTGCCTAAAGAGAAGGTACAAAACCATGTAAAAGCCATATACGAGTTATTTACCGATCAGCAGGTATCTGACCGTATAGCGCAGATCATCACTCCTAAAGAGATCAAATGCGAGGTGAAAGTTATCTATCAAACTTTAGATAACCTGCATATTGCCTGCCCGGATCATACCGGCGACTGGTACTTCAGCGGCGATTACCCAACCCCAGGCGGTAACAAAGTTGTTAACCGCGCCTTTGTTAACTGGATGGAAGGTAAAAACCAAAGGGCTTATATGTAAGCCCCCCCGCCCCATGAAGGGGGAGTGAAATTATATAGAGGCGATGAGTTTATACTTGTCGCCTTTTTTGTGCTTTTTTGAGTGTTTTCATAAAAATTAAAACGAGGTTATTCTGAATTGTCGGATTTCGGGATGAATTCTGAAGGAGGAGTGACAAAATTAAGCTATGTCATTGCGGGTAAACATCAGGCTAACCTGAAAAAACAGTAATGACATAATTGTAAATTGGGTTTAATGTAGAGAAGCAATATTTTGCGTCTCCGCCAGGCAGGCGGAGACGCAAGGTTTGATTTGCATGCGGGAGACACAAAATATTACGTCTCTACGTAAAAAATCAACGTTGATAGTCAACGCATTACAATCATGTCATTATAAGGCACGAAGCAATCGCGAGAACGCTTAACCAATCAAAAAGCTCCCCCTTCAGGGGGCTGGGGGGCCTCATGACCCTGCCGGTGCCGCGAAGATGAAGTGCGTAACCAGTTTGTCGATCAGTACCAATGAGGCGATTATTAACGCTATACCTGCCACTTCGTTAAGGCGGTGAATGAGTTTAACCGAAATTTTGTCGCGCAGCTTATCGGCATAAAAAGCTTTAATGGTATCCATACCAAACTGTACAACAAGGATAGTTAAAAACATAACAGCTATATGGAATGACCGATGGGGCGTGCCCACCAGGAAAGTGGTACTGGCCGCGCCGATAACAACCGTCCAGTGGAATAACAGCGTGGGGTTGAAGATGCACATCAGAAAGCCTTTGAAAAAGTAGCCTGCCTTGTTGATATTTGTTGCCTTGTTATCGTAGTTTACCTCGGCTTTTTTGAACATATAGTACAGCCCAAGGGTAAACAATATTACAGCGCCAACAACGCCTGCAATCAGTTTAGCATGATCAGATACATCTATATATTGCGAACCGAAGAGTAATGCACCAACAAATACTACATCGCTGGTTACAACACCGAGGGCAAGGGCTACACCTGCATGGAAACCTTTTTCGATGCTGGTTTTAATGAGCGCAAAAAAGACCGGGCCAGTAATAACAGTCAACACTAATCCAAACCCAATTCCCGAAATAATGGCTTTTATCATTAAGTTAGGCTTTGTTCATTTTTGAACAATGCGAATATGCAATTTTATCTCATAAACAACGAAACTTAAAATTGTGATTTATTTTAATTTAAAATAGTATGACCAGTTTTACAAAAAATCAATTATGTTTAACGATTCAAAATCTATTCTGTATAACCTAATTTTAAAATGGAACAAAACAATGCTAAAAGTTACAGTTCGGCACTTTACACGCTAATAACTGTATTTTTCTTTTGGGGCTTTTTAGCCGCCTCCAACGGTGTATTCATACCTTTTTGTAAAGAACACTTTCATCTAACCCAGTTTGAATCACAGTTGATTGATTTTACATTTTATGGCGGTTATTTTATAGGTTCATTAATACTTTATTTTGCTTCATCTATCAGCAAGGTTGATATTATGAATAAAATGGGTTATAAAAATGGTATTATTTTAGGATTGATTGTATCGGCGGTTGGCGCTTTGGGAATGGTCCCTGCAATAGCATCAGGTTCATTCGGTTTAATATTAGCGGTGTTCTTTATTATAGCTGTTGGCTTTTCATTACAACAAACTGCTGCAAACCCTTTCGTTGTTGCCCTTGGGCCACCGGAAACTGGCTCAAACCGATTAAATTTTGCGGGCAGTATTAATAATATTGGTGGTTTATTAGGCCCGGTGGTTGTTGGTATTATTTTATTTGGATCGGCAGCGGCTAAAATTGATGCAAAAGATGTTCAAATCTCCTCCGTAAATAACCTTTACTACATGCTTGCCGGTTTATTTATTGCCGTAGCTATCTTCTTTTGGTTTTCGAATTTACCAAAGGTTACCAGCGATGAAAAAATTGAACCAAGCCCTAAGGCCAATACTCCGCTTTTAATTATGTTTTTGGCGTTCTGTTTAATATTGGCAGCCGATCCGTTGAGCGCCTATCTTAATAAGTTGCTGTCTTCAGATCACATAAAAAGCCAGTATTTTGTATACGCATCATTAGCTATTATTGTATTAACGCTGGTGGGAACTATTTTTGCCGCTAAAAAAAGCAAAGAAGGTTGGGGCGCGATGCAGTACCCGCAACTAATTCTGGGTATGCTGGCTATATTTACTTATGTAGGTACCGAGGTTACTATTCAAAGCAATATGGGATCGTTATTAAAAACGCCTGAGTTCGGTTCGTTCAAAGAATCGGATATAGCGCCTTATATTTCATTGTATTGGGGTAGTTTGATGATCGGTCGTTTTGCCGGTGCTATAGGCGCGTTTAACTTATCCAAAACGGTTAAATATGTGTTAACCATTCTGATACCTTTTATAGCGTTTGGTATAGTATTATTAGTTAACGCTGCCACCGGCGTAAACGTAAGTAACCTTTATGGTTATGCAGCATGTGTAGCAATTCTTATTGTTGCGTTCTTTATTGGTCAACAAAAACCTACACGTACACTATCTGTATTGGGCTTATTAGGCGTAGCATTTATGTTGGTTGGGTTATTTACCACAGGTAAAGTTGCAACGTTTTCTTTCATTAGTGGTGGACTGTGCTGCTCCATTATGTGGCCTTCCATATTCTCTTTGGCTATTACGGGTTTGGGAAAATACACAAGCCAGGGCTCCGCGTTCCTGATCATGATGATTTTGGGGGGCTCTATCATCCCTCCGCTCCAGGGCAAAGTTGCTGATGGTGCAGGTAACGTTGTACCAGGTATGAGCGGTATACACTTTTCATATATTGTGCCTGTAATAGGCTTCGCGTACCTTGCGTATTTCGCCTGGAAAGTAAGCCGCGAATTGCGTAGCCAGGGTATCGACCTTGACCATGTTGAAGTTGCTGCAGGCCACTAATTTTTAATGCCGTTATAAGCCATTGGGTCATTAAGTCATTTTCACTGATTTAATGACCCAATGGCATTAATGACCCAATGATTTAATTTATGAAACCAAGTTTCGATTCGATATTCATGAACCTGGCAACCGACCTGGCTAAACGTTCACACTGCGTTAAAGCCCACGTAGGTGCTGTTTTAACACGGGACACGCGTATTATATCCATCGGCTACAACGGCCCGCCTGCGGGTACGCATAACTGCGACGAGGAGTGGCCGGCCCAGGGCTGCGCACGCGATTCAAAAGGAAGCTGCTCATTAGCGTTGCATGCCGAAGAAAACGCGATTTTATACGCCGTAAAAAGCGGCGCAAAGCTGGAGGGAGCAACCTTATATACCACGCTTTCGCCTTGTATTGCCTGTGCGCGTCTTATCTATTCGGCCGGCATTACCAAAGTTTATTTTGATAAATCATACGCCGAATATAAAGGCATCGGCAGCGACGAAGGCGTTGATTTTTTGAATCGTTTTGGTGTACCAACCGTACGATTTATAGAAGATTAGATTGCCCGGCCACTTTTTTAGGCCGGGGTTAACGACAATATTTGCGATAAATAGTAACCTGGCTTTAATCGGCCAGGAAAGGTTCAATATGGCTAAGCGCGAATAGTAGTTGTTCGTCTGGGCTCAGGTCGGTATTATCCAAAATAATAGCGTCTTCAGCACGCGTCAACGGACTCTCCTTGCGGGTGGTATCCTGGTAATCGCGGTGGGCCAGGTTATCAAAAATTTCTTCTAAAGTTATTTCGGGGTTTGTAGGCAACATCTCTTTATACCTGCGCTCGGCACGGATTTTTGGGTCGGCAGTCATAAACAGCTTTACCTGCGCATTCGGGAATACAACGGTGCCAATATCGCGGCCATCCATAATAATGTTTTTTGATTTGCCCATGCGCTGCTGCTGTTTTACCATGGCAACACGCACTGCATGTATTGCTGCAATGGTACTTACTTTTTCGGCCACATGCATCTGGCGTATCTCGTCAGATACTTCTTCATCATTCAGGGTAATGTGTGTTTGGTAATCCCTGGAGTGAAAGTTAAGATGGATGTTGTTCAGCGCATCGGAAATCTGTTCCTGGTTAGCCAAATCGATGTTATTACGCAGAAAGTACAACGCCACGGCCCGGTACATTGCGCCGCTATCTACATAAATAAAATGAAGTTTTTTTGCTAAAGCCTTTGCTAAAGTACTTTTACCACATGATGAATAACCATCAATTGCTACTACGATATTGTTGTTCATAAGAGCTGCTAAAATAATGATTTTTGTTGATTGTTGTGTAGTTGGATGCCTTGATTTAGTTATAGAAGGCTTTAATTTAACCAGTCGCCCGCTTAAAAATCCTCAAAAGCCGGTAAGGTAGATGGAATCCAGTTTCAAACAATTACATTGGGTTATAGGAGCACGTAGCCCTTACAGAGGTAGTACCAGGAAAAGAAAACAATAACGATGTTTTTTTCCTTCGCATTATAAGCAAAGATGGATGCCATGGTTTCGAAGTTTTTTCTTCGAAAGTACTTTTTACGCAGAAAATACCATTCTGTAACCCCAAACCCCTTGTTAAGCCAGTGTTAATTCTGACATTGAAAAAGCAATTCAAAAGCTATTTTACAGTGGTCTGACTATTGTACCCTATTGGTCAAAAAATAAATTATTGTCAATCAAACGGTTAAATACACATGACTTTGGGATGAAAAATGATATGTGTTTTGGTGCTTTAATTTGCCTTGTGTTTAAAACAAAACAAAATCAAAACACAACAATTGTTATGAAAAATTCATTCAAAATTTCAGCTTTAATTTTAGCTTTTGCCGGTTTAGGTCTTGGCGCATCAGCTCAAACAACAACTACTACCACAACAACTTCTACTACAACAACCACCCCGGGTGGCATTCGTTACAGCATTGGCGTTGATGCGGGTATTCCTGTAGGCAACTTTAAAGATAATTACAAATGGAACTTAGGCGGATCGTTACAGGCAGATATTCCGGTTTACAAACAACAGTTATTTGTAACTATTAACGCAGGATACAACAATGTTTTTGGCAAAAAGAATATTGGTGGTGTTGCCAATGCCGATGTTACCGATTTTAAATTATTGCCAGTTAAGGCCGGTTTAAAATTCTTCCCTATCGAAAACTTTTATGTACAGGGCGAAGCAGGTGCCGCATTTTTGTTAAACAAATCTGATTTGGGTGCCAACAAATCAACCGCGTTTGTTTACGCTCCGCAAATTGGTGTTCAGTTCCCGGTAAGCAAAAGCAGCTTTATTGATGCCGGTGTACGTTACGAAGCAACTACCAAATTTGCGACCGGTGTTGATGCAAGCAAAGTAAATTTTATAGGTGTACGTGTAGCCTACGGTTTTTAATATCGATCCTTTTTTTACCTGAAAAAACGAAAGAGGCGGCCAGTTATGGTTGCCTCTTTTTGCTTTTTGTGGATATTTTTTTAACCAATGAGACAACTATAATTCAATAAAATCGTACAAATAGCTACATTGTTTGTAATTTAACGCCTTTAATACATTTTACCACTGTAGTAACCGATATGAAAAAAATCCTCATCATTGATGATGAAGTTAATGTAGCCTTACTGCTATCTAAATTTTTAATTCGCAACGGCTTTGATGTAAGCACCGCATCAAGCGGTACCGGCGGGATGGAAGCACTTAAAGTTGGCGATTATAACCTGGTACTGTGCGATTTCAGGCTGGAGGATACCGATGGGCGCGAAATGCTTCGGAATATTAAGACGCAGTATCCAAAAACCGGGGTAATTATTATAACCGGCTACTCGGATATAAAAATGGCTGTTGAACTTATTAAAATGGGCGCTTATGATTACATCACCAAGCCATTATACCCCGACGAAATTTTAAATACGATCAATAAAGCTTTTGAAACCCACTACGCATTAGTTGAAGAATCGGAAAGTGCCGCAACGGTAGTTGCCGATAAGTCGAAAAGCAAAGAAACTAAAAAGCAAGTATTTGCCGGTGAATTTGTGGCCGGCACCAGCAAAGCATCTAAAGAATTACTGAGGCAGATTGAGCTGGTAGCCCCAACAAACTATAGCGTAATTATTTTAGGCGAGAGCGGTACAGGTAAAGAATCGGTTGCTAAAAGCATCCATCTGAACAGTCCGCGCCATAACCAGCCTTTTATTGCCATGGATTGCGGTTCGTTAACAAAAGAACTGGCCGCCAGTGAGTTTTTTGGACACGAGAAAGGTTCTTTTACAGGTGCTTTATACACCAAGATAGGCCACTTTGAAATGGCCAACGGCGGTACTTTGTTTTTGGATGAGGTTGGTAACCTATCATACGAAATACAGGCCGCCCTGCTGCGCACCGTTCAGGAGCGCAAGGTTAAAAGGATTGGCAGTACCAAAGAAATTGACCTTGATGTACGTATTATTATAGCCACCAATGAGAGCCTGCAGGAGGGTATTAGCAAAGGCAAATTCAGGGAAGACCTGTACCACCGCTTTAATGAGTTTACCATTTATATGCCGCCACTACGCGAGCGGGGTGGTGATATTATGCTGCTGGCCGAACATTTTTTAAGAATAGCCAACAACGAACTGGGCCGTAATGTAGATGCGTTTGCGCCCGAGGTTATTGATTGTTTTATGAATTACCGCTGGCCGGGCAATATCCGAGAGCTTAAAAACGTAATCAGGCGGGCGGCATTGCTGGCCGAAGATAACGAGATTACCATGAAAGCCCTGCCGCTGGAGATATCGAACTTCAAAACCCCATCCTTTGACCAATCTGCTTATGCGCCGTTGTCATCGTTTGAGCTGCCCGATGTTAAAGAAAACCGGCACGATTTAAAAAATGCCGCACTTGAAGCTGAGTATGAAACAATTATTCGCGTTTTAAGGGAAGTGAATTTTAACAAAACCAGGGCAGCCGAGATTTTGAAGATTGACAGGAAAACCTTGTATAATAAAATGAAAGCCATCAACCTGAAGTAATACGATGGATTTGCAGGAACAGGAAAAGGACGGCGAAGATGACCAACTGCGCAAATTGAAGCATGATATAAGAAACCAGCTTTCAAACGTGCACCTGGCATTAGAACAATTAAAGTACGAATTGCCGGATATAAACGACGAGGGATTATTTTTTATAGAAATGATTGACACAAGCGCGAAAAAAATAAACGAGCTGTTAAACGATGCAGAATAAGGAAATTGTGGCCAAAATACTTTTTAAAAACGCTGAAACTTTTTAGCGTTTTTTTTGTCTCAATTTTAAGGATAGGATCAAGAACCATGAGTCAGGAATCAAGGCAACAGTTTACGATTTTCTTTCTTGATTTTTGGATCTGATATCTTGATTCTTATCACCCATGTCAATTTTTAACTACAAACAACGCAATAACATTATCCTGGCCAGTATTATAGTGCTGGGGTGTTTCTTGCTTTACGCGCTCAGCGGCTTATTCAGCAGTATACTTGGCGCTATTGTATTGTATGTTATTTTCAGGCCGTTGTATGTTAACCTGGCCGAGAAGCGCGAATGGCCAAAGTCGCTGGTGGCACTTATCATTATTTTTACATCGCTAATTATCATTGTTATACCTTTCCTCATCCTGAGTATTATGGTGGTGGGGAAAATATCGAGCATTAACATTAAAGACCTGCCCATTGATCAGTGGACTACAAAAATTGATGCTTTTGCTGCTGCTAACCTTAATCAGCCCCATTTTGCCGAAGATACGCTCCAAAAATTAGGCTCATTTGGCACCAGCCTATTCCCATCTATATTAAGCAGTGCGGCAAGCATTATTCTTACCTTGCTGGTTTTGTATTTTATTTTGTATTTTATGCTTACGCAAATGCGCGAGTTTGAAGCGGGTTTGTTAAAATACGCACCGTTCAGAGAGCAACATGCATTAAAATTTGCAGCTGCCCTACGCGATTCTACCTATTCTAACGTTTTAGGACAAGGAATCATAGCTGTTACCCAGGGTGCCTTGCTGGCCAACGGATTTTTAATATTCGGCATTCCCGATCCGGTTTTTTGGGGGGTTATAGCCATATTTATTTCGTTTTTGCCGGTAGTAGGGGCGCCTACATTGTGCATACCTGCAAGTATTTTGTTGTTTGCGCAGGGGCATAACTGGCAAGGTGTTGCATTACTGGCGTATGGCTTGTTATTTATAGGCAATGTTGACAATTTTTTAAGGATGATTATCAATAAGCGGGTGGCCAATACGCACCCAATTATATCCATCATCGGCGTGTTTATTGGGCTGCCTCTTTTTGGGATTTTGGGCCTGGTTTTTGGTCCGGTTTTGCTATCTTACTTTTTGTTACTGTTGGAAATATATGAAACCAACCGCATGGCTGCCGACAGGCTCGAGCGGATTAACACAGCAACAGAAAACTGACAGGCATTGAACAGTTTTGTAAACACATAACCAAAAAATAACTGACAAAAAAACTATTTACACACAATTAGCATACAAATAATACAATTGATGATATTTGGCAAGGTATTAGTATTAATCAATCAAATGTTCAACTTTAAATTTATATTACAATGAATGATAACACAAAAGTAGTTGTTGCATTGCTTGCGGGCTTGGCAGCAGGGGCGGCTTTAGGCATTTTATTTGCACCCGATAAAGGTGGGGAAACTCGCGACAAGCTTACTGAATCATTAAAAAATCTTGGCGACTCCATTAAGGAAACTGCCGCTGCTGAGATTGATAACCTGGTTGGCTTAAAAGACAAAGTGGTTGAGAATATTAAATCAAAAATTCGTGGTGCTGAAGAAGAGTACCAGGACGATTTGGAACACGCATAATTTTATTTAAACAACCCGGATAATTCATCGTATTGAATTATCCGGGATTATAAAATTATTAAACCAAACACCTATGGAAGCCGAAAAAGAAACTCCACCACCACTACCACCAATTATTGATCAGTTAAGGGAATACGCCGAAACACGGTTTAAGCTTTTAAAATATGAGGCTATTGAAAATGGCACCTCCATTTTAGCAAGCGTTATTACCGATGTTGTTGTGGTAATAGGGATGGTGCTCTTCTTTATATTTGCCAGCCTAACCTTGGCGTTTTACCTGGCCGATGTACTGCATTCCAACTGGATGGGCTTTGGATGCGTTGCCCTTATTTATTTAATTATCGCTATCATTATTAAGTTGAATAAAAGCCGCATAGAAAAACCATTGGCCAATATTTTTATTCAAAAAATATTTAAAAGGTAAACATCATGAGCTATCAGATAAGAAGTATAAACGATTTACAGGATGAAATATTCAGGCTTAAAGCGCTCGAGAGCCAGCAAAGCACCGCTTTACGGGCAAGGGTAAGCAGCCCTTCTGCCATATTTTCATCTGTTATGTCGTTGTTTCCGCGTTCAGTTGATAGCGATGGTGTCCGCAACCCAGGCCTTTTTCATCCGGATATTATAAACCTTATATCCAGATTTGTGATTCCGCTTACCTTAAATAAAACGCTGTTTAAAAATTCCAATTTTTTGGTTAAAACTTTGGTAGGGTTGGTATCGCAAAAGGCATCCAACTATGTTAACGAAGATTCTGTTTCGGGCGTTTGGGGTACAGTAAAAGGCCTTTTTGAAAAATTCACCAAGAAGAAAAGCAAGGACGAATACAAGCCCGAGCCCTATAAAAAGCCAATTGCCGGCCCGGTAGTTTAAAGGTATTTTAAACGCCACCCCGCTCAATTAACAGAAAAAGTTATTTTTGCACTTTATTTTATAAAGTGGGAAAAGATAAGTTAAAGCGATTTGCAGAGATTGATACCTTTAGCAATGTATTACAATTGGATGCAGGCAAACCTTTTAAAGGGGAGTGGAGCAAAGGTTTTTTTAATAATGACAACCCGGTAGTTTTAGAGTTGGCCTGCGGCAAAGGTGAATACACAGTAAACCTGGCCCAGCTTTTTCCTGATAAAAATTTTATTGGTATTGATTATAAAGGCAACCGCATTTGGCGTGGCGCAAAAACGGCTATTGAAGATGGCGTACCCAATGTTGCTTTCTTACGCATTCAGATCGAAAATCTGCTGGATTATTTTGCCGATGGCGAAGTAGACGAAATCTGGATTACCTTTCCCGACCCGCAGCCGCAACTAAGCCGCGAAAAAAAACGCTTAACCTCTCCACGCTTTTTAGATAAATATATCAGGATACTAAAACCATCGGGCTGCGTTAACCTTAAAACCGATAACGATGGTCTGCATGGCTACACAGCCGAGAAGATTGAAGAGCTGAAATTAAAACTACACATCCGTACCGAGGATCTTTATCATTCGCCATATGCCGATGATGTGTTGTCGATAAAAACCTATTACGAAAAAAAATATTTGAAGGATAACAAGAACATTAATTATCTTAAGTTTTCGTTTGAATAACACAGAAGGCTAAAAGCTTAAAGCGGAAGGCGTAAAGCTTTGAAATTCAAAATGTGGCAGTAAAACACCAGGCGACTTAAAGCTTTTAGCCTTAAGCATTCGGCTCTAAGCTTTTAAAATGGACGATATTAATTTTTTTGACAAAGTATACCAGGTGGCCCGGCTGATACCCAGAGGAAGGGTAACGTCATACGGTGCTATAGCATCTTATTTGGGTACCAAGGGATCATCGCGCATGGTTGGGTATGCTATGCAGGCGGCAGGCAGGGCCAATCCGCCCGTACCGGCGCACCGGGTTGTAAACAGGCAGGGATTGCTTACCGCCAAGTTTCATTTCGGGGGTAATACCATGCAGGAGATGCTGGAAAGCGAAGGCGTAAAAGTAACTGACGACCAGGTGCAGGATTTTAAAACGGTGTATTGGGACCCCAATATTGAACTGGCATTATAATTTTATTTGAATATTGAAGTTATATACATTGTTGTCAATATTTAAAATCCGGCCTTATGAACAAACTCCTTATCGCATTTGCAATAACACAGTTATTCTTTAAAACTTCAGTTGCCCAAAATGCGGTTTTGCATATCGCAGTTGCTAATTCCACCAGCCATAGTTGTTATATCGCAAACCACAACGGCTTTACTTTTGATTACCTGAAAAAAGGGGGCGATGAGGTCACTTTAAGTAAAGAATACACCGCGACTTATACCTTCGATTTGTCTGAACCCCAGTTCATTACACTTTATTGCAACAAGGATACCGTTAGCCGTAACTTTTTGAAGTTTACTTTTTTCGTATCGCCAGGTGATGACATTTTGTTTAAAGCCGATTTTGCCAAAAAAGGAAACGAATTTGTAGTAACAGGTAAGGGAGCAAATAATAATCAGCCGTTGTTAGGTGGTATGTTAAGCACAGATATGCAAAGCTTTTATGGCGATACAATCCCAAACCGAATTATAGCCGTTATCAAACAACAGGAAAAAAATTATCAAACTGCCGTTGCAGCATATTATGAAAAGTATAAGCCTACCGCCACCTTTATAAAAGCCACAAACTCTAACCTGGCATATTACGCCATAAGTGCATATTACGAGTTTAAAGAGGAAAATAAATTTAGGATTCGTGAGGCTTATGATCGTAATTTTTCAAAATGGAAAGTGATAAGTGATAGCTTGTTTAAGCAGGTTGAGTTAAACAATAGTGATGCTATAAATTCCAAAACTTATTCTTATTTGATCAGGACATTTTTAATGCGTGAAAAAGAGAGGCTTTGGAACGAAAGCAATAAAAATCCGATGACGTTTTATAAGGAGTGGTATAATACAGATACTACATCGGGAAAGAAGTTGTTTAACGAGGATCAGCAAAACCTGCTAAAAGAAAAAATAATTAATAAGCAGTTCAGCGGCAAAGCAGCCGAATACTTATATGGAGTGCTGTTTGATGAAGCAATGAATGAAAGCGACCCTAAAAATGTGGCTGCTATTTTTAACCGCTTTAAACAGCAATATCCCGATAGCAGGTACATAGAATGGTTTGGCCCTTCGGTTGATGCAATGGTAAAAAGGCTGCAACAAAGTTTAACAGCCGAAATGATTTTTGTTACGGATAACGGAACTAAGCTGAATACATTTGATGAAGTACTGGCACTTAATAAAGGCAAAACCATATTGTTGGATATGTGGGGAACATGGTGCGGCCCCTGCAGGAAAGAGATTGGCAAAAACAGTGCTGCCATTAAAGAACATTTTAAAGATAGGGGCCTAAGCTATGTGTATATAGCAAATTCTGATACAAAGCTTGAAAAGGAATGGAAAAGCCTTATTGCATACTTTGATTTGAAAGGAACACACATTTTGGCTAACAGTTCCCTCTCGCAGGATATTATGACTAAGGTAGGAGGTAGGGCATATCCAACTTATGTAGTCATCAAAAAAGATGGCACGTATGAGCAATCAAAAGCCGGCTATCCAATGAAACGTGATGTTTTAATTAAGCAACTGGAAGATGCGCTGGCGCAGTAATATGTTACTGCAACATTTCCAATAACTCTATCCTGTTACCAAAAGGGTCGATAAATGAAAAACGTTCCCGGCCCGGAATCACCGGTTCTTCCATAAACTCCACCCCATGGTTTTGCAAATGCCGGCGTGCCGCGACAATGTCACTTATTTCAAACGCGTTATGCCTCGATGTGCGGGGCATGGCTTCCTCTGTACTTAAATGCAGCTGAATATTGGCGATGTTAAACCAATAGCCTTTCGATCGGAACTTAGGCCGTTCAATTGGCTCAAGACCTATTACATCGTTATAAAAAATCCTTGCCTCTTCCAGGCGTTCGGGTGGTACAACAATCTGGAAATGGTCGGCACGTTTAAAGTTGATCATCGGATATTTAGAAAACAAGATATTTATTCAACATAGCGCGACAATTTTAATAACAATCAAAAGTCGGCTAAAAATTGTAAACAGCAAATTGCGCGTCAAAAATTGGCCTTTATTTTGCTTTGGTTAAAATATCTATCTAAACGTAAATATTATGGCAAAGTATTCAGAAAAAGCAGGTGAAAAAGTTGAGAAAACCATGCATGAAATGAAAGAGGGGAAACTTAAAAGCGGCAGCGGTAAAAAAGTGACCAGCAAGAAACAGGCTGTAGCTATTGGTTTATCAGAAGCCCGTAAAGAAGGCGCAAAGGTGCCTGAAAAGAAAAGCTGAGCTTTCTTGTTATAATTGTTTTAAATAGCTACTTAAAATCGGTGGCTATCCAGCTGGCCAGGTTGCCTTCTTTATTAATCTCTATCAGTTTTTCAACGTCCTCATCCTTTTTGCGCGATTCTTCCATGCTGTATTTGGATAATACTGCCCTTAGTGCCACCAGGTTGGCTGTGTTCTTGTCAAAATCTGTTTTATGCTGCAACGCAAATTTGGCATATTGGGAAGTGTAGGTAAACAACAGCTCGGGATTAAGATCGCTAAGATCATTTATGGTTTTGTTGATTGACAAGGACACGCTGTGACTACCTTGCACCCAGGCTAAAATAAATAAACGGGCTGCCTGCCTTTTTTCACGTTTATCTTTCCAGCCGGTTTGTTGCAGCCAGTCGGCAGTGTTTATTACCTGTTGCTCGTACATATCAAAGTCGGCATCGGTTTGTAGTTCGTAGTGCATAGGCACATCATATTTTTGTGCAGTTGCTGTAAGTGTAAAAGCTGTAATAACTATAATTAGCGACAGAATTTGTTTCATATTTTAAAGCAGTGTTAAATAAATTGAGCAGGGTACTTTTGCTCAAACTTCCTTATAAAGGATTTATTGCTCATTTAGTTTTAGTAAATGAATCCATAATGTCCATTAAAACAATAGCCTCGTCAATTGAGCAGGGGTTGGGGCCTTCGTTTTTAAAGTAAGCCACAATTTTTTCAATCATTGGCTGCTGGATGTGTTGCGGATGTTTAAACGTTACAGTTTCATCTTCGGTATCTGTTTTCCAATTCACATAATTGCCAAAAAACGGGAAAGTTATTTTCCCTTTTGTGCCGATGATTTCGCAGGTATCGGTCGTCAAACTTTCGGCTACGTTAAAACACCAGGAGCCATTAACAACCACTTTGTTTTTAAACAGGATTTCGCCGCAAACGTGATCATCGGCCGGTGTTGAAGCAGATTGGTTGAGCGAGAAGCCATGGTATTTTTCAGGTTCGCCAAAATAATATAGCATTAGGTCCAGCTGGTGCGGGGCCAGGTCATGAAAATAACCGCCGCCCGAAAATTCGGGCAATACCCGCCAGTTGGTTTCGCTTTCGGCAATCAGTTTTGGCTTACGGCTTTGCCACATCCTGATTTGCACCGTGCGCACTTCGCCAATTTTTTGTTTGTCCAGCAAATCCTTCACCATTAAAAACATGGGCACTGCCCTGCGGTAATGCGCTACAGTGAGTTTTACATTGCTTTGTTTTACGGCCGCAGCCATGGCCCTGGCCTCATCGGCATTGCGGGTAACAGGTTTCTCCACATATACATTAAAACCTTTTTCCAGGGCAGATAAAGCATACTCCAGGTGTGACGACGGCGGGGTAGCAATATAAATAGCATTGACACCGGCTTCGGCCATCATTTTATCAGCATCGCTGTACCATTTGCCCACCAGGTGACGGCTTGCATAGTCGGCTGCCTTTGCTGCATCACGCCGCATAACGGCTAATAAATCGCTGTCGGCCACTTTTTTAAAAGCGGGTCCGCTTTTAAGTTCGGTTACATCACCGCAACCAATTATACCCCAGTTGATCATATAGCCCCCTTTGCCCCTCTAAATCTCCCCTAAAGGGGAGACTTTTAAGAAACTTGTATTTTTTAATTAATTGATAATCTAACTATTGTTCCCCCTTCAGGGGGTTAGGGGGCTTACAATATCACCTCAATCTGCGCCAGTTCATCGGCCGAAAAAACAATATTGTCCAACGCCTTTAATGAGTCGGCCAGTTGTTCGGCGCGGCTTGCGCCAATTAGTACCGATGTAACGCGGTTATCTTTCAGCAACCATGCCAATGCCATTTGTGCCAGTGTTTGCCCACGTTGCAGTGCAAGATCGTTAAGCCTTTTTATTTGGCTCAGGCGTTCTTCAGTTAATTGCGAAGCCTGTAAAAAGCCGGTTGATTTTGCAGCACGTGAATCTTCGGGGATGCCGTGTAAATATTTGTTGGTTAACATACCCTGCGCCAGCGGCGAAAACGGGATACAGCCCACACCTTCGTTGCCCAGTACATCCATTAGGCCACCTTCAACCCAACGCTCAAACATGGAGTATTTGGGCTGGTGGATAAGGCACGGCGTACCCAGCTCTTTTAATATTTTAATGGCTTTTGCGGCAACATCGGCAGGATAGTTGGAAATACCTGCATATAAAGCTTTTCCCTGGCGAACAATGAGATCAAGCGCCGCCATGGTTTCTTCCAACGGTGTTTCTGGATCCGGGCGGTGGTGGTAAAATATATCTACATAATCCAGGTCCATACGTTTAAGGCTTTGGTCAAGGCTGGCAACCAAATATTTTTTTGAACCCCAATCGCCATAAGGGCCATCCCACATGGTGTAGCCGGCTTTGCTGCTGATGATCATCTCATCGCGATAGCCGCGGAAATCTTCTTTCAAAATGCGGCCAAAATTTTCTTCGGCCGAACCCGGAGGCGGGCCATAGTTGTTGGCCAAATCAAAATGGGTAATGCCGCTATCAAAAGCAAGGTGTAAAATTTTGCGGTAGTTTTCGGTAACATCAACGTGCCCGAAATTGTGCCACAAACCCAGCGAAATGGCCGGTAATTTAATGCCGCTGTTGCCACAACGACGGTATTGCATTTTCTGATATCTGTTTGCAGATGGTAGGTATGTCATATTTATAAAAGGTATGGATTGAGATGGATTGTATCGGAAGTAAAAATAGAATTTTAATCAGAATATTTTGTCTGAATTTGAATTTACAGGATTTAAGAATTGTCAGAATATAAGCAGAATAGGCTCTTATAATTCTGCTAATCGTAAAATTCTGCAAATTCTGATTCAGACAACCTCCGCCACCACGAAAGTACTGCCTCCCACAAAAACCAGGTCGTCGGCACCAGCTGCGTTTTGAGCTGCCTGTAAGGCATGTTTAACCGAAGCGTATGTTGTTCCCTGCAAACCGATGCTTTCAGCCTTCAGCCTTAAACTTTCAGCCTCCAACCCTCTCGGTATATCTGGTTTGCAAAAATAATAGGTAGCGTCTTTAGGGAGCATACTTAAAACCTTGGTGATATCCTTATCATTCACCATGCCAATTACAAAATGAAGGTGTTTGTAATTAACTGATGTAATGTTTTTTAAAACCTCCTGTATACCATCGGGGTTGTGGCCGGTATCACAAATGGTTAGGGGTTTTTCTGTTAATGTTTCCCAGCGGCCATGTAAACCCGTGAGGGTTTTTACCTGCGATAAGGCTGTGCGGATGTCATCATCACTAATATTGAAACCTTGAATACGCAGCTCATCAATAGCCGTTAATACAGTTTTTACATTTTTGAGCTGATATGAGCCTGTGAGATCGAGCTGGATGAGTTGTGAGTTGTGAGTTGTGAGTTGTGAGTTTTTTGTGAACGTTAAATCGAGCAGGTTTTCTTTTTGACTTTTGACTTTTGACTTTTGAATTCCCCAGTGAGCGGTGAGTGGTTGCCTGGTCGCTATTAATTCAAGCAAACCTTCTTTTTGACTTTTGACTTTTGAATTTAGAATTTCCCACGTGTCTGATGCAAATAAAAGGGTGGTATGTTCTTTTGTCGCCTTTTCAACAAATACCTGCGCCGTTTCCGGCTGGTTTTCGCCAATAATAACCGGGACGCCGGGTTTAATAATGCCCGCTTTTTCGCCGGCTATGAGTTGTAAAGTATCACCAAGGATATTCATGTGGTCCCAGCCGATGTTGGTGATAATGGAAAGCAGCGGGTTGATGATATTAGTAGAATCCAACCGCCCACCCAGGCCAACTTCAATGATGGCTATGTCTACCTTCTCATTTGCGAAAACATCAAAAGCAAGGCCAACAGTCATTTCAAAAAATGAGGGACGAATCTCATCAAAATCTTTAAGGTGATCTTCAACAAAATCAATCACCGTTTGCTCACTGATCATTTGCCCGTTTATGCGGATGCGTTCCCTGAAATCTTTAAGATGGGGAGACGTGTATAAACCCGTTTTGTAACCTGCCGTTTGCAATACAGCCGCCAGCATATGTGATGTAGAACCTTTGCCATTAGTACCGCCAACATGCACGCTTTTAAATTTATGCTGGGGGTTATCAAGGCGTTTACAGAGCTCGATGGTGTTATCCAGGTTAGCTTTGTAAGCCGAAGCCCCATCGCGCGTAAACATAGGGAGTTGGGTGTATAGGTATTGGATGGTTTCCTGGTAGTTCATGGGTAATGGTTCATAGTTCATGGTGATGAAGGTTGAACTACTAACTATGGCACAAATGTAGTGTTGAACCGCTAAATTAAATGTCCGATATTGTAAAATTTGAGGGTAAATGTGGCTATGAACCATCAACCATGATCCATGAACTAAAAGATCAATTTACCTTAAACACAAAAACGACAGTGCCGGGCTGGGTGTCGGGTGCCGAATCGAGGGGATTGAGCTTTGAGTTTCTGACAGCGTTTTCGCATTTTTCAATCAGTGCCTGGTCGGATATTGTAGTACCGCGGGCGCCACCGTGAACATAAATGACGTTCCCGTCTTTATCAACGCGCAGGTCGACAACAATTTTGCCCGTTTGCCTGTTGTCGCCGCTTACGGTAGGTCTGCTTACAAAATTACGCTGGTCCATGTTAAGGTTGCCGCCGTTGCCAGACCCTGTTCCGTTATAATTATTGGTTAAGGTACTGCCTTCCGGTTTGCCCTGGTTGCCGGGTTTATTGCCGTTACCATCGCCCTGGCCGGTGCCGGTTGTGGCTTTGCCTTTATAAAGGGCGTTTTGGTTTACAACAGGTTTTGCAACCGCTTTAGTAGGTTGTGGCGTAGCAACCGCAGTTGTTGGTTTTTTTGTTGGTGCGGCCACTTCGGGGGCATCTTCGGTATTTTGGGTAACAACAGTTTTTTCGCTGGCCTGCGGTGTTGGCTTGTCTTCCGACGGCGGGGCAGGGGTAACCTTGTCGGGCTTGGTATGGTTGGCCTTCTCGGCAACCGAAGGTTCTTCGGTGCTCATATAATCATTACCCATACCTTCATCAGTGGTGCCATAATTCACCAGTATACCGCCGGTGCCTTCCTCTTGTTTTGGTGGGTTTTGAAACACGATAAAATAACATGCCGCTATCAGCAGGGTCATGATAATGCCTGTTGCTAAAAACGCCTTTGGATAGTTATTTTGCTCTTCCCTGTATTCCATTTTAGTATCAAGTAGTAAGTATCAAGTATCAAGACTTGTTTAAGAGTATCAAGTAGTAAGTATCAAGTATCAAGACTTTTTAATCACGCTTCGTCTCTTTAAATCTTTCACCGTTTCAATGTCATGTCTTTAAATACCAGGTGAAGCTATCTTACTACTTGATACTTACTACTTGATACTATCCCTTTGGTTCCGTTGCTAAAACCAGTTTTATGTTTAATTTTTGTGCTATATCCAATACCTGTACCACATCCTGTATGGCTACGGTTTTATCTACAGATAAAACAATGGTTAACTCTTTAGCCATCGCTTTGTAAGTTGATAGTTCGTCCATGAGTTTATCTACCGGTACTACCTTTTTATCAACGGTGTATACCAGATCTTTAGTAATAGCTACGTTGATTGTTTTTTTGGAGATAGACTGCCCGCTTGATGATTTTGGCAATACCAGCTTAACCACGTTTGGGTTGGTAACCGTAGAAGCGATGAGGAAAAACAAAAGCAGGAAGAACATGATATCGTTCATAGCCGATGTATGTACCTCGGCTGATGCACTTTTATGCCTTTTTCTTAAATTCATTTGCTTGGCTCCTCTAACAGGTCAATAAATTCAATGGCATCAGTTTCCAGTTTCAGGATCACCTTATCAACCATCATATTTAAAATATGGTAGCACACGTAGGCCACAATACCCACAAATAAGCCGGCGGCGGATGTTACCATTTTTACATATAAACCGCCAGATATAACGCCCATACTGATGTTATCTGTTTTAGAAATATCGTAAAAAATTTTGATTACCCCGGCAATAGTACCCAGGAAACCAAACATCGGTGCTATACCGGCTACGATACCCAAAATACCGATATTTTTTTCCAGTTTGGATACCTCCAGCTTACCAATGTTTTCAATAGCGCCTTCAATATCTTTTATAGGGCGGCCAATACGCAATAAGCCTTTTTGAAGCATACGGCCCAAAGGCGTATTGCTGTTACGGCAAATAGCGATAGCCGATTCCAGGTTGCCCGAATGGATGCTTGACCGCACCTGTATCATCAGGTTCGACTCATTGCGGGATGCCTTGCGGATGGTAAAATAGCGCTCAAAAAATATAACAAGCCCCAGTACGGCCAGTATGCCAATAGGTATCATCACCCAGCCCCCTTTTATCAGCAGGTCGCCAAAACGTAAATCTTCTGCGGGTGCTAATTGAGTGGCTGCATGGTTAGCGGTATCTACTAAGTGCTTTGCTGTATCTGTTACTGCCTGTATTAATAATAATGTCATTTCTTAGGGTTGTATGGTTGTATTGTTATTTTATCGTCGCTTATTTTTCCGGTAGAAACAATTTTTTGTTTGGCTTCAACAGCTTCTTCTCGTACAAAATAAGTACCTAAACTTAATTTAAAAAGTCTACCCGGCACATTTTCAAGTATGTGGGCAGTAAATCCTAATTTTTTATATTGAATAATAGTCTTTTGAGCATCAGTTTTTTTCTTGAAGGCACCGGCTAAAAGCTCATATCGTACACGAGCAAGGGTATCATTAACTGGTGCTGCCACTTTATTTAACGCCGAATCGGGCTTTAAAATTGTCTTTTTGATAGTATCAGCAGGTTGTGCTGCTTTTTTTACAGAGTCAGTATCGCTTTTTACAACAGGTACCGCTTTTGTTTCAGGGGATACCTGCGTTTCCTGGCCCTTGTTCAGATGCAGCCACTGTGGTTTAAATTTGTAAACAGTTAATGCGGCGCTGGCCAAAATGATTACCACTATTAATATAATAGCCCATAGGCTTATACCGCGCCTTGCCTCTGGTTCATCATCCACATATTCTTCAGGTTGATTAACAGTTTCTGTAAACTCGATATTCCTTACTGGTGGGGGCAGCGGCAAAGGCTCTGGTGATGGTATTGCAGCTGTTGCCTGCACTGGCGTATCAACCGGCTCTGGCGCAGGAGCGGCTGTTTGAGCAGTTACTTCTGGCGCGGCAGGCTGGTTTAACTTTTTTATGCTGACAGGCGCGTACCCAAAAAAAGAGGCGCTATCGGTATTGCTTACCTTTGATTTAAAAGCGATTTTACCTTTATCCATAAAAAACCAACCCAGATCGGCAAACGGCACTTCCTGCAAAGCGGCCTCTTGTTTTAGGGCGCTGATGTATTTATCAGTAAAGTATTTAGATGATGCCAGCGAGATTTTTTTCTTTTCTGCGATGTATTTTGTTAAAGTATCATCACCATCAAGGGTTTGCGGATCAAACTGGATTTTATAACCGGGTGGATAGAATTTACGCTCGGCATCGCTGTACCAGGCCCCCACACGTACATGTACAAAATAGCCAAGGCCCGGCACACTTATTTCGCCGTGCTGGCCCAGTAGTTCACTTAAGTAATTGGCTATATCCATTTGTTAAAATACGGTTTTATTGTAATTCAATATTTTTAAAACAACGTAATTAAGTTAAAAGGTTTTTCTCGCAAAGATCGCAAAGGCGCAAAATGATTTGCTTTTTCTTCTTAGCGTCCTGGCGTCTTTGCGCGAAATTAATATTAAAATTTTTCACTTAACTTAATGGCATCGACTCTTAAAACGAGAAACCAACGCCGCCAAAGATATTAAATCCGTAGTTAGGATAGTATACCCAGTTTTGATAACCTGAGTTTAAAATGTTATTTGCTTGCGCAAATACCGTAATAACCGGTGTAACGCGGTATTCAACACCACCATTCAAATCAGCAAATGAAGCAATTTCGCGGTTTTTGGTTAACAGGCTTGTATTTGGCGACGGCGTCCCTAACGGACCTGGCACAATTCCAAATGGCCTGTCATAGGCAGTTCCTCGTATCAATAATGAACCGGTTATGCTTACTTTATTGTTAATATGTATAGCGGTACCCGCTGTTAACAAAAACTTAGGCAGATTCCAGGCTTGCGCTTCTGTTGCCATTTTATAATCCTTAAACTCAACGCGGCCAAAAATGTTTACATTTTCGGTTGCTTTAAAGTCAAGCTCGCCATTAAAACCGCTTACACGCGACCGGCCTTTATCATATATAACATCAAATTTATAACCTTGGGTAGTTTGAGTGCTTACAAATAAGGCCATATCTTTTACGCTGTTGCGGAATACAGCTGCTTTAAAGCTAAGTCCCGGTGCCAGTGTGCCTTTTAGGCCTGCGCTGATATCCAGCTGATCAACGGAGTTTTGAAGCTTTATATTTTGATTGATGTATGGGTTTACATTGGCAAAATCGCGTATTGATGCCCTGTTTACATCACCTTTGGCCTCAACAAACAGGCGTACATATTTGGGTATTACCTGGTATTCTAGCTTTGCAGCCGGGAAAACAAAAAAGCGGTCATAATCACCAAATTCTTTAGCGATGTTTACGCCCGCATCAATTTTATAGTTGGTGCCCTGGAATTTGATATAAGGGTTTAACCGCAGGATGCTGTTATTTAAGTTATAGGCACTGTCTTTAGGGTTGGCCAGGTCAACCGAAGCGCCCAGGCCGGTATAAAACTGTTTAATGGTTTGGTTTACAAAGCCCGAAAGTACAATATTGCTTTCGCGTGCCTTATAGGCATTGCCGAATGAATATCCATTTAGTTTTACCGAGTAGGTAAAGTCGTTTTCAACATCTTTAAAGTTTTTGGCCAGTTCAACTTCGCCGCTGATATCATTAAAATATTGTTTTTGCGGGGTAAAGGTTAGGGGGATTGAATCCGGGTGACCGTAAAAATAAACACCACGGCGTTTATAATTGATGCGGCCGCTGATGGTATTCTCTGAATTGATGCTTTTGATGAACACGCCAACCTCATCTTTACTTTCGGTTTGCTTATCCCATGAGCCCGATTGCGAAAAGTGTTTCAGGAAACCGCCAACCTGTAAAGCCTGGTCGCGGCCATTGCCAAAATATGCTTCGCCAAACAAGGTTTTCATGCTACCTACACCCGCTTTAACATAGTTGTTAAGCAATACCGAGTCCTGCTCGGCAGGCCGTTTTTGAGCGTCGAGGCGTTTAATTTCCGAATCCTGGTCAAGTTTTTTATCCAGCGGGGTATAGGCTAAAGGCGCTTTAAAAGGCACTTTATCTTCCAGATCGGGGTTGCGCCGAATTTTTACCGCATCAGCTAATACTGGTTTGTAAGCAGTGGTTACCACAATCTCTTCTGATAAACTGCCCCCGTTTGTCGGGTTGTTACCGTTGGCACCGCCTTTTTTTGTAGTATCCTGGTAGGCTTTGCTAACTACATCGCCCAGTTTTTTTGCACCGGCATCGGTTTTTTTAACAGTGGTTTTTGTTGTGGCTTTTTTTGCAGGCGCCTTAGCCGGCGTTTTGGCTTTGGTGGTTTTTACTGTTGCCTTTTTTGCAGGTTTCTTTGTTTGCGCTTGTGCAGGAACAAAGTATAATGCTATTATTAAGGTAAGCAGCGTATAGGTGTATCTTAATTTCATTGCTTGTCTTCTTTTATATTACTCTTCGTTATCCTGTTAATTTTGAGCTGGAGTTTTGGTAGTATCTGTAGGAGCTGCTTTATTGTCGCCGGTATCGGGCACTACAGGCGCAGCAATTTTGCTTGATTTGCCACCGTTTAACACATCCAGTTTTTGTTTGGCCGTTGGCAGTATATCATCATCGGCTTTATAATTATCAATAATACTTTGCAGGGTTGCTTTAGCCTGGAAATTGTCTTTCAGGGCCTTGTAGTTGTCGGCCAATAAAATATATGTTTTGGCTACCCAGTAATCGTAATTTGGCATTTCTTTAGCCAGGTCAAAACACATTTTTTGCGATGTTTTGTACCGGCCTTTTAAATATTCAACCAGTGCCACATTGTATTTTGCTTCGGCTGCGGCAACTGTTTTGGTATTGGTTATGGTGTAGTTTAATTCCTTAATTGCGGTGGTTGTATCGCCCCTTTGCAAATAAGCCTTACCTGCATATAAACCTGTGCGGAATTTATCTTCCTGTGCGGTTTTGTCGTTTTCCCTAACCAGTTTTACATAGTTAAGGGCATCATCCGGCATTTTCATTTCGGCATAGCAAAGCAACAGGTTGTTAATGGCAAAGGTATAATCGGCCTTATATTCTGAATTGGTTTCAAGGCGTTTTAGGAACACTACCGCTTCGTTATATTTTTGCTGGCTGATGTAGAGTTTAGCCATCGCTATTAATGATTTTTCGCTGTAAGCGCTTGTCCAGTCGTTTAATATCAGGTTGTAATCTACAACAGCTTCCTGTGTCCTGTTCAGGTTGGTTAAGCTTTGTGCTCTTATAAATCTTGCCTGTTTTTCGTAAATCTGTTTGCCCGGAAACTTATCAAAGTAAGCGTTTACGGCACCCAGGGCACCCTGCCAGTCATTTTTTAAATAAAGGTTGTTGGCAGCGGTTATCATAATGCTTTCCTGATCGGCAGCCGTGTAATTACCTATCGGGGTAGTTGCCGCGTAAGTAATAAATGTTTGGGCATCACCTTTATCGGTATAAATTTTTTCTATCTGCTTAAGGGCCTGCTTGGCTTCATCGGTTGATGAGTAATCCTGAATCACTTTTTTGAACGATTCAACGGCCACATCATCGTTACCTGCATTGTAATCAATTAACCCGATGGTAACCAGCGCACGCGGAATGTAGCTGCTGCGCGGATATTTCTGAATCATCGCCTGTAAACCTGTCTTGGCTTTTTCGCCGTCTGTTTTCAGGAAATAGGTGTAAGCTATTTCAAATGATGCGTCATCGGCGTAATCAGAATTCGGGAATTTGTTCAGCACATCATTCAATGTGCTTATCTTGGTATCCAACGATCCCTGCAATCCCTGGATCATCCCACGCTGAAACAAAGCGTAGTCTTCGCCCTGGCTTTGCCTGGCAATAATACGGTTGTAGTAATCAAGCGCTTTGCCATAGCTTTTTAATACAAAAAAGCTATCCCCAATACGGGTTACTGCATCGTTTTGCGTGCTTTCGTCTTTAACATCACCAGCTAAAAACTTTTCAAAGTAATTAGCTGCCTTTTTATACTGTTCGCCATAAAAGGCGGCGTAACCCACGGCGTAGTTGGCATAGTTGGCTACTTCGGTTTCCCTGGCTTCGGGCATGTCCAAAAACTGCTCAAAGGTTTCAACCGACTCGGTGTATTTACGTACCTCGTACATCGCTTCGGCCATCCAATAAGTGGTAAGGGCTGCTGTTTTTGGGTCGATAGGATTTTTTAGCGACCGAAGAAAAATACCAATGGCGTTTTCAAAGGCGCGCTCGTTATAAAATTCCAGCCCGCGGTAATAGGTAACTTTTTGATAAGCTATCTGAGCGCTTTCTGATTTGTTGGGGATAGGCTCCAGTATATCTACCGCCTCTTTGTAATTGCGGGAGTTTAACAGTTCTTCGCCCAATAAAACCTTCATCTCATCATTACGGCGTGAGCGAGGGTAGTTTTTAAGGTATAAACGGGTAGCTGCAAGGGCCTCAGTGTTAAAGTCCAGCTCGTATGATAGCTTGGCGTACTCATACAAGGCATCTTCCTGTAATTGCTTATCATAAGTAAGTTTGGATGCATTAAGGAAAGCATTGCGGGCGCTTTGCTTATTGTTCATCTTCAGGAACACATCACCAAGTGTATAGTTACCATTTTGGCTATATACATCTTTTTGCTCCACCAGCTTTTCAAGCTCGCTGGCGGCCTGGGCGTAATTACCCACCTTGTAAAAGGTATAACCTATCTGGTAACTGTCCTGCGTGTTTTGTGTACGCCCCTGGTCCCGGTCCTGGAAACGGCCATAGTACTTTACCGCATTATCAAAATTGGCTTTGG
This sequence comes from Mucilaginibacter sp. P4_D1, assembly GCF_056401935.1. Lineage (NCBI taxonomy): Bacteria > Pseudomonadati > Bacteroidota > Sphingobacteriia > Sphingobacteriales > Sphingobacteriaceae > Mucilaginibacter > Mucilaginibacter sp. P4_D1. Next base: position 123,260 of record NZ_JBFUIJ010000003.1, read on the forward strand.
CAAAGTACGATGCGGCAATTATGCGCAGCATTTCGGTCTCGTTTTGCTGGTGGGTGCTGTTAACAATGGGTACCGCGTAGTTTATTACATCATCATAGCGTTTATCTAAAAAGTAAACTGCCGAGATATAATAAGGGTAGCTGTTTTCATACTTCTTTGATTTTTTTAACCGCTCAAAGTTCACCAATGCCAGGTGATAATCTTTATTGAGGTAAGCTATGTATGCAAAGTAATAAGTAGCATCTTCGGTAAATTCGGTTTTCTTGGTTTTTACTTCGGCAAAAAGCAATTGTGCGTCTTTGTAGTTGCCCAATGAAAAATAGGCATAACCTTTACGGAATTTGTACTCGGTGTTATCGTGCCCGTTAAGTTCGCCGGCTTGTACTTTATCAAACCATTCAATTGATTTTTCGTACTTTCCCTGTTTAAAATATGATTTACCTATCTGGAAATAGGCCAGCTTGGTAAGCGGGTTTTCGGGATGCTCCTTAATGAAACGCTGAAACATGCTTTCGGCATCATCATTATTAAGGTTGAGGGCGCAAAAGGCTTCGTAATATTGGCTGTTTTCTTTTACCAGCGACAGGTCTGATTCAAACTTGGGCTGGGTAGTAGTTTTAAGCCGGGTTGCTTCCAATAGTCGAAATTGCTCGGCAGCCGAAGCATATTGCCCCCGGCCCATGAGGTCGACGGCAGCATGGTAAGTTTTGTAAACCTGGGTAGATGGGTTTTGCTGTGCAAAAGCGGCTGAAGCAATAAAAACAGGGATTAGCAGGGGGATGTATCTTTTTTTGATCATAAAGCGCATACTAACGATGGTGCTAAAATAGCGAAACGAAAAGGGCTAATTAACACAAGTAGTTAACAAATGTGGAAAACACGTTTATAAAACGAAGGTAATACTAAAGATGATATGTGTGTGGAAAACTTTAAAATTGTTGACTGATCCGCACTACCGGGCCTTGCCAAAAATAACCAATTAGTGTAACCCACTGCAATTTTTTAAAACTTTAAGCGTGTTTGATAATATGTTTATTTTCATGTGTTGCCAGATTTTCATATCAGCCAGGATATATTTTTTTGCTGGTAAGAAGCTTAAGCTGCTATTCATTTTGTTTTTTCCGTTGATTTGTAATGCACAAAAAACAAACGGGCCAATTGTTTTAACCGAACCGAAAATTTTGTTGCCGGTAAAGGAGTTTTACGTAGTGGGCGTTGTTGATGAACGCGATGACACAAGCCCGGTAGCTTGGTTGTTACCCGCAACACAGGCAACTACACCCAGGGTGTCGCTGGATCTGCAAGGCGGCGTGCCAATGGCGGTTAAGCAATATTTTGAGAAAAACGTACCTGTCAATAAAACATTGCGGCCTATAATTATTCACATTAAGAAGATTAGGGTGGATGAAACATTACAAACCTATGGTAGGGTTGAAGGTAAATCATCCATTATATTATCTTTTTGGCTGAAAAAAGAGGGTGAAGATATGCACTTAGTTGATTACCGCGGTGGTACAGGCTATACCAGGAGTACAGGCCAGCAAATGGATATAGGTGGCTTATTAAGTAATTCGATGCAGACAGGTCTGGCTTATTTTAACACCTGGATAAATAAGCAGGCCGATAGCAATATAAAATTGGCCAAAGGCGTAAAACTGATTTTTAGCGACTATACCGAAAAGCCTGAAGGCGACACCATTTACTACTCGGCTAAACGGCCTTTAAAATGGGATGATTTTCAGCAAAAGCCGCCTGCCAGTAAATATGAGGCCGAGGTTTTCCCAAGTATATCCTACGGGGAACAGGCTGAGGTAGTTAAAGGAATAGTTTGTGTTCATATAAGCCTTAAACCTTATTTGCCAAAAAGCGCCTGCTGGGTAAAAAATGGTGCGCGTACTCCTTATAATTTAAATCATGAACAAAGGCATTTTGATATTGTAAAACTGGTGATGGAGCATTTTAAACAACATTTGTTAAAAGAAAAGCTCACGGTTGATAATTATGACGGCCCCATTAACATGCAATACCTGGATTCATTTAGAGAAATGAATGATCTGGAAAAACAATACGATGATGAAACCAATCACGGGATGAATGAGAGCGTACAGGAGGAGTGGAATAAGAAGATTGATAAAGAGTTTTTAAGCATCAAGTAGTAGAAATAGTATCAAGTAGTAAGTATCAAGATTTTTTGATAGGATATAATAACAGCCCGTATTCAAGGTTGATCATTTGATATAGTGAACTTGAAAACTACATAGCTGGAAATAAAAGTCTTACTACTTGATACTTACTACTTGATACTGTTTTTGTTTCATTTATTTTTGAAAGTTTAAAAACTTATCTATATTTGTGGATGGAATTGGCAGAAGGGAAACTGAAGTTTATTGAGGCCTGGGGCAAGCTGGGATCGGAGTGGGGGATAAACCGCACAATGGCGCAGGTGCATGCGTTACTTATGGTATCGCCAGAGGCTTTAACTACCGAGGAGGTGATGGCCGAATTGAGCATATCGCGTGGCAATGCCAATATGACCCTGCGAGATTTAATTGATTGGGGTTTGGTTGAAAAGCAACATAAAACCGGCGAGCGGAAAGAGTTTTTTTATGCCGAGAAAGATACCTGGGTAATTGCCCGCCGCGTAGCCGAAGAACGCAAAAAACGCGAGCTTGATCCGGTACTGAAGATTCTTGCCCAGTTAACTGAAGTTACAGGTGACGAAAATGACCCTGCTTATAAAACTTTTAAGACGTCGGTAAATGATATTAATAAGCTGGCAAAAAACGTAAATACAACTTTAGACACTATGCTAAAAGCAGAAGAAAACTGGTTTTTTGGTTCGATATTTAAAATGTTCAAGTAACATTTTTTTTGAATTTTAATTTCAATATTTCTTGAAAATTCTATAATAATTATACATAAACAATCACGAAAACATGAACTACTTTATTTTAACTTACCTTGTTTACCTACTGGTAAGCATCGCCTTAACTGTTTGGGTTGCCAAAGTACTATTCAAAAATGGCCGTATTTTTTTGGTAGATATTTTTCATTGCAACAATGAATTAGCCGATTCTGTAAATAAACTGCTTGTTGTGGGCTTTTACCTTATTAATATTGGTTACACGAGCCTTGCTCTAAAAGAAACGGGGACCATTGCCAGTATACAAGTTGTAGTAGAAGTATTGAGTTATAAGTTGGGATGGATAATTTTGATTTTAGGCGGTATGCACTTTTTAAACCTGGTTGTGTTTTTTAAACTACGAAACCGGGCTAAAAGGGATAAGGCATTTAATGTAAATATTGAATAATCGTTATCAACCAGGGGCTGAAAAGGAGTGTTGAAAAGATCGGATAGCAGGTGCCTCGCGATTACCTGCTATTTTGCAATTAAGCTGCCTGGTTAAGTTGTGCTCTTACGCTCCGCAATAAAACGTCGATGTCAAATGGTTTGGCTATAAAATCATCGGGGCCTCCATCATGTTGGAGCGAACGATCAGAAATATTGTGGCTTGCCGAGATGAGGATAACCGGAATATTGTTGGTCTCTTTCATGGTTTTAATGTGTTTGCATAACTCACGCCCATCTAAGCCGCCCAGCATAATATCAAGTAAAATCAGGTCGGGGCTATGCTTTCTGATTCTATCAAAAATGTAATGCCCATCCGATAGTGTTTCAACCTCATAGCCCGATTCCTCAAGTATGTATTGTAAAACCTCCAATATGTCCTTGTCATCATCAACCGCTAATATCCGTCTCATGGTATTGTATTTTAGTATCTTCAAAAAATGCTGTTAATCATTAATTAACAACTTACATTGAAGATAAGCAAATGTTATACCAAATTGCTTTGATAAGTACTTTTAAATCAGTATAATATTCTGCTTATACTTAATTTAAAGTAAAGTGAATAAAAAATCCTATCAGGAGTGAAGACTAAATTTAAGTAATTGTTAAGTAAAAAGGAGTATTTAATACTAAATAAGAGCACTACTTAGCAAAAATGTAACTCGCTTTTTTACACTTGGCACAGAAATATTTTTTTATGGGTAAAAAAAACAAAACCCTTTTAGTAAACCAACTGCGACGCATTTTAAAGTGGAAGGGAGCGCCACATTTTGAGCAATAATATACTGTTCTTGGTTTTTCGCTAATGTTTTGATCTTCTGTCATACTATATGTAGGGAGCAATTTACAATATAGCCCCTACAAAACATCAGGCTATATATAAATACTACCAGTAAGTTAGTATCGGTATACTTTTGGTTTGTAAAATTAATTAATGATTAATAAAGTACATATCGTTTGCGTTGGCAGCGATAGCAAATGTATCTTTTGATGGGGAGGAAAAATAAAAAATGCTTAGCAAAAAAACCTCGCGGAACCCGCTCTTCAAGCTCTGCCTTGCATCTTGGACATGTCGGCCATTTTTTTTGCAAAGGCTTGATATCTTGCTGTTGATTACTTTGTACAACCATAATACAATTAGGGGGTTATTGTATTTAATTATTATTTAATTTTTACTATAACAAAGATATGGTTATTGTCAATATCTCAACCATTAAGGTTATTTATTGTTGTTTCATTATTTTTATGGCATGAAAATTAGTTTTTTGAAAAATACAATACCTTTTAGGATCTTTTTTTTTTATTGTTGCTAATTTTTATTAAAAGTAACGGTAAAAATGAGAGTGATTTTAGATGAATGCAGGCAGAATACCTGGGCAATTACTTAATTAGGTTATTAACTTTCTCTACAAGTTCAATCAGGTCAAAAGGTTTATTGATAATGCCGTCACAACCGTAATTTAAAAGATGATCGTCATTACTTAAATAAGCCGAAAATATAATAACAGGGATATTGCCAAATTGGGGGTGAACTTTGATGCTTTTGCAAATTTCGCCGCCGTTTGTACCTGCAACACGATAATCCAATATAACCAGGTCGGGGCCGAATTCCGCTATTATTGGTAATACATCATCACTATTTGATGTACTGCGCACTTCAAATTGCTCATACGTGAGTGTTTCATGAACAATTTCTAAAATGTCCTGATTATCGTCCAATACTAAAATACGTTTTGACATAATGAAAAATTAAAATTGAAAGGCCGAAATGTATTTAAGTAACTGTTGCTAACTATGTTGAAATAATTATGAGATAACAGTAGTAGGGGCTATTATTTATCGGGTACGTCAGCAAACAAAAGTAAACATTTTTTGCAGAATGGAATGAACAAAAGGATGACGATTCAGTAATATTTTTGTTCTAATTAACATTTTTTTAAAAAAAGAACTTACTTGTGTTTTTTGAGGTTTTAACAAATAGTTAATACATAGGGAGACCAAATAAAATCAATAAATGATGCCAAAAGCTTTTGGCTGTAAAAAGCTTAAAATCAAATATTGTTGTTACTTTAGTCGGGCAAGGGTTGGCTTAAGTGCCCAACTATTAACAGTTTGATATAATGGTATTAGCAATTATTCTAATTTGTATTATCCTGCTTATTTTATTGGTAAGCTGGGGCAAGGTAAATCCCTTTGTAGCCTTTCTTATTGTTGCCATAGCTGCAGGACTACTACTGGGCATCCCGATAAATAAGTTAATGGCCTCGATACAAAAAGGTATGGGCGATATCATGGGCAAATTGCTCATCATTATTTGCCTGGGCGCTATGCTGGGCAAACTTGTGGCAGTTAGCGGGGCTGCCCAAAAAATAGCCGAGGTACTGGTTAAAGCAGTTGGCGAAAAACATATACAATGGGCTTTAGTTACTGCCGGTTTTATCATTGGCATTCCGCTTTTTTACGGAATAGGGTTTGTATTGATGGTGCCGCTTATATTTTCGGTAGTGTATAAGTATAAGTTGCCGGCTGTTTATATTGGTTTGCCCATGCTGGCATCTTTATCCGTTACACATGGCTTTTTACCGCCACATCCCTCGCCATCGGCATTGGTAGCTATGTTTCATGCAAATATGGCTACAACCTTTATTTATGGTTTGATGATAGCGATACCGGCCATTATTATTGCCGGCCCGTTATTTGCCCGGTTTTTAAAAAAAATACCTTCCGAACCATTAGCTACTTTCAGGGCCGACGAGTTACCGCCCGAAAAATTACCCGGAGCTTTAAATAGCTTTTTTACCGCTTTGTTGCCTGTAATACTGCTAATGCTTTCGGCTTTATTTCCTTATCTGGGTGTCAAAAACGTGTTTGTGGTAAAGTTGATAGCCTTCCTTGGCGATCCATCTATCGTAATGCTGATTGCCCTTCTCGTGGCTACTTTTACATTAGGTATTAAACAAGGGAAAAAGATGAGCGGCCTGGCAGGAAACTATACCGATGCTGTTAAAGACATAGCGCTCATACTGCTTATTATTGCCGGCTCGGGAGCTCTAAGCGAAGTTTTGACCACCAGTGGCGCAAGCGACCAGATAGCCGACCAGTTAAAAACGCTAAACATGCCACCTTTGCTTTTAGGTTGGGTAATAGCGGCCATCATTCGGGTTAGTTTAGGATCGGCAACAGTGGCCGGACTTACGGCAGCCGGTATTTTGGTAAAGCTGGTGACCAAAAGCCACGTTGATGCCAATTTAATGGTGCTTTCGATAGGTGCAGGCAGCCTGGCATTCTCGCATGTTAACGATTCGGGTTTTTGGTTGTTTAAAGAGTATTTTAACATCAATATAAAAGATACCATCAGGTCATGGTCGTTAATGGAAACTTTGGTTTCGTTAACAGGGTTGGCTGGGGTATTAATTATTAACCAGTTTATAAGGTAATTACCCGCAATGAAACGAATTGTAAAACCAATTACGCTATTGGTAATAATGCTGACGATAGGCCTTACCAGCTTTGCGCAGGAAACCGCAGGGAGCTTTTACACTGCTGCCGATGGAACAAAAATTTATTACGAGATTAAAGGTGAAGGTTTCCCGGTTGTGCTTATCCACGGGTTTTCGGGCACGGGCCAGGGTTGGAAGAATGGCCATCTTTACCCCGATTTGCTTGCAGCCGGTTATAAGGTGATTATACTTGACCAGCGGGGTAACGGACGATCTGACAAACCACATACCGATGCCGGTTACGCCAACGATGCCGAGGCTAAAGATATTATTGGTTTGGTGGGCAGCCTGGGCATCAAAAAATACAATGTGGTAGGCTATTCGCGCGGGTCTATCATCGCATCGCGCCTATTGGTGCTGGATAAGCGGGTGCAAAAACTGGTTATGGGCGGTATGGGTGATGCTTACACCAATCCCGAATGGCCGAGACGTGTTCATGCCTATAAAGCCTTAATGGGCGATACCAGTTTTCATGATGTAGACGGAATGATAAAGTATATTCATAGTAACCCGGCTTTTGATGTACCCGCATTGGCGTTGCAACAAAAATACCAGCCTTCAACAAGTCCGCAGGAATTGGCTAAAGTAAAAATACCCGTATTATTGATAAACGGCACAGAAGATCATGACGGCGGATCGGAAACAGAACTGCATAAAATGATCCCCACATCCCAGCTAGGCTATGTACCCGGCGATCATAACGCTGCCTCAAAAACGGTACAGTTTTCGACTAGTGTGATGGAATTTTTTAAGTGAGTTGTGAGTTGTGAGTTGTGAGTTGTGAGTTGGCATTATGTTAAATATTGCAGTTTAAAAATCCTGTTAATCTTGTTACGATCACTAAATCGTGTTTAAAATTCTGTTAATTCTTTAATTCTGAAAATCCTGATTCAGACAACTCTTGCGTAAGGGATAAAAGCGGATACCGGCCTCGCGCCTAATGCCTGTGCAGTATGAGCGGATAGCCCGGCCCGTAGGGATACGCGCCCAAAACTAAATACTGTAAGCTACCACTCAAATAGTAAGTTTACTACTGCAAACTGCCCGCTGCTTACTGCAAACTGAATACTTGGCCTGTTATTTGTATAGGTGATAATTATTAACACTTATCAGATACATTATACCATGAAAAAGCTAATCATATTTGCCTGCCTGTTTTTTGCGATGTTGTTAACGTTTGCGCAAAACACCCAGGCCCAAACTACAAAGAAAAAAGGAATAAGCGACCAGGGTAAGGGCGCTATAATAGGTGGTGCCGGTGGGGCTGTTGCAGGCGGTCTGATAGGCCATAATGTTGGCGGCGCTTTAATTGGCGGCGCTATAGGCGCCGGTGGCGGCTACATTATTGGTAATGAAACCCGCCGTGCAAGGGAGAAAAAAGAGCGTGCCCGCCGTATTGCGTGGCGAAGGGCTCACCCAAGGCATCACGCGCATCCATACAGCAAAACAACTACTGTAACTACGGTTAAGTACCAGTAAAGGTTAAAAAAAGTTAAATTTATTTAAAAGCCCCGGTTTAACTACAACCGCGGGCTTTTTTTATTATCTTAAGTGAGTGCTATTATCAGCAAAGTGTAAAATAAAATTTGCTTAATAAATGCGTTAAAGGCGGGTTATTCGTTAAAAGTTTGGTTTTACAGGCAACAATGCCAAACAGCAGGTGTACATATTACGTTGAATAAATAATGGGTAAAACGTTTGTAGCATTATTGTTTTGTTTAATACCTTTTGCTATAATGGCACAAACCAGCAGGCCTAATGCCGATACAGCAAGAAGGCCAACGGATACTATTCCGCAGCGGGACTTGATAGATGTTTTCCGGTCGGTATTTAATGTTAAGCCACGGAAGGTATCGGTTACCGAGAAGAAGAAATTTTATTTCTCTTTTCTGCCTATCTCAACATCTGACGGCCGGAGCGGAGGCAGAGCACTGTTTACCTCAACTACAGCAGGCTTTTACCTGGGCGATCAAAAGACTACCAATCTTTCTACCGTTGTATTTACCCCTTATTTTAACCTTAAAGGGCGGTACGGCTTGCCGATTCGTTCAAGTGTTTGGCTTAAAGATAATCAGTGGAACGTTATAGGCGATATTCGTTTACTGGTTTACCCCCAATATACCTGGGGCCTTGGGGGCAATATGAACAACCACGACAAATTTTTGGTTGATTATAATTACATACGCCTTTACCAAACTGTGCTAAAAAGAATAAAGCCTTATTTTTATGCCGGCGTGGGGTATAATCTTGATTATTATGCCGATATAGATAGCCAGGGTGAACAAACCCTGCGCGATTTTACCAAGTACAAGTATGGTACCGCAACTGGCCAGGATGCATTTTCATCGGGAGCCACCCTGAATTTGTTATATGATACACGCAGAAACTCAATTGACCCTTTGCCCGGGGTTTATGCTAACGTGTCGTACCGGTTTAATACTAAAGTGCTGGGAAGCCATACCAATTGGCAATCGTTATACATCGATTTGCGTAAGTATGTTTCGTTAACTAATTCGGGCCCCAAAAATGTATTGGCATTCTGGACGTATTACTGGACATCGCTTACGCCAGGCACTCCTTATTTAAACCTGCCCAGTTTAGGCTGGGAGCCGTACCAGCGGTCGGGCAGGGGATTTCAACAAAACCGTTACCGCGGCCAACGACTGGCTTATTTTGAAACCGAATACCGCCGCGATATTACCCGCAACGGCTTGCTGGGTTTTGTTTTATTTGCCAACGTGAACTCGGTAACCGAACCAGATGCCTATAAATTTACCTATTGGCATCCCGCGGGGGGCACCGGCCTTAGGTTTAAGTTCAATAAAAAATCTGGTACTAATATTAGCCTTGATTATGGTGTAAGCCGTAACTATTCGTCAATTAATCTGAATTTGGGCGAGACGTTTTAGTTGAGGCGTCTATGATCAATGGTCTATAGACCATAGTGATGGTCTTAGCAGACAGGTAATCTCTGGTTGATAATTTATGATGTTATCCTATGGTAATAAAAGCACCTTTAATGATGCCATGGCAACCATTATCTGTTGTTAGTACTATCTTTGTCCACAGGTTTCTGATTAACAAAATCCATAAACAATGGTTTATCGACTATTGACCGCAAAATTACATGACTAAAAAAAGATACTTCTTCCTTATCCTTATATTAGGTTCGCTAACAGCGCTGGCGCCATTTTCAATAGATATGTATTTGCCGGCTTTTGATACCATTGCCGCGTATTTACATACCAGCCCTGAGCAGATGACGCTGACGATGTCGAGCTTTTTTATCGGTATATCGGCTGGTCAGCTATTATATGGGCCGTTACTTGACAGGTTTGGACGCAAACGCCCCCTTTATTTCGGACTCGTTTTATACATCGTTGCTTCGGTAGGATGTTTTTTTTCGACATCACTACCGATGCTTGTGGGAATGCGCTTTTTTGAGGCCATCGGAGGCTGTGCTGCAACCGTAGCAGCAATGACCATGGTGCGCGATCTATTCCCGGTAAAAGATAATGCCAAGGTATTTGCCCTGCTTATACTGGTGTTGGGCGCCTCGCCCATGCTTGCACCAACCGCGGGCACCGCTATAGTTAACCATTTTGAATGGCAGGCGATATTTTTAGTACTTACTGTGATTGCTGTACTGATATTTATTGCCGTGTTTTTCTTCCTGCCCGAGAGTTACAAACCCGATCCTACTTATTCGCTTAAGCCTGTACCCATAATCACTAACTTTTGGGCTGTTATAAAAGAGCCTCAATTTTTTACTTACGCAGTAAGCGGCGCTTTTATATTCGCCGGTTTGTTTACCTATGTAGCATCGTCATCGCTTGTTTTTATCGGTATTTTTAAGGTAAGCAAAGGTGCGTTCGGATGGGTTTTTGGCGGCCTATCTATTGGCTTTATTGGAGCAAGCCAGGTAAACAGCCTGTTGGTTAGGTATTATAAAAGCGAGCGAATTATAAATGTTACCGTGGTTTGCCTGGTTCTAATTTCGGCGATATTTTTAACCGGATCGTTAAATGGCTGGTTTGGTATGGCTGGTACAATAGTTATGATATTTGGTGTTTTGTGCTGTGTAGGCATTTCAAGCCCGAATGCATCTGCCTTGTCGTTGGCGCCATTTACCAAAAACGCAGGCTCGGCATCGGCTTTAATGGGCGCGCTGCAAATGGCGATAGGTGCGCTTGCATCATACGGCATCACACTTATTCAAAACCAGGGCACGTTGCCAATGGCCGGTGTAATGGCAGCATCCTCGGTTGTGGCTTTTGTAGTATTATTTGTAGGAAAGCGGTTTATTAAGAATAAGGTGGAAGCAGTGGCCGGTGCGGCAGTGGCGGCGCATTGAAAGTTTTTCGAAGGAAGAGGCCTGCGAGTCTGAGCCTGTCGAAGACTCGCGTGGACAGACCTTCGCCCGCTATGGTTCGACAGGCTCACCATGACAACCCTTTTTACAACTCAACATTGCCACCGATCTAAGATCTGCCCCCCATCTGCACATCTGAAATTTGAAATCTGCACATCTGCCTACATCAGCACCTCATCAATTATCCCAAATTCTTTGGCTTCGGCGGCTATCATCCAATAGTCCCTGTCAGATACCTGGTAAACTTTTTCGTAAGGCTGGCCGCTGTGTTTAGCAACTATTTCATACAATTCCTGTTTCATTAGCAATATCTGTTGTGCTGCTATCTGGATATCTGATGCCATGCCCTGCGCCCCTCCTGATGGTTGATGCAGCATTACGCGCGAATGTTTTAAGGCAGCCCTTTTGCCGGCCGCGCCGCCGCATAACAATATCGCGCCCATGGATAAGGCAATGCCTGTACAAATGGTAGCCACATCAGGGCTGATGAAGTGCATGGTGTCGTAAATACCCAGGCCGGCGTATACCGAGCCACCGGGCGAGTTAATGTACATCTGGATATCCTTTTTAGCATCGGTAGACTGCAGAAAAAGCAGTTGCGCCTGGATAATGTTGGCTACGTTATCGTCAACGGCCTGGCCCATAAAAATGATGCGGTCCATCATGAGGCGCGAGAATACGTCCATCTGGGCTACGCGCATTTCGCGCTCTTCTGTAATATAGGGCGTCATGGCCGTTGGCAAGGCGCTTTTTTCGACTCCTGAGATGTAGCTGTCTACCAGCGAACCGGCAATAGCATGGTGCATGACCGCGTATTTGCGGAATTCCTGTTTATCAATATTCATGGTTTGAAGTAGTGAGTGGTGAGTAGTGAGTTTTAAGTCATAAGTCCTGTTTTTTGTCTATCAAGACTCCGGGCTTAAGACTTAGAATTTCCGACTTAAAACTTAAAAAATAACCGGGTTATTTTCTGTTTGAAACTCAGATGTTCGGGCTGGTTGAATAGTTGCTCATGAGCCGCCTCTATCTCTTGTTTTAATTGTTTGCGGCTGTATTGCTGTACCAGGCTATATACTTGTTTTTGGGCAGATACATCAACATGCAGGCTATCATCCAGCAACAGCATGGCTTCAAACAGTAAAGCATCCGTGGGCTTTTGGCTGCCAAGCAGGTGTGCTTCTATCCGGGCTACGTTATTTAAGGAAGTCCTCATAGGTTAGTGCTTTTTGTTTAACTGTTTCCCTTACTTTTTCTATGCACTTATATTTTTGCACGGTTGCCGAACGTACACCCGAGAAGCCAAATGTTTCGGCAACCTGGGTCATCGGCAGTTTGTCGTAATAAAACGAGCGGAGCAGTTCCATACAGCGCTTGCCGGCAGATTCCAAAAAGTAGAGCAGTTTGTTACCATCTGGTAAACTGATGTTTTCTTCCGCAGTGTTAACTATAAGAGCTTCATTTAACGGCGAGGTTTGGCCGCCTTCTTTATAACGTTTTATCCACAGATACCGGGCGGTACCGTAAATATAAGCTCCGTCGCTATTGTTAACCGATAACCCGACCTCTGCTGTTTTTTCGTAATAGCTTAATAAGGCATCCTGGAAAACATCTTTAGCCTCATCAAATGAGCCCCCGCAGCGGGCCACGTACTTTGCCACAGCAGGGAATACCTGTTTATATAGCCCTACAAAAAGCTCCTGCCTTTGCTGCGCCTGCTCCTGTAATTTAACTGTATCCATTGTTTACTGTTTATTACTATGTGCAAGTTAGGGAAGATATATCACCTTTTTTGAAGAAAAATTTTTGAATAAAGATTCAATGATTTTCAGGTATTCCGAACCTCCCGCACACAAGCCGAACCACGCCTCTCGCCACAGGCAACTGACCTCAGAATTTACTCGCCCTTAACGCAGTTACCTTTGATCCATCAACACCGATAGTTTCAAAAATTATCTTGTTTTCCGTAAGTTCCGATACGGTGAAAACATAGCTGCGTGTTTTACCATCTTCTAATTTTTCGGTCATGTTCATGTTGCCGCCATTAAGCGTAAAGGTGCCATGCGCTAAAAACTTACCACCCCACACAATCAAAAACTTCATTTCGGGCGTAAATTGAATGTATGGTGCCACTTCATCCAAATCGGCCTTTTTCATCGTATCCGGAGGGCTGGCATTGGGGTGCTCTACCTTTACATATTTCCATTTACCGGTAAGGGTGGTAACCGAAACCGACGGCTTGCACGCGGTGATGAACAGCAATATAACAGCAAACAATAAAAAGCTATGTTTAATCATGATGGGGGATAATTGTTTGCCTAAGCTATAAAATTGCTTCCAAAATAAACAGAAAATTATTTGCCCTTCGCTTGTTTTTTCATTCGTTCTTCGGCTTTTTTTACCTCGTCCTTTTCGCTCATAGGGAAGTCGGTTTTCAATTCTTCGCCCGCAGGTTTAGCAGCGTTGACTTCAGCCTTTTTGCGTCCGGTTTTGCTATATGATGATGTTGCCATGATAGTGAGGTTTTAGTAACGTTACTATCTTAACTCATGGAGATTGAAATTTGTTTACAATTATTTAAAGTATCACGGGGATATTCGCTTGATAACCTGACAAGTAAAATGTATTATTATAACATGAAACCAGACATAGAAACAATTACTGTAGACGAGTTGAAAACTCATTTTGCGGAGATATTAAAGAAAGTTAAAGATGGACTGAGTTTTGCAATTGCCGATAGAAATAACACGCAAATTATTGGCTATTTCCTTTCTGCATCGCAATTTATCAAGCCAAAACGTAAGCTGGGGATATCAGAAGGTATCGCAACCGTCAATTTTAAGGCGGGTTTTAAAATGACCGCTGAGGAATTGATTAGATAGGGAAATCCTGCCAAATCCGAAATCGAACATCCGAATTCCCAAATCCAAAAATATTTTTTAAAATTGTTGTAACAACCTATAACCGTAACTGTCTAAATGACACTAAATAGCCAAGGACTCCCTTCCAAAAGGTATGCTAATTAGTATTGTGAGGGCCCGCACCTTAAGGGTTCCGTTAAAAAAATCAAAAAAAAATTAAATTCTAAATCTTAAAAAAATGGACAAATCAATTGTTATGCTTTTTTATGCCGTGCCCGTAATTTTATTATTGGTGCTGTACAAATTTGTTTTACGCGTATTCTTTGGGATGGTGATCGTCCCTGACGACCGTATTGGCCTGGTGGTTAAAAAGTTTACTCTATCGGGTAAGTCGCGGTTGCCCGATGGCAGGATTATTGCCACTAATGGCGAGGCCGGTATGCAGGCCAAAGCGCTTGCGCCGGGCTTGTACTGGGGTATGTGGCCCTGGCAGTATGGTATTACCATGGAGCCCTTTACCATTATTGAGCAAAACAAACTCGGGCTGGTAAAAGCAAAGGACGGTGCATCCTTTGATACAGGCCGTGTGCTGGGTAAACCGGTAAACTGTGATAAGTTCCAGGATGCTATTGCATTCCTTGACAACAATGGCCAAAAAGGCCCGCAGGCGGCTTTCCTTACGCCGGGTAGTTACCGTATCAATACTTTCTTGTTCGAGATCGTAACGGTGCCTATTACCCAGATACAGGAAAACAAAGTAGGTATTATTACCACGCTGGATGGTGAGCCCCTGGCAAAAGGCGAGATTGCCGGTTACTCGGTTGATGGACATAAAAACTACCAGGACCCAATAGCGTTCATTAATGCAGGCGGCCGCAAGGGCTTGCAGGAGGATGTTATCCTGGCCGGTACTTATTACCTTAACCCCTGGTTTGTAATTGTAGAGCAGGTAGATATGATATACATACCCATTGGTTATGTAGGCGTTGTTAACTCCTTTGTAGGCCCCGAAGGTAAGGATACCAGCGGTGATGCCTTTAAACATGGTAATATTGTAAAACGTAACGAAAAAGGCGTTTGGGACGAACCGCTTGACCCTGGTAAACATCCGGTGAACATTTATACCCATGCGGTTGAAATTGTGCCTACCACCAACATCGTGCTAAACTGGGCCGATAGCCGTACCGAAGCACATGAGCTTGATAAAAACCTGTGTACTATTACGGTAAGGTCATCAGATGGTTTTACATTCAACCTGGATGTGTCACAAATTATACACGTTCCGCGTAACGAAGCGCCAAAAGTGATAGCCCGTTTTGGTAAAATGAAAAACCTGGTATCGCAGGTATTGGAGCCTACCATTGCCAACTATTTCCGTAACTCGGCCCAACGGAGTGATGTTATCGGCTTTTTAGCCAACCGTATTGAAAGGCAAAACGATGCTAAAGAACACATAAGCACCGTGTTGCAAAGTTACAATGTAATAGGTGTAGATACCCTGATTGGCGATATAGTGCCACCAGCTGCTTTGATGAAAACCTTAACCGACCGTAAAATAGCCGAACAGGAAAAAGTAACTTACGAAATACAACGCCACGCGCAAATTGAACGTAAGGAATTTGAAAGCGCCCGTGCCGGTGCCGATATGCAGCCAGAGGTTGTAAAATCGACCCGCCAGGTTGAGATAAATACACAGATGGCTGCGTCAAGAGTTGCTGCATCGCGTGGTGAGGCCGAAGCCAAAACCATTAACGCCAAAGCGGATGCCGAAGTTAGGATCACGATTGCCAAGGCCGATGCCGAAGCCAAAACCGTGAACGCCAAAGCTGATGCAAACGCCACCGAAGTGAATGGTTTGGCCGAAGGTGCTAAAATTAAAGCCATAGGTATGGCCGAAGCCGAAGTTACCAAACAAAAAACCGAAGCCATGGGTACCGAGCAATATGCCATTGTGCGTGTAGCCGAAGCCCTTGCCAGCAATGGTATTAAACTGGTACCAGAAATAATGGTAAGCGGCAAAGAAGGCGGTGGCAACGGTATTATAGATGCCTTAATTGGCAGCGAAATGCTTAAAAAACTGCAAAAAGCCAATGAAGAAGGCGGAGCAGTGAGTGGCGGAAAAGTGAGTGGTGAGTAGTGAGTGGTTGGTAAACCGGCATGTCGCTTCAAAAGCCTACTGTGTGTGACATATCTTTTTAATATGAATGTCATTTCGATAGCGCTTGAGTGGGAAAAAGCGGGGCGCGAAAGAGAAATCTTGTACGCCCCGCATTCCGATATGTTTGTGTTGATGCAAATCGTTAAAGATTTCTCCTCACCCTGCTGTTTAAATCCACCTCCGGTTCGTTCGAAATGACATCGGTTTATTAATAATAAGAATCTGAAAGATGTGTACACACAGTAGCTTCAAGGGCTAAGAAATTTAAATCAACATCCATGTAAACACAAATGGCGCACCCTTCGATGCGCCATTTGTGTTTAATTCCACCAAACTAAATAACTTTCATCACCTGCAATGCTAAAAAGCCAATTGCCGCAACTATGGTTAACACCATGGTTAGTATGCCGGTTTTCATTTTGGCACGGATTCCGGGCAGACAGACTATTACAGATATCAGTACAAAAAAACCGATAACAATGGCGTTACGGATAACTTCGTCTGTTGATATGATATCGGTATAACGGTCGTTTAATTTAATATCAAGGTCCTTTTTTAAAAAAAAGGCCTGTTTGAGCGCGTTATACATTACGGCCCATGACAGCATTATCCATCCTAATTGTTTTCTCAAACCAAAACCAATGGCACCCAATGGCAACATTAAATAAGGTATTACTACAAACAAAAAAGACGGGCGGTACGAGCTGGATTCGGTAATCATGCGTAAAACGGCGGTGTCGCCCTGGGCAAGCGTAATAAAATACACGGCTAAAACGGTTAACGAAACGATGCCGATTACCCGTTTTGCCGAAAAGAACTGCTGATTTAAGGGGGCTTTTTTTGCTTGCTCAGGCTTTGGCAAATTTAGCTCCTGTGTTTGTTTGGTAACTTTACGCTTCAGGTAAAGGTTAAATTCGTCATTTACTTCTTTAAACTGTTCGGGGGGCAAGTCCCTGCGCTGAAGTTCGATGTACGCCGTTTCGACAGCAAGAGGCTGAAAGTTTCTTGAATTGCGGATAATCGCGATAAGTTCTGAGCTTGCAAGTCGTTCGTACTTGTACTCAAATGAGTTAGCATTAATAAGCTGGTCCATAATAAAGGTAAGGAGGTCAAATATATTACATTAGCCAACATCATCATATACCAGCAAGTTGGTATTATTTTTTCACTTGTTTAAGCTCGGTTTTCAACTCTTGTATTTGTTGTTGTGCCTGCCTGTTCTCCAAATAAAAATAAATAGCGCAGCCTAAAAATATCTTGCCCAATACAAAAACTGCTGCAAAAACCCATTTCCAGTTTTTGTGTATTTTTATGTGACTCGATTCGGCTTCTACTTCTATATAATGATGTTTGTTGTTGTAATTTTTGTTGCCATCGAATTTCTCTTCACTACTTTGCCTGGCGTATTTTTCGGGTTGGGTGGCTTCGCGTAAAATAATATCGCTTATTTCCTGCTCTATTTTATTCCAGGTATCAGCCGGAGGCGTAATGGCCATGTTTTGAGCTATACGCTCCATATCCAGTTCCAGTTGTAGCAAGGCTTCATTAACCTCGGGGAACATGGCTTTCATGTACATCAGTTCCTTAACCTCATCGTCAGATGCAGCACCCATTACAAAGGTTTCCAGTATTCCGCTCTCTATGTAATCCTCAATCCTCATTTACTGTTCCTGATAATCGTAAAACACTCCTTCAATATTTTTCTGATGTCGTTTTCAGTCTTGTTTAATTCTGCTGCAACTTTACCAATCGTTTTGCCATGCCAGTGCAACCCACAAAAAACAAATTGTTGTTGGGTATCCATCTGTTGGATAAACTTATTTTTACCTGTAAACGGCTGCTGGTGTTGGCTGCCACCAATGTTACATTCCCCGATACTTAAAAAAAAATCTGCCAGCTTTTTACGGGCCATCAGCTGCAGGCGGCAAAACGCATTTACACCCGGTTTATAAAATTCGTCAATCTGGCTTTGGGCATCGGTAAAAACAGCAATGAGGTATTGCTCGGCTTCCGATCGGTTTTTTACAACCTCAAATATATAGCCCAATAGCATGGCTGCGTAGTTATTATACAGATTATGAACAGCTAATGACTTGCCCTCAGCAAAGGTTCCGGAAGTTTGTAACTGCGTATTCAAAATCAAAGTAAAGAGGGACTTGGTTTAAAAACTGGAATCAAATATAATTACTTTTTTAAATTAAAAGTTAGTTTAAAAATTATCTTTTTTCAATAAAATGACTTTTAAGTATCTGAGGTATACGTATTTATAGTTAAATGTTAATTTTAGTTAAAATGCAATTTCGTTGCAGTTACAGATAGGATTTATGCTTATTTTTAAACATGCTTAAACATCTACTTTTATTACTACTGGGCGGCGTAATTCCGGCATTGGCCATTGGGCAAACTATTCAAACCGGGGTTGTATTTGAAAATAAAACGCGTGTAACGCTACAAGGCATCAGAATTGAAAACCAGGCCACTCATAAAGTTTTCATAACAGATACAGGCGGCTCATTTACCATCGGAGGTAAAATGGGAGAGGTGTTGGTATTCAGCGGCAGTTTTTACCGGGCAGATACCGTGCTATTAACCGACAATAAACCAATGGAAATTTTCCTGGTACCGGAACATAATATGCTTAAACAGGTTGATGTTACTGCAACCGAAGCCAAGCACACAGGCTCGTTCCAGTCGCCAGATTATCATAATCAAACGGTGGTTTACCAGCCCGATGAAAAATATCCTCAATATTATAAAGGGGGCGTTGCTATAAGATTACACTATTTTAAAAAGGACGAAAAACGAAAAGCTAAACAAGCCGCCTTTTTAAAAAACCAACAGCAACAGGATGAAATAGCAAAGGTTTTTAATGCCGAAAATATGGCCAAGTACCTGCCCCTAAAGGGAAAGGATATGGATGATTTTCTGATCCTGTATACCCCGTCAACAAAATACTATTTTAGTGCTGCTTTTAACCTTGTTAGTTATCTGGATACCAGTTACAAAGCGTTTTTAAAGATTCCGGCAGATAAAAGAAATACCAACCTGAGCACTTCGACACCCGTTTTAGGAAAGCAATAAGTTTAACTTACAGGTTTCTGTACATGATATAGGTATCTACAAAGCCCAGTTGACGGTGCCTGAACCCGCCGGGAGTAGTTCCAATGATGGCGAAACCGTGTTTTTGCCAAAGCTTAACAGCTTTTTGGTTAGTTGAAACCACAAAGTTAAATTGCATGCCCCGGTAACCTTGTTCTTTAGCTATGTCGATAGAGTGCAGGCATAACAAACTGCCAATGCCTTTGCCGCGGGTATCCGGATGAACCATGTAGCCACAATTGGCAATGTGGCTGCCCAGGCCCGGCTGGTTGGGTTTTAATATATAGGTGCCCAATATTTTGCCATCTTCTTCGGCAACAAAAGTTTCAATAGCGTTGCCAAACCAATATTTGTCTAAATCGGCCTTCGGGGTTTCCGGGTCAAAAGCATAAGTATCGCCGCTTTGTATAACGTTCGAGAATATTTCCCAAATTGAGTTGTAATCCTGTTTTGTAGCCGGCCTTATTTGCATGGGGATAAACGTTGGTAGTTGTGATGCTTATTACGATGGCAAAAGTGCACTATTAGCCATTCAGATAAAAAAATAAAGGCAGATAATTTTGCAGCGTGCTGTAACAAGGGGGCAAAATTGCCGTCTGTTTCACAATATAATTTATCGACAGCTTTATGCAAACAGAAACCGGTATCCCTGCGTCAGCAAATAGCAACAGCCCCAAAATAGGCTATGTAGATAATTTAAAGGTAGTGCTTACCGTATTGGTGATCATGCATCATGCATTTATTACGTATGGAGCGCCCGGAGGCTGGTATCTTACCGAAAAGACCACGCTTAAGGCTGCACTTATCCCCATGACTTTGTTTGTAGCCACCAACCAGGCGTTTTTCATGGGCTTCTTCTTTTTCCTTTCGGCATACTTTACTGAGTCGTCATATAATAAAAAGGGCGCTCTGAAGTTTTTGGGCGATAGATTGAAACGTCTTGGTATCCCGCTGATATTTTATTCGTTTATACTTTCGCCGGTTTTAAGTTACCTTGTTTATAGATTTGCCCAGGGGAATAACATTACCTATCTGCAATTTTTGGGCGGCTTTCATCCCTGGATAAATTTTGGGGTGCTGTGGTTTGTGGCGGCTTTATTGTTATTCAGCGTGTTGTATGTAGTAGTAAGATTGTGGTTTGATAAAAAGCCAGGTATAGTAAAACCAATGCCACCGGGTGGCTGGAAGATTATTTTATTTACCACGGTGCTGGCACTTGCCAGCTACTTTGTGCGATGGCTTTTTCCCGTCGGCTGGATCTTGAAACCGGTTGGTTTTCAGTTGGGGCATTTTGCGCAGTATGTGGCTTTATTTGCTTTGGGTATTATAGCTTCAAGGGGGAGATGGCTTAATAATGTAAATTATCAATTGGGTAAAAGTTTTGCCATAATGGCGTTGGTCATGATAGTAGTATTATTTCCGGTATTGTACGCCGTGGTAACTATCAGCAAAAGCCCTATCGAAACCCTCAATGGGCATGGCAACTGGCAGTCATTAATGTATGCCTTTTGGGAACAATTTATAGGTATTTTTTTCATCGTTGCCCTGTTGGGTATAGCCCGCCAAAGATGGAACAATCAATCCGCTTTTTTTAAAAAGCTCTCGCGCTTAACTTTTTGCGTTTATATTTTTCACCCGCTGGTATTGATCTCGTTATCGGTGTTGCTGAAACCATGGGCTGTCGATCCTGCCTTTAAATTGTTAGTTGTTGCACCTGGCGCTGTTGTTGGTTCATTTTTGCTGGCGGCTGTGTTAGTTAAGGTGCCGGGAGTGAAGGCCATTGTATAAACAGATTTAACGTCAAACTGTCAAGTTAAAATGACTTTTGACGAATTCGATTCAACGGGCAGATAAAGATTGCTTTTTGCTGCTACAGCAATTACCAGCCGGTAATATTTTATAGATGGAATGGTATTTGTATCGTTAAACCAAATTGTAAATAAACTGCCGTGAAAGACGAAAACATAAAAACAGCCGCCCGGTTATTATTAGGGGCCGGTTTAATATTTGCCGGCATCAGCCATCTTACATTTGCCCGTAAAGATTTTAAGGCGCAAGTACCCGATTGGGTGCCATTAAACATAGACGATACCGTGGTATACTCCGGCATTGCCGAAATAACATTAGGAAGTGCATTGGTGCTGGCCCCCGAAAAATACAAGGCAACTACAGGTAAAATAGCGGCCGCCTTTTTTACCGCTATATTCCCCGGTAATATCTCGCAATATGTAAACAAACGAAGCGCCTTTGGATTAGATACTGATGGTAAACGGTTTATAAGGCTGTTTTTTCAGCCGGTGCTGGTGTATTGGGCGCTTAAAAGTACCGGTAATATCAAATAGATTATAACGTGTCGCCCGAGTTGAAACAAATATGTTTCAATATAATCGATACTGAAGTTGTTACCTTAATTTGGCGACGAAATTTTTTCGTCGCCAAATTAAGGTAGTTATTTTATATTTCTTTTTTTTCTTCCGCTTCTTTAGGTTCTTCCCGTTCAACAGTAATGGTACACTCGCCAACTAACGCGGCTACTGCGCCAACTGCCGCCAATACAGGTGCCAGGAAAATGCCCACAAGGCCTACTGCCAAAGGGAAAGTCATCAGTTCTTTGCCTGAATGATCGGTTATGGTTATTTTTCTGATGTTGCCTTCGGCAATCAGGTCTTTTACTTTTTTAAGCAGGATGTCTCCGTTTATAGAGAACGATTCTTTTGTGGCCATGATAGGTGTTATTAATGGGTTAATTTTTAATAATAATTCGGCAAAACTCGCAGGTTGCAGTAATTTGTATTAATATACCTATGACTCTAACCAGCTCATTTTGTTACCAATAAAATATAATTAAACAATCAAAGCCCTGGATACGCCCGGCGACGCCCCCGTGTGTTTCTTGAAAAAGTTGGTAAAATAGGCAGGTTCTTCAAAGCCAAGGCCATTGGCAATTTGGGCGATGGTCCAGTCGGTGTGCTTCAGCAGGGCATGGGCTTCTTTCAAAATCCTGTCGCTAATGTGATGGGTAGTTGTTTTGCCGGTTATCTCTTTTACAGATCGGTTTAAATGATTTACATGCACGGCCAGGTTTTGGGCAAAATCGTTGGCTGTTTTCAGTTTAAGGTACTGCCCCGGCGAATCAATAGGAAACTGGCGCTCCAGGTGCTCCAGGAATAAGCTGGTTATCCTTGCAGCCCCACTGATGTTTTTTTCGGCAGTTTGTGGTGGCTGTATCTTCAAAGCTTCATGCAGCATAATTTGAAGGTAGCTGCGCAATAAATCGTATTTATTTGGATAGTCGGAATCCATCTCCTGCATCATTTTGTTAAGTACAGCCGATAGAAAGGCAAGTTGCGCATCGTCCAAAAAAAGAATGTGGTTGGTATCGGGCCTAAACAACGGGAAATTTCGGATGGCATGTTGATGCTCGTGCGATTCGATAAAGGCCTCGGTAAACAGGCAAAACCAGCCTGTTTGCTCCAGGGAGTTTTGCTCCCATGACGATGGTACCAACGGTCCTGAAAATACCAGTGCCGGTTTGTCAATAATAACATGGTTATCGGTGTAATGCATAATGCCGGTGCCTATTACCAGGGCTATCTTATAAAAATCCCGCCGCCCAAACGGAGATCGTTTAACGCAGCCCCTGCGCAAAAAAACGTTGAAATGCCCCTGCCCGGCATTGTTCATGCTAAAAGGGTTGTTGGTTCCGTCGGGGTGGCGCTGGTAAAATTCCTGCAGGGTTTCTGTAAGCATATGTAAAGCTAAAGCGTTGCCTTTATTATTGCAAATTTCTGTTTGATTTTTATAGCTTACATGGTTTTCTATTTGTGCTTGTTTTGTCAATTTAAAGTAAGATTGTTTGTGTTTAGCTATAAATGGATTCGGTGTGTATTTGAATTTTATAATTATCTGATTGAATTCTATAAGCCCGTTTTTGCAAGCTGCATCTACTTTTGTTTCAAAAAAAATGACGTATGGAAACCGGTTTCAGAAAATGGATCATCGTTATCACCATTATCACATCAACAATCATCGAACTTATTGATTCGACTATTGTGAACGTATCAATTAATACCATGAGCGGTAACCTTGGCTCCACCCTTGAGGATACCGCATGGGTTATCACCTCCTATGCTATCGCCAACGTTATTATCATTCCCATGACCAGTTTCCTGGCGCAAACATTTGGCCGTAAACAGTACTATATCGGGTCGATACTGTTGTTTACGGCTGCATCGGTTATGTGCGGTTTCTCTACCAACTTATGGGAGTTGGTTATCTTTAGGTTTTTGCAGGGCATAGGTGGCGGGGCGTTGCTATCTACCTCGCAATCTATCCTGTTTGATACTTTCTCTGTTAAAGACAGGCCTATCGCCAGCGGTATTTTTAGCCTGGGTATTATTATCGGTCCTTCTATAGGCCCGGTGCTGGGTGGTTTTATTGTTGATAATTACCAATGGCAGTGGATTTTTTATGTTAACATCCCAATAGGTCTGGCGGCAGCATTCCTATCCTATATTTTCATCAAGGAAACGCCCAGGCCGGCCGTTCAAAAGGCTATCGACTGGTGGGGCATTATATTATTGGTAATTGGCATCGGCGCTTTACAGGTAGTTTTAGAGCGAGGCCAAACCGACGATTGGTTTGCCGCCAACTATATCATCGCCTTAAGCGTTATTGCCTTTATTAGCCTGTTCCTGCTAATATGGCGGCAGCTGGTTATCGATAACCCGGTTATTAACCTCCGGGTGCTTAAAAGCAGTACGCTTGCTATTTCGGCCGTCATGACATTTGTGCTGGGCTTTGGACTGCTAAGTGCCCTATTTGTTTTTCCGTTGTATACACAGCGCATTATTGGCTATACTGCTTTCCAGACCGGTACCATCCTGTTGCCGGGAACGTTAATGGCTGCCATGATCTCGCCTTTTTTAGGTAAGATGATCCAGAGCGGCATCCGGCCGCAGTATTTGATTATTTGCGGGTTTGGGTTAACTGCTGCGTTTGGCTACCTCATGTCGCGCAATAGCCTGCAATCCGGCGACGCCAATTTCCTGCTGCCGCTTATTTTCAGGGGCCTGGGTGCTGCTTTACTGATTGTACCGCTTACCGCCCTGGCAGTGTCGGAGCTTAAACCTGCCGACATACCCCAGGGGGCTGCTTTAAATAACATGATGCGGCAAATGGGCGGTTCTTTTGGCATCGCCCTCACCAATACCTATATTGCCCACCGCGAAGCCGCCAACCGGATGGCCCTGATAACCCACGTAACCGCTGCCGACGATTTAACTATACACCGGCAACAATCATACATCAGCAATTTTATGGCGCATGGTGCCAACTACCTGCACGCCCTTGCCCAATCTATTGAGGCCCTTGAAAGGCTGGTGGTAAGGCAAACCTTCTTGCTGAGCTATATGGACGCGTTTTTGCTGCTGGCCATTTTAAATGCCTGCTGTATTCCGCTGGTTATCCTCACTATCAAAAAAAAGCAACAGGTTAAAGTTGGGAAAGTAGAAATTCCCGATGCGCACTGAAACGGACCTCTTTCAACCCCCTGTACTTCATGTCTTTATTAGGTTTTGCAAATGCACTGTCATTAAACTATCTTAGGCCATATAAATCCACAAAACCTTATGGAACCGATAAAAACCCAAAGGCCGACAGTAGGTTGGAAAGCGCACTTAGATGACGGCAGCGAATTTTTTACCGAAGAGGCCATTACTGCAGCCGATGTATTGCTGGATAATTATATTGCCGCCTTACAGGGCGCTACTAATGAACGAACTATCTGGAAAGCCATTGAAGCCGTTGTAAAAGGCTTTGACCAGCTGAATATTGATCATGATTACTTTATTGAAACCACGGAGCGCGAAGACCTGGCCGAATTTATCCAAAAGGCAGCCGAAGCAGCCGGATTGTTCTATGATGGCGACGTGACTGAAGAGTGGCGCGAGGAATGGTAGGCGTGATATCCCAATACACTATTTGCCTAACCAATTCAAAAGTCCCGAAAGCTTTATTTTAGTTCAAAAAAGTTAAACAGAACGCTGTAATTTTTTATTTTTGATGATAACTACAACTCTAATACCTTTTGCAATATGAATATGCTTTTTGGCGGCGGCAGCTATTATTATTTGGTACTTATTTTAGAAGCCTTTTGTATTATTCATTGCCTGCGCAGGGGTACCCAACAACAATGGCTTTGGATACTTATTGTTATCCCTGTTGTAGGTTGCCTTTATTATATTTATAAAGAAATTTTAACCAACCGCCATGCCATCCGCATGCCTAAAGTGGATGTGGGCGCAGTACTTAACCCCGGCGTAAAACTAAAACGGCTGGAGGATGAACTGCGCTTTACAGATACCTTTGCAAACAAAGTAAAGCTGGCCGATGCGTACCTGGAGGCAGGTTTTACCGATAAAGCTGTTGAGATATACCAGGCCAGCCTAACGGGGGCCTTTGCCGAGAATGAACATGTACTTGCCCAGTTAATTATTGCCTATTACGAGCAACAGCGTTACCAGGAGATTATCCCGATAGCGCAGAAAATTTATAAACTACCCCAGTTTGCCCGCTCAAAAGCGCATATGAAGTATGCAGAAGCCCTGGAAAACACGGGACAGGTTGATTTAGCCGAAAAGGAATTTAAGGCGATGAAGGGCCGCTACTCGTACTTTGAGCCCCGCTATCAATACGGATTGTTCCTGATAAGGCAAAACCGCCCCGACGATGCCTACCAGGTTTTTGCCGATATCCTGAACGAAGAACGCCAGCTAAGCGCTATGGAACGCAAAGCCAATAAAGTTTGGTTTGCCAAAACCAAGGATGAGCTAAAGAAACTGGCAGCACAGAAGACGGCTTAGCATTAATAAAAGGAGGCCTGTCACCCTGAGCCTGTCGAAGGGTCGCGCGGAGAGGCCTTTGCCCGCTATGGTTCGACAGGCTCACCATGACAGCCTTTTTACGACGTCATTTTCTGTTGCATTTGAAATACAGGCTTGTCACCCCGAGCCTGTCGAAGGGTCGTGCGGAGTGGCCTTTGTCCGTTATGGTTCGAGAGGCTCACCATGACAGCTCTTTTTACGACATCATTTTCTGTTGTATTTGAAATACGGGCCTGTCATCCTGAGCCTGTCGAAGGATGTGCGCAGAGGCCTTTGCCCGCTTTGCTTACTTAGTCGTGTAGCATAAACTCTTTTACTAATTACTACCCCTTGATTTTGATAGCTCTGGTAATAAATCCCAGTCGCCGTTTATGATGGCCTCTTTTTTTGATCGTCGCCAACCTTTTACTTGTTTTTCAAAGGCTATCGCCTGGTTCACATCATTGAAAACTTCGTTAAAAACAAGCTTTACAGGTCTTCTTTTAAATGTATAACAGTTTATATTTTCTCCTGACTGATGTTCGATGAGCCGTCGTTCAATATTATTAGTTATTCCGGTATAATAGCTACCATCACTACACAACAGAATATAAACATGGTAGTGATTCATATTAGTCATAATAACATCGTGGATGTTTGTGTTTTGAGATTAGTGTAATTGCTAAGTTCTCTAAAATAAAGATTAGTATCCACTTACTAATTTCCATAGTTAGGCGTATAGGCCGACCGCAAGAGTCTTCGACAGGCTCAGACTGACAGCCCTCTTCATTTTAATATGATGCGTTCCTTCTCCCTTCCTTAAAAACTCACAAAAAACGGTGCTTCAAAAACATGGCCCGGGCTTAGTTTCTGGATAGCTTCTTTGTGTTTAATGTCTTTTTGCTCGCCTGCGGTATCTGCGCAGCCTAACCAGGGCTCGATGCACACAAAATCGGCACCGGGTTTGGCCCAGATGCCCAAATAGCTAAAGTGGGGGAACTCAACCGATAGTGTTTGGCCGTGCTTGTCGCTTTTTATGGTTACCATCCTCGATTTTAACTCTTTAAACACAAGGGCATCGGCATTAAATAAATCGCGGGTTAATTGAAGCCTGTTTTTGGGCGTGGCTACCGGGTGACTTTCGCCATTAAAAAAACCATCGGCCGATAGTAGTTCTGTTTCCAGGTGTTCATCCGTTTCAAATTCAATGTAATAATCCTCGTACTTCTCGCCTTTGTTAAATGGAACGTTAAACGCCGGGTGGGCGCCAACAGAAAAGTAGATGGTTTTTTTATCAAGGTTAATTACCTTGTAGGTTATCCTGAGGGCGTTATCTATCAACGTATACAGTACCTGGTAATCAAACTTAAAGGGGTATGCCTTTAAAGTATTATCACAATAAGGCAACGAAAAACTAGCCGAAACATCACCTGCATCTAATGTTATAAACTCCGATTGCCTGGCAAAGCCATGGCGGCCCATGGGGTACTTGCTGCCATCAACCACCAGTTGGTTATCAATTAAGCCACCTACTACCGGGAATAAGTTGGGTGCATGCCAGGGCCAAATGGCGGCATCGGCCTGCCAAATGTGTTCAACGCCGGTTGCCTTATCAATTAATGAACTTAACTGCGCACCTTTAGTATCGATGCTTGCCTTCAGGTATTCGTTTTCGATGGTAATCATAACAATTAGAATTTGACAGAACCCGAAGTTAGGGATTTGTTTGAATTTCAGGAATTACTTCAAAGTTAGATTTTCTAATTTCTATTAATTCATACTTCCTTCATCTGCCACTAATCATCATCTTCTTCCTTCTTTGGCTCCAATATCACAAAAGCGCTCCGTTTTGGCGCTGGCATAACCGCAGTTTCGCCTTTAACAAACTTCCAGATCACTTCGTTCAAATCGATATCGGGTGCTGCATCTTCCTTGGCCAGGTTAAACAATTCAGACCGGCGGCTGCTTTCATTTACGGCAACGTTGCGCTGCTCCAGGTCAACCTGTGCGGCTTTGGCCACGTACGGGCTAAAGTCGGCTTTGCTGGTAAAGCAATCATATAAAGGCATGGCTGCTGCATCGTACTGGCTCATGGGCGGCAGGCCTAATATCAGTTCGATGGTGCGTAATACGCCTGATGTGGAGTACATGCCATGTACCACCGTGTTGCGCTTTACATATGGCCCGGCAACAAACACCGGCGATCGGTGTGCATCCACATGGTCGGGCCCGTTTTGGGCATCATCCTCTAAAATAAACACTACCGACTCCTTCCAGATGGGACTTTTAGACAGGTGTTCAATAAACTGGCCTATTGCCTGGTCATTATCCCCAACAGCCGCTATGGGCGATAGGGCACCTTTGCGCTGCCCGCTGGTATGGTCGTTCCCAATCCTCACGCTGTTAAAACGGGGCACAGCGTTAATAGCCAGTAACGAATCGAAATCGTGTTTCCAGATCTCAACGCGTTTAATATCCTTCACACCCAGGTCAAAGCCCGGCGACTGCGTGCAGTAATGCCCCTCTAATGATTTAAGGCTGGCCTTACCCGGGTTGCCATCGGTAACAAATTCGCCGTAGGTGCGGTAGCTTACACCGGCCCGTTTGCAGTAATCCCATATAAAGCCATCGCGGGGGTAGGCTGTTTTGCGGGTGCCCTCGTAGTCGTAATTACCACCGCGGCTACCATAGCTGGTTGGCCATGTTTTCTCTACAAAATCGGTGGCGTAGGCGGCGTTGCTCCAGTTGTGTCCGTCCGCACTTACTTCCGCGTCTACATAAAAGTTATCAAGCAGTACAAACTCGCTGGCAATGGCGTGGTGGTTGGGCGTTACTTTTTTATCAAAAATACACAACGAAGTATCGCCGTTGCCCTGCGGCATATCGCCCAAAACCTGGTCGTAAGTGCGGTTTTCTTTAATAATGTAAAACACATGCTTAATAGGCGATTTTTCGCCTATCCGGCGGGGGATAGGGTTGCCCTCTTCGCCCGGTGCTGTTTGGGCTATTTTGTTGTTAAAAGGCGTGTTGGAATAAACCTGTTTGGTATAGGCCTTAAGCTCATTTAGGTTTGGTGTATTTATAAACGACAGTGCGCCTTTAAATAAGCCGCCAATGTATTGTTCCCTGCTATTGATAGCCCCCTTTTGATAGCCGCTGTTATCGGCCTTTTTTACAGGCTGCGGGCCTTGCGGGTTGGCCATTGATGTAAAACCTTTGCCGTTGGCAACCAGTATTTTTTTACCCAATATTTTAACGTTGGTAGGGTACCAACCTACGGGTATAAAGCCCATACTGCGGCTGCTGCCGGGTTTGCTTAAATCAAACACGGCCAGGCAATTGTTATCGGCATTGGCTATGTACAGGGTTTTTTCATCTGCAGATAAGGCCAGGCCGTTGGTAGTTGAGCCGGTAAGATGGGTAGGGTATAAGGCTGTAGAAATAGTTTCAAGCGCCCTGCGCGTTGCCGTGTTTATTACCGATACCGAGTTATCATTGGCGTTGGCTACAAACAACAGGCTGCCTTTTTTATTCAGCAGCAATTCGTTGGGGTTGCTGCCTGTTTTTATAGTTTTAAGCGTTTGGGTAGCTACATCGTAAATACCAAGCTGACCGCATCCCCATAAAGAAATATAAAGCGTTTTTTCATTTGGCGATAAGATGCAGCTATAGCCCTCAGATGGCAGCTTGAGCCGTTGTAATGTTTTACCATCGTTAGGGTTAACCGTATAAAGTGTGCTATCCTCTTTAGTAACCACATAAAGCCTGGTGTCGCTTTTATTGACCGCTATTCCACTCGGCGATACCTTGTCTTTTGGCCATGATTTTGGCGCCAGTTCAATAGTATCGGGTTTGCCCAGTTTAGTGCCGGTTATATTAAAAACATAGATCAGGTTATCGTTACCGCCCGATGCGTAAAGCCTTTTCTCGTCTTTGCTGAAAGTAAGCCCGTACCATGATTTGGCTATCACCTTTTCATCCAGCAGCTTCTCGTTTTTTGGGTCGATAAGCTGGATGGACTGGGTACTTTGGCCGTTGTTGGTAACCGCCAGCAGCTTGCCCGAGGCCGATAGCTGGATGTTGAGCGGCAAATCGCCCAGGGGCAGGGATGTGCCTGCCGGGCTAAGCTTCCAGCCGTTGGGTAGTAAAACCTGCCCTGTTTGGGCTATTTTGCCGGGTGTTTGGGCAAATGATGTAACTGACGATGCTAAAATAGCTAAGCCGATGAGTAGCTTTTGTTTCATAACCGAATGATTGTACATCAAAACTAAACAAACAAACGGTTATGATGTGTTACTTAACAAAAACATAATATGTAAGATTATTGCTATAATTAACATAGCTGTCATTTCGACGAACAGGTGGTGGGTAAAAGAAAGGGGTGAGGAGAAATCTTTTACGACTTGCGTGTTCGCTTGTCGCTTGTATAAGATTTCTCCTCACCCCATTGCCCATGCCATCCCGCTGTTCGTCGAAATGACAGGAGTTATATATTTACTTACTTCAGCAAATTCTTCCAGCTTACCTGGTCGCCGATGATTTTTTCAAGGTCGGCGCTGGCTACGCGTTCTTGGGCCATGGTATCGCGGTAGCGGATGGTTACGGTATCGTCCTCCAAACTCTGATGGTCAACCGTGATACAGAAAGGCGTACCAATAGCATCCTGGCGGCGGTAGCGCTTGCCAATAGCATCTTTTTCTTCGTACTGTATGTTAAAGTCAAGCTTCAGGCGGTCCATAATTTCGCGGGCTTTCTCGGGCAGGCCATCTTTTTTGGTAAGCGGGAAAATAGCCGCTTTAACCGGTGCAAGGCAAGGGTGCAGGTGCAATACGGTGCGGCTGTCCTGTTTCTCTTCGGTGCTCAGGTCTTCCTCTTCAAAAGCGTTTATCATCGTGAGCAGGAACATTCTGTCTAACCCTATTGATGTTTCAATAACGTAAGGCACATAGTTGCCATAAGGTTTGCCTGTTTCCGGGTCAACCTCGGGGTCAAAGTACTGCATCTTTTTGTTCGAGAATTTTTCGTGCTGGCTTAAGTCAAAATCGGTACGGCTGTGTATGCCCTCTACCTCTTTAAAGCCAAACGGAAAGTTAAACTCTATATCAAAAGCGGCATCGGCATAATGGGCCAGCTTTACGTGTTCATGGTAACGGTATTTAGCGGCATCGGTACCAAGGGCAAGATGCCATTTTAAACGGGCCGCTTTCCATTTTTCAAACCATTCTTTTTGAGTGCCAGGGCGTACAAAGTATTGCATCTCCATTTGTTCAAACTCGCGCATGCGGATAATGAACTGGCGGGCAATCACCTCGTTACGGAAAGCCTTGCCTATTTGCGCAATACCGAAAGGAATTTTCATCCTGCCCGATTTTTGCACGTTCAAATAGTTCACAAAAATACCCTGCGCGGTCTCCGGGCGAAGGTAAATCAGGTCGGCATCATCAGCTACGGCGCCCATTTGGGTGCTAAACATCAGGTTAAACTGGCGTACATCTGTCCAGTTGCGGGTACCACTTACCGGGCAGGCAATTTCGTGTTCAATAATCAGTTCTTTAAGGCGGGGCAGGTCCTCGTTTTTAAGGGCCTCGTCCATATCGTGCTGCAGTTGCTCGGCTTTATCGGTTTTACCATCCTTATCGTAACGGTCAATCTTATCCTCCAAAAGCTGATCGGCGCGGTAACGCTTCTTCGAATCCTTGTTGTCAATCATCGGATCGCTGAAACCATCAACGTGGCCGCTGGCTTTCCAAATTTTGGGGTGCATAAATATGGCGCTGTCAATACCAACAATGTTGTCATGCATTTGCACCATGGCTTTCCACCAGTAGGTTTTAATGTTGTTCTTCAGTTCGGCACCATTTTGGCCGTAATCGTAAACAGCGCTTAAACCATCATAAATTTCGCTCGATGGGAAAACAAAGCCATACTCCTTGGCATGCGATATAACATTTTTAAAAAGTTCGTCGGTTGATTTGCTCATAATAGCTGCAAAGATACAATTTAGGCAGAAAGCTGAAAGGGCGAAATAGTAGCAAGTAGTTAGTATCAAGTATCAAGATTTTTTGATTTGGTTGGCCTTTAATCTCATCGTCAAAATCGCTCCTTATCTTGCTACTTGATACTTACTACTCGTAATGGCGTTCCCTGCGGGCCGGGCTCATCCGTTCATACTGCACAGGCATTAGGCGCGGGCCGGTATCCACTGCTATCCCTAACGCAAAACCCGGAAGCGATAAGGCCGTCCGTCCGCACAGGTGCCCTCACTCTATTTCGGACAAAAGCGGACGCTTTTAACTCTACTCATCGCCATAAATTGGCAGCAACTATCGCCTGCTAAACCTTAACCATACACGTGGCGTTATTTTAGAAAACAGCCAGTAGTTAAATACCAGTAACGATATAAATACAAATGTTAAAATCAGTTTTACCGGGTTAATGCCATTGCCGGTGAGCAGTTTTGCCGAAACACCCCAGCATGATTTTAGTAAAAAAATTAACAGCCTAACTATCATTGATGCCGATACATAAGCATATACTGCATTGCTAATTATGAAGAACCATTTTGGTATTGTTTTTTTCATGTCGTAAGCTTCAGCCTAAAATAAGCAGAATTTGGAAATAAAAAATAATGGGCCAGATGTTATCGGTTAAGCATTTTTTTACTGCCTTATTCTTTATTTTAAAGAAATTTCTGTATATTTGTAATGGGCCTGTTCTGTTTTAAAAGTACTAAAAACTGTCCGCTTCCGTCCGATACCGTCCTACACCTGTGGGCGGACGGACACCACAACAGGCCCACACAACCTTGTCCGCCCTGCCCGACATGTACCGGGACACTAAAGCGGACGGACGAAAACACAACCAACCACATAAGCACACCAGATAGCATGCACCCGCCCGCTTTCCCCACTTTATATAAATTTAAGGTAAGGGGAGGTATTTTATAAAAACGCGGTTTTTATAAATTGAAGGGCAATAAAAAAAATATGGGCAGTAAAAAATCAGGGTAAACTGCTCAATATACTCTTTAACATATCTTTTGCTGTACCTCTTTGGGTAATTAATTGTATTGATATGGCAAAAAGGTAAAATGCCAGAAAAAATAAAATGCCATGATATTGATGGTCTTTTATTAAAATTACTGAAAGGGCAATAAATATAACGATAGGAGCGGTTAAACTTGTGTAATAACTAAAGGTTACCAAAGCCTCATCTCCCGAAACGCTAAGCTCAAACTTTCCTTCATCCAACCGTGCTATGGCTTCGTGCCTCCACCTTAATTTCCAGGGATTATTGTCAAACTCAACAACACTGCTGGTTAAGTTAGTAACCCTATAGTCGTTGCCTTCTAACAGCTATCGTGTTCCCACATCTTTTGGATCCCATCAATTAATAAAATCAGTTGTCATTTCGAACGAACCGGCTGGATTGTGCGTAGGGGGGTGAGGAGAAATCTTAAACGCCCTGCATTCCGATTGGCTGGTTTGGATGCAGGGCGTTTAAGATTTCTCTTTCGCGCCCCGCTCTATGCCTCCCAGTGCTCTATCGAAATGACAATTTTCTTTTCCTAAAAGATGTGTAGACAAAATAGGCCCTCTAACAGGGATACTGTTTTGTCAATTACAACTTGAGGGGCAAGGTGGGTAGCTTGTGTTAGTTTGAACTTTATTTTCATTGCGATAAGTGCCGGTGAATTTACTAAAGTGCAGGCAATAATACATGGCTGTTTGGTTGATTGATTGCCTGCGTAATAAACATACTGCCAATGCTTGTGTACATTCCTTTGCCCCTAAACTTAAACAACGGTTGCCCTTTTGTAGTGTCCGTCCGCAAGGGGGAACAGGACAAAAACGGACAGGGGCGGACAGGCAAACTTTTGGCAAAACTGGTTTTAACCATACCCGTCCGGATTTGTCCGTTAAAGAGTGGCACCCCCGTACGGACGGACAGGCTTTTTGATTAACGGAAGCTTGCGTTAAGGACAGAAACGGATACCGGCCTGTGAATAAGGCCTGTGCAGTATGAGTGTATGGCCTGGCACACACTTCTACCGGTGTGGGCAACGCCCTGTTACTCTTTCACTATCTGTACGTTGCGTAGCTGGCCACCTGCATCTTTTATGGTGATGGTGCCTGCTTCATAACCGTTAAGAGGCGGTTTGTTATTCAACATATCGCACAGGCTCACTTCCGAATAATCTTTGCCGTTAATGGCGGTAATTTGTTCGCCGGGTTTAACCAGGGTGGCACCTTTTTGCCATACCACACCAACTACCAGTTTGTTGCCCTGCATAGTAGGCGAAAAAGGCCAGTGCTTTTCGGCCAGGTTGGTTGTTTCTGTACGGGGATCAAAGTAAAACTTGCCGTGTATAAAATCGAGGGTGATGTTACCATAATCCAGGAGTTTGGTGCCAAAGGCCGAATTGCCGTTTTTGTTGGTTTCGGCAGTTATGTTATCAAAACGGGCGCTCCCGATGTTTAGTGATGCAATGCCCACCAGGTATTTATCGGCATTAGCCTGCAAACCATACGCTCCAATCTGGCTTGCGCCATAACCTTTATCAACTACCTGGCAGGCGTTTAGCTTGCCCAATTGGTTCATATAATCGTCGGTGAAGCGCAAGAATGCGCTTTGGCCGCTGTCAAAAGCCATAAGCACACTTACCTTATTCATAAATACCTTAATAACCGGGTCGCTTTGGTTGTTGTTATTGGCATCAAGCACCAGCGGTACGCTATGCTTTTTGTTCAAACTCAGCTTATCGGGCTCATCGGTAATAATAATCACTTGCCTGTCGGCAATTATACTTACAATTGAATTGCGAAGCATATTACTGCCCACCACCCCATCAACATTCCAACACTTATACATATCTGGCAGTAGCACAAGCGCCGGGATGCCGCTAAAAATTACATCGCCTATCCTGATATCATCAATGCCCACGATGGTGGTGGAATCGGCCACGCCATTGGCATCGTTTATTAAATCAACATGCATGGTTTTGGCATTTATTTGCGCTGCAAGTTGTTTGCTAAGCGCTACGGGTGCCCCGGTATCAAACAAAAAGCGGTGTTTTACGCCACTAAGCTCAACAGTTACTACCAGTTTGCCATAAATGTTTTGATAAGGCAGTTCGGTATAATAGTTTTTAACGGTTGGGCCACCCTGGTTAAACGTAAACGTTTGTGCAAAGGCCGATGCGCCGGTAAGGATGAATGCCAGCGTAAAAATGAGTTTGTTCATAGGCGTAAATAAGGATAGCGTTCGGGATGCAACTTAAAGCATTCTAATGGCAGAAACAATATTTTTAACATATTTTAAGGCTAATTGGCATAGCCGAGGGGGGGATAAAAAAGCTTTTTAAGCCGTATGGCGATTGGCAAGAAAAGCGTGTTGCAGCCGTATACCCTTTAATATGTTATTATCCTGGTATGTTTGCTTGTTTGAAGAAGGATATCGGCTAAAAGGCTTACTTTAGCTGATGTTTAACCTTATTACATATTTAATTACAAATGCAATCGCTTTTTACTTTGTTACCCCATAAAGCGTTACTTATTATACTTGTTTTTTGCCCTGGCTTTATGTTTGCCCAGGCACCTGCAATTAAGTATACCACCCCGCATGTTTATGAAATTAATAAGCCGATAGCTACCCTGGTACCCACGAATACAGGCGGCGCGGTGCCTGCTACAATATATGGGCAGGTAAGCACAGTTGTGGATTATGGTTTAGTGAGTGTTTTTTTTACCATTACAGGCCTTGCAGTGGATAAAGATGGGAACTTTTTTATTGAAGACTGGGGCGAGAACCAAATTAAGAAAATAACGCCGGCGGGTAAACTGTCGGTATTTGCCGGCAGTGGTGCTGCCGGTTCGGCAGATGGAAAGGGCCGGGCTGCAAGTTTTTCGGAACCGGATGGTATAGTTATTGGCCCTACAGGCGATTTTTTTGTGTCGGACCAGGCTACTAATTTAATCAGAAAGGTAAGCGTGAATGCCGACGTGACCACGTTTGCGGGCAGTGGGGCTGCCGGGGCTGCAAATGGTAAAGGCAAAGCGGCAAGTTTTAATAGCCCCAGGGGATTGGCCGTTGATGGATTGGGCAATATTTACGTTGCCGACCAGGCAAATAATATGGTCAGGAAGATTACGCCCGACGGAACGGTATCTACCTATGCCGGTAGCGGAGCAATGGGTTCTGCCGATGCTTTAACACCGCTATCGGCTTCGTTTAATACACCTACAGCGGTTGGGCTGGATACCCAGGGTAACTTATATGTTTCAGACTCGGGGAATGGCTCGATAAGGAAGATAACACCCGCCGGGGTAGTGAGCACCTTTGCAAGGGGATTTAACTTTCCGCGGGAATTGAGGGCTGACGGCACCGGTAATGTGTATGTGGGCGATCAGCAGGATAACCTTATTAAACGAATATCGCCAACCGGCGTTGTAACCGTGGTAGCCGGCAGTGGCGCAAGGGGGGGAGCTGATGGTATAGGCACAGCGGCCTCGTTTGCCGGAACAATTGGAATGGTGCTTGACGGAAAAGGCAATATGTTTTTGGGCGAAAGTGGCTATAACACGGTACGAAAAATAACTATTACAGGCTATACAATTGATAAGCCCCTGCCTGCCGGGTTGGTTTTTGATGCTACCACCGGCAAAATTAGCGGCACACCAACAGTTTTATGGCCTGCAACAGATTATACAGTTACGGCCTACAATGCTACCGGAAGCAACAGCACCGTTTTAAATTTACAGGTTGTAGCCGAAATTGTATTAAAACCATCAATCATAAACTTTCCGCCACCGGTAGTTATGCATATCGATCCGGACAATATTTTGCACCCCGATGCCACCAGTACCAATACACAAACTCCTATAACTTATACCAGCAGTAACCCGGCAGTTGCTTATGTGGGTGCCGACGGGCAAATTCATGTAATAGCGCCCGGTGTTACCATTATTACAGCCCACCAGCAAGGCAATGAAAGCTATACCGATGCTTTGCCTGTATCAGAAACGTATACCATAACCCAGGATCAGGTTATAGCGTTTCCGGCAATAGTTGTTAAAAACGTGTGCAGTATCGATTTTGCAGCGGGTGCTGTTAGTTCAAATTCAATTATACCGCTTACTTATACCAGCAGTAATACTGCTGTAGCTACAGTTTCGGCTACGGGTAACATTCATATTACCGGCCCGGGCAGCACCACCATTGAAGTTTCGCAAAGCGGCAACAATTTATATAACGCTGCTACGCCGGTATCGCAAATATTAACTGTTGAACCGCTGGTTACGCCATCGGTAAAAGTTACCCCCGATTTTTATAGTATTTGCGAAGGTGTTTCTGTTACCTATACCGCGGCAGCCCTTAACCAGGGTAATAACCCAACTTACCAGTGGCAGCTTAACGGGATAAATAGCGGCGATGGTACCGATAAATATACCAGCAGTACCTTGAAAACAGGCGATAAGGTAACTTGTGTAGTAACCAATAATGATGGCTGTACACCGGTTTCTTCTGCGGTGTCAACCCCGGTTACATTAACTGCCGATGCTAATGTAACCACCTCGGTAGTCATCTCTTCATCGGCCACCGGGGCTGTAGCTTTTGGTACGCCAATTACATTCAAGGCAACTCCATCGGCCAACGTACAGGATATCCCTGCATATTCATGGCAGGTAAACGGGCAAAGCGTTGGTACCAACAGCCCCAATTTTACCTCGCAACAGTTATTAAACGGCGATGTGGTTACCTGTACCATGGTTTCGGGTGGTACGTGCGTTATCAACCCTTCGGTAACCTCTAACGCGATAACCGTTTCCATATTTGCCCAAAACAGCACTTCGGTTTTTGTACCTAATGCATTTACGCCAAACGGCGATGGTGCTAACGACGTTTGGAGTATAACCGATTTAATGCCTTTACCCGATTGTACAGTAAATGTTTATAACAGGTATGGCATAAGGGTATTTTACTCCGTTGGCTATCAGCACCCCTGGGACGGCAGTATAAATGGCCGGCTTTTACCATCGGGCACGTACTATTACATTATTGATCCTAAAAACGGGGGAAGTAAGTTATCCGGGCCGGTTACCATGATCAGGTAGCAAGTATTTGCCGGTTATATTTTGGTAGTTAATTTAAAAAATAGAAACATCGATATTGGAGTTGTTAAAGTTTAATTGTTAAAAGTTTATTCGTGGATAATGGTTCATAGTTCATAGCCTTAGTGGAATTTAAAACTGTTGCCTCCTTCCCGCTATCTTGGGCCACCATCCACCAATGAACTAATGAACCAGTGAACCAATTAACAAAGCCGTCCACAGTGTTGGTCACCTCCGGACGGACGGACACCCAAAAAATCCGATCGAAATTCCTGATTCCGAAATTCTTCCATCTCATATCTCAAATCTCATATCTAACATCTATTTTTACCGCATGAGTATCCGGGTAGAAGCATTGACAAAAATTTACGGCGAGCAAAAGGCAGTTGATAGCATCAGCTTTACTGCCGAAACAGGTGTGCTGGGTTTTTTGGGGCCTAACGGGGCAGGTAAATCAACCACGATGAAGATACTTACCGGCTTTATACCCCAAACATCGGGCTCGGCATCGGTTTGCGGGTTTGATGTGGCAGCGCAGTCGTTAGATGTACGCAGACATATTGGCTACCTGCCCGAGAGCAACCCGCTATACCTGGATATGTACGTGAAGGAATCATTGGCGTTTATAGCAGGCATCCACAAAATGGCCCAGCCCGAAGCCCGCATTGCCGAAGTGATTGAGCAAACCGGCCTTGGGCCCGAGCAACATAAAAAAATTGGGCAGCTATCTAAAGGCTATCGCCAACGGGTGGGCCTTGCCCAGGCTATACTTCACAATCCCGATGTGCTTATTTTAGATGAGCCCACCTCAGGACTGGATCCTAACCAGCTGATAGGCATCCGCCAGTTAATTACCGATTTGGGCAAAACCAAAACCATCATCCTATCTACCCATATTATGCAGGAGGTAGAAGCTGTTTGCGATAAAGTGATTATTATTAATAAAGGTAAAATAGTTGCCGATGATACCCTGCAAAGTTTGCGGGCCGGTAATAACAATAAAACGCTGGAGAAAATTTTTATCAGCCTTACTAATTAAACGGCTTAAATATTTCTTTATTTTTGGCAAATAATTAAACCTTATTTAATAGCATGAAAAAAACCTTACTCTCTATCGCAATTTTACTTTGTGCCGTTCTAACTGTTAAAGCCCAGGACGATGACCTTTTACCACGTTTTAGCGCCGGTTTTGGTGTTGGCGTTACAACCGGCCCGCAGCATTCTGGGTTCCCGGCAGCAGGCAGCGTTGGCTTAAAAGGGGAATACCCCATAGCCGGCAGCCCGGTATGTATTACAGCATCAGTGGCATATCAGTTTTACGTATCGAGCGACGGCTATAACTACAGTTATAATAGTAACTATGGTGAAAGCACCACTGGCACTATAGCATCATTTGTTCCTGTAATGGCTGGCGCAAGGGTATACGTTAACAAGCTTTTTTTTGAAGGCGATGTTGGCGCATCTTTCAACCTTAATTCTGGTAAATCATACACAGCCCAAAAGGTAGCACCTATACTTTCGCCAAGTATTGGTTATGGTTTCAGGTTCGGGTCGTCGCAAAAAATAGGGCTCGATTTAAGCCTGTCTTACGAAACCCGTCTGGAGAAAACACAAACGCCTTCAGACTTATCAACTGTTAGCCCTTACATCAGCGGCTATGGCGCCTATAACCTGGTTGCTTTTCACGTTGCTTTCAGCCTGGGATTGTAATATCGAAAAGATTTAATGAACGGCCCCGGCGATTGATTTGCCGGGGCTTTTTGTTTGACTGAGAATCAATTCATAAAAATATTAATAGCTTCACGTTGTTGCGTTTAGCAATATGTATGCGTAATTATTATAAACCTCAAATCTGTATGGCAGTTAAATATACCCGTCTTTTTATATTGTTGATGTTTTGCGCGGCTACAAGTGGGGTTAGCGCGCAAATGGGCAATAAAATGAGCATCAGCATAGGGCCCGATGTGGGCATACCTATCAATGTCGATCATCCTAATTCGTTACATACCCGCGATATTTACCAGGATGGTTTGGGCGGGACGATAAGGGCCGAGCTTCCGTTAACCCCGGCTTTGCATGCTACGGCGAGTGTTGGGTACGTGGTTTATCACTCCAACCTGAAATATTTATACGTTACGCCAACGCAGCTGGGCAGTTATGCAGGCCCATCTAATACAAGCAGCCCGCCGCCGTATAAATATGTTCCGTTAAAAGCCGGGCTGAGGTATTACTTTGTAAAATACCTGTTTGTTAGTGCCGAAGCAGGTGATGCGATAAAAATAGGGGATCAGGCTAAAGCTTCATTTATATATTCGGGAGGTGCAGGCGCGGCTGTCCCGTTTGGTGTTCACCATGCACTCGATATCGGTTTCCGGTACGAGCGTGGCTATGAAAACATCGATTCGGATTTCAAAATGGGGCAAATAGGTATCGGCTTTTCGTATAAATATACATTTTAAAGTAAGTGCCGGTTGCAGGGTTTAGCTTTCCCGTTTAATTCCTTAAAATTCTCTCACTGGGGGGTAATCCATATATCTTATCACATGAAAAAAAAATTACTCACCCTGTTGATCTTAGCGTCTGCCTCTTTTACAGCAATGGCACAAACCAGCGATATCAGGCTTTCGAGGGTTGCAGTTGGCTTCAAACTG
Organism: Mucilaginibacter sp. P4_D1; assembly: GCF_056401935.1. Taxonomy (NCBI): domain Bacteria; kingdom Pseudomonadati; phylum Bacteroidota; class Sphingobacteriia; order Sphingobacteriales; family Sphingobacteriaceae; genus Mucilaginibacter; species Mucilaginibacter sp. P4_D1. The sequence continues at coordinate 164,220 of NZ_JBFUIJ010000003.1, forward strand.
GGCGCTACCGTGGGGTCGCATAGCAGTGAATACCCTATAGCCAGTGGTTTTGGTATTAAATTCGAATTTCCTATCAAATCAACCCCGGTTAGTATCATGGCTTCCGGGGCTTATACGTTTATATTGTCAGAGGCTACCTATTACAACGATAGGTATAATTACAATAACAGCTATAACGGCAACGCCCATGTTGCCTCATTTGCTCCCGTTGAATTAGGTGTAAGGGTATATATGGATGGTAACCTTTTTGTTGAGGGCAATGCAGGCGTGTCGTTCAATTTAAATGAAAGTCACAGTAATTACACCAGCAAAAAAGTGGCCCTGGTTATAGCCCCTAACATTGGCTATGCTTTCAGGTTTAAAGCATCAAAAAAATATGGGCTGGATTTAAGCCTGGGCTACGAAACCCGACCCGAAGATTCCCAGCCCCATGAGTTTAGCAATTATGGCAGTTACAATCAAATAGCGATACACGCGGTATTTAGCATAGGCTATTGATTTTTGGGTTTTCAATTCTTTAAATATCCGGTTGCTACCAGGTGAACCTAAGCCGGGCCAAAAACACGTAGCAATTGGAATTGCGATCTGTGAAGACACAGATCGCAATAGTAGCTTTCAGCTTTAAAGATTCCCCCTCAAGTCCTGCTCCCGTTCAATGGCTTCAAACAATGCTTTGAAATTACCGGCGCCAAATGATTTTGCCCCTTTACGCTGAATGATCTCGAAGAAAAGGGTAGGTCTGTCTTCAATAGGTTTGGTGAAAATTTGCAGCAGGTAACCTTCGTCGTCCCGGTCAACCAGTATGCCCAGTTTTTTAAGTGGTTCCAGGTCTTCATCAATGTGCCCAACCCTGTCTGTAAGCTCATCATAGTAGGATGTAGGTACGGTTAAAAACTCTACGCCGCGGTTTTGCAGTTCGGTAACCGTGGCTACAATATCATGGGTGGCAAGTGCCAGGTGCTGCACGCCCTCGCCCTCGTAAAACTCCAGGTACTCTTCAATCTGCGATTTCTTTTTACCCTCGGCCGGTTCATTAATAGGGAATTTTACGTAGCCGTTGCCATTGCTCATTACCTTACTCATCAGCGCCGAGTATTCGGTAGATATCATTTTATCGTCAAAGGTTAAAATGTTTTTAAAGCCCAGTACTTCCTCATAAAAGTTAACCCACTCATTCATTTTATGCCAGCCTACGTTACCCACGCAATGGTCAACATAAAGCAAGCCGGCCTCGGTAGGGCTGTAGCTGGTTTCCAGTTTTTGGTAGCCGGGCAAAAATAAGCCCTTGTAGTTTTTACGCTCTACAAATAGGTGAACGGTTTCGCCATAAAGCTTAATGCCGCTGGTGCGTACCTCGCCATATTCGTCGGTTAGGGTTTGTGGCTGCTGGTAAGGTTCGGCACCGCGGCTGGTAGTTTGTTCAAAGGCATCGTAGGCATCATCAACCCAAAGGGCCAATACCTTTACCCCATCACCATGTTTTTTAATATGCTCGGCAATAGGGTGGTCCGAGTGCAGGGGAGTGGTTAATACCAGCCTGATTTTACCCTGTTGCAATACGTATGATGCCCTGTCGCGCACGCCGGTTTCAGGGCCGGCATAAGCCAGCGTTTGAAAGCCGAAGGCGGTTTTATAATAATGGGCGGCCTGCTTGGCGTTACCCACATAAAACTCAACATAATCGGTACCGTTAAGGGGTAAAAAATCAGTTGAGGTTGTTGGTTTATCTATAGTTTGTGTGTGCATGTTAATTAGTGAATTAGTGAGTTATTGAATTATTGATTTGAAGGGGGCTTACCTTTTCCTAATTCTAAATTTTGAATTACTGAATTATTGATTTGAAAAGGACGTCTACCTTTTGCCTTTCAGCTTTTACATTTCGCCTAACTCTACATTTGCCAGCTTTTATAATAATTTTCATCCTCAATCTTTATCGCATCTTCGGTAAGCATCAGTGGCCTGAAGGGGTCAATCATTACGGCAAGTTCGTCGGTTGACTCTTTGCCTATTGATTTCTCGACCGATCCGGGGTGCGGGCCATGCGGAATGCCGCCGGGGTGCAGGGTTATCTGGCCTTTAACCACGCTTTTGCGGCTCATAAAATCGCCATCTACATAATACAAAACCTCGTCGCTATCTACATTGCTGTGGTTGTATGGGGCGGGGATAGATAAGGGGTGATAATCAAACTTACGGGGCACAAATGAGCATATCACAAAGTTGTTGCCCTCAAATGTTTGGTGTACGGGCGGTGGCTGGTGCAAGCGGCCTGTTATCGGTTCAAAATCATGAATAGATAACGCCCATGGGTAATGAAAGCCATCCCAGCCAATAAAATCAAAGGGGTGTGTGCCGTAAATATAGGGGTAAATAAGCCCTTGTTTTTTAATCAGGATTTTGAAATCGCCGTGCTCATCATGGGTTTCCAGGTTGGCCGGGCGTTTAATATCGCGCTCGCAATAGGGCGAATGCTCCATCAGCTGCCCGTATTGGTTTCGGTAGCGTTTAGGCGCACGGATGGGGCTGAAGCTTTCGATAATGAACAGGCGGTTTGCTGTGCCATCAAACTCCATCTGGTAAATGGTACCGCGTGGTATTACCAAATAATCGCCATAGCCGAATTTAATATTGCCGAACCCGGTTTTTAAAGTGCCGGTACCTTCATGAATAAACACCACTTCGTCGGCCTGGCTGTTTTTGTAAAAATAATCGGTCATGCTTTGGCGTGGTGCGGCCAGTGAAATATGCAGATCGCTGTTTACCAGTACCGGTTTACGGCTTTGCAGGTAGTCGTCTTCGGGCTGTACATTAAAGCCAATAAGACTTGTATGCTTCAGGTGTTTTTCGCGGGCTATTTTGGGCTCAACGCTGTATGGCTCGCCCAGGGTTTTAACAATAGTGGGTGGGTAGGCGTGGTAAACCAACGAGTAAAGGCTTGAAAAACCTTCGGTAGATACCAGCTCCTCGGCGTATAAGGTACCATCGGGCTTACGGAACTGCGTATGCCTTTTAGGCGGAATTGCTCCTAATGAATGATATACAGGCATGTTGTTTTAATTGGTTGATAATAAAACGTTTAATGTAGCAGGATAGTTTCGGATGTTTAAAATATGCTTATAGCGGGAATGAACCGTATGGCAGTAAACCGGCTTGGGCAGTATTAAAAAAGAAGAGGAGGGAACGGAGTTAGTATTGGGCCAGCACAGCTTTGGCCAGCACAGCATCCCTAAACGATGATGCATCGCTCATGGAGGTAAGCCCCAGGGAAAAGTAAAAGTGCTTTTGTATGCTCATGGTTAATATAAATACGAAGTTAGGTTGTTTATTATTGCAATGCAAGTTTTTAATTTGACTGATGGGTAAATACAATTGCCTGTAAAATTATTGATACATGCGCTGTTGGCCAGTTTGGCTGTTAAAACAAATGGGAGGCGCAAGCGGAATTAACCAACTATTTTCGGCGAAAATTCGTATTATTAGCAATTGCTCGTCGTGGTACGGTACTAATTGGTATAACGTTAGGGATTAAACAAATTTACACGGTGCTATGATTGATGACGAAATTCGTTTAAAAGCTGTTGAGCGTTTTAAGAACCTGGACCTGGAGACAGATGAAGAGTTCCAGGTACTTTTACAAATGGCATCTGAAACCTGTGATGCACCCATTGCACTGCTTACCCTGTTGGATAGGGATACCCAATGGCTTAAAATTCGTAATGGGATTGATATCCCCCAAATGCCGCGCGGGATTTCATTTTGTACCCACACCATTCAAAGCGATGAGGTAATGGTGGTGCCGGATGCAACTACCGACCTGCGCTTTGCCGATAACCCCCTTGTAACCGGGCAACCCGGCATCAGGTTTTACGCCGGCGCACCGCTGATAACCAGCCATGGACAAAGGATAGGCAGCTTGTGTGTAGTGCACTTGCAACCCTTTAACCTTACCAAACAGCAAATACTGATGCTGCAAATGTTATCCAAACAAGCAATGAATTTAATGGAGCTGCGGATAGCCGTTGAGATGCTGAATAAAAGCAAGCTGGAATTTGAGGCCCAAAGGAAAATTTTAAGAAGTGCAGAAATATCGCAGCGGTCTTTTTTTGAAAGTGCACCAAACTTTCATATCCTGTTGAATAAAAATGCCGAAGTTGTGGATTTTAATAAAGTAGCCTACAACTTTATTGAAAAAATGCACCGGGAGCACCTGGTAAAAGGCGCCATGTTTATAAAATTCATAGCCCCCGATTTTGTAACCAGGTTTATTGAGGGCTTTAAAACCGCACTGGCCGGGCAAAATGTTTTTGAAGAAGGTACAACCGACTACGGGCAGCACGGCGTGATATATTGGGAGGCGTCGTTTGAAACAGCCAGGGATGCAGCCAACGAAATTATAGGCATATCCTACATCATCCGCGATGTAAGCGACCGTAAGGTTAAGGAAATAAGGATCATTGACCAAAACCGCTCACTATTAAAAATAGCCCATTTGCAAGCACACGAGTTCAGGGCGCCGCTTACGACAATAATGGGGATGATTGAGCTCATCAAATCAGAGGATTTTAATGCACCCCGCGAATACTATAACCTTCTTGAAACCGCAGTACTCAGGTTTGATGATAAAATACGGGAGGTGATCAGCGGGATAGACGAACTGGTATTGTCGGGCAGGGAGGATGTTTATACCTCATAAATAAGCAATTTAATTATCATTTGCAGATCGATTTTTGCACAAAACAGGAGCAGGTTTTATAGTAAACAATTCTGTAGCAACTTTGTAGTTTATGTCATTGAAACAGGTTTGTTACGTAAAAAGTTATTTATTGTTGGTTTTTTAACCTTGCTTAACAATATGTTAACGTTGCGTTTATTTAATCATTAAACCGCCGGGGTTTCTTTGCAGGGATTTTTAATCCCCATGATAATGAAGAAACTCCTACCCCTGTTAATTATTTTCCAGTTTGTCATCAGCAGTTTTGTTTTTGCCAGTGGTACAATTAAAGGAACCGTTACCGATAGAAAAACAGGCGAACCCCTGATTGGCGCTACCGTTAAATTAACAAGCAAAGATAAAAGCTTCAAAGCATCAACCGGTGTTGGTCTTGATGGCAGCTTCGTATTTAAAAATGTACCCGCCGGCAAGTACGAGGTTGAGGCCAATTACATTTCCTTTGAAGAAGATGAAACCGACGTAACCGTACAGGATGGCGCTGTTGCCAACGTTAAATTATCCTTAAAAACAAAGGAACATGCCCTGAGCGAAGTAGCCATATCCGGCCGGGCCGATAAAGCTACCGATCAATCGGCCACCAATGCCCAGCGCAGGTCGCCGGCTTTGTTAAACGTGGTATCGGCGCGAACTATCGAAGCATCGCCCGATATTACCATTGCCAATGTTACCCAGCGCGTATCGGGCGTATCTGTTGATCGCAGCACCAATGGCGAGGCACAATATGCCATTATACGCGGTATGGATGCGCGCTACCAGTATACGCTTGTAAATGGCGTTAAAATTCCCAGTCCCGACAATAAAAACCGTTATGTGCCGCTTGATATTTTTCCGGCAGATATTGTTGACCGTTTAGAGGTTTCCAAATCGCTTACGGCCAATATGGAAGGCGATGCTATTGGCGGTGCCATAAACCTGGTATTAAAAGATGCACCGGATGATTTCACCGTTCGTGCCAACTTAGGTACTGGTTTGGCGGCCAACTTTTTTAACAAAGGGTTTACCAAGTTTGACCGTAGTGGTAGTTTACAAACCTCGCCACGTGCCGATGGCCGTATAGCTACTGGTGCCGATTTTACAACCGCCCCCTTTCACTACAGCGAAAACAAAGTGCCTTTGGCTACTATAGCGGGTTTAAGCATAGGCGGCCGTAGCGGCAATAAAAAGTTTGGTGCGCTGGTATCATTAAGCTACCAAAATACCTACAGGCAAACAAATAGTACATTTTTTAGCACCGAGGTTAACCCCGCAAACAACCAACCGCTGGTTACCGATATTGAAAAACGTAATTATAACATTCAACAACAGCGTACCGGTATTATTACCAAGTTTGATTACCGTATTAACAATGCCAATAAAATCACGCTCGACCTGGATTATATCAATCTTGCACAAAACACCTACAGGTTTAGCTCGGATACCAGTTTAGAACTTGGCCGCGCAGGTATAGGTACCGGCCGGGTGGGCCAAACCTACCGCAGCGACAGGACTGTACAAACCATCAGAAACGGCAATTTACATGGAGATCATAGGCTGAACGATAATTTTAGCATCAACTGGACGGCTGTTTACTCAAAAGCTACCGCCAACGAGCCGGATAGGGCCGAACTTAACCTGAATACGGGCCGAAATATTCAGTCGGACGGCAGTATAGTGCAGGCGCCATTCACTTTTGACGCCAATAAGGCACAAAGCCGCACATTTGCTAAAAACTCTGATGAAGATAAAACCGGTTTCCTGAACTTTATTTATACGCCAACCTTGTTTGATACTAAAGTTGAGTTGAGCGCCGGTGGTATGTACCGCGATAAAACAAGGCACAGTAGTTTTGATGAGTATGACCTGAGGCCGGGTGCTGCCAATACCGCCCAAACATTTAACGGCAATGTTGATTTAAACACGTTCGATCTGTTCAATACCCAGGGCACGCCTACCAATGCGCTTAACTATGATTTTACCGAAAAAGTTGGCGCCGGGTATGGCCAGGTTAAATTTACTGCCGGTAAATTATTAACCATTGCCGGCTTAAGGTATGAACATACCAGCCAGGCATGGAATACCCAGGCCGATGTGTCGGTTGAAGGCAAGACAGGTACAATTAAATATTATGACTTTTTACCAAGCCTGAACTTTAAATACCAGTTTAATGATAAACAGGATCTGCGGTTGTCATACTACTCAGCCATCAGCCGCCCAAACTTTTATGAGCTGGTGCCGCATACCGCCGGCGACCCGGATGCATTGTATGATGAGTTAGGCAATCCAAACCTGAAACGCATCACCGCCGAAAACTTCGATTTACGGTATGAGCTTTTCCCGAAAGCGCTTGACCAGTTGTTGGTTGGGGTGTTTTACAAATCGATAAACAACCCGGTTGAATATGCTATTGAAAAAAACCAAACAAGCTACGTATTGAAGCCCGAGAACTTTGGCAATGCCCATAACTATGGTTTTGAGGTTGATTATACCAAATATTTCAGAAGCTTTGGTATCCGTGCCAACTATACCTACACCAATTCAAAAATAACTACCGATAAAGAAGAGGATTACCGTAACGACCAGGGCCAGGTAACGCACCGCACGGTACAGCAAACCCGCTCGTTACAAGGTCAGTCTAAAAATATCGGCAACCTGTCGTTATTGTACAGAAGCATCAAAAACGGGTTAAATGCGCAGCTATCATTTGTATATACCGGTGCAAGGTTAAACACAGTTTCGCCTTACCTGGATAATGATATCTGGCAAAAAGGTTTCACCACGCTTGATCTATCGGCCGATAAACGTTTGTTTGGTAACCTTTACCTCTACGTTAAAGCAACCAACCTGTTAAATACACCTTACGAGCTGGAGATAAGAAGGCCTTACCCAACAGACGCGGTAAATGTTGAACTGCAAAAAGCGGGCGAGAACACAGCTGTGCGTAAAGATTTGTACAAGCAATATTACATACTTGGTTTACGGTATAAATTATAATGATATTAAAGATGAAAAGCTTAAACAGAATATTTTTTGCATGCCTTGCCTCATTGGCCTTAAGCGCATGTCATAAAGCCGAACTGGCAATTATTTCGCCGCCATTGCACCAGGTAAGTAACGGTATTACTTCCGATACCCTTAAGGGCGCTGTTAAAGGCACCATGCTTAGCGGCAAAACCTATTATTTTAAAACAGATATCACCGTAAACGAGGGCGATACCCTGCAAATGGAAGCCGGTGTAAAGCTGATAGCTATTGGCGATGGCAAAACCTACCAAACAGCGCCTGAGATTATTATGCACGGCACTTTTATCAGCCTGGGTACAAAAGATAAACCCAACTACATCACCGTACAAAATGCAGATACTTACCATACCGAAGCCGCTGCACAAAACTATACCAATGTTTTTAAAGGATATTGGGGAGGCATAGTTTGCTGGCCCGATCCTTCGTCAAAAAGTACTACACCAGGCGGCGACCTGATTATTAAATGGACGCACCTTGAATTTGCCGGCGGCCCGGCAAGCGGTAACGAAAGCGGTATTTACGCCAGTGGCGACCCAAGGTATATCATCTTTTTTCAAAACATTAACAGGAACTTCATTTTAGAAGATTCGTGGATATTTGGCGCCAAGGACGATGCCATCCGGGTATCGGGCGGCAAGATTAGTGTTATGCGTAATACCTTCGAGCTTTGCGGCCAATCGGGTGGCGAGTTCTTTAACATGAAAAGCGGTACCGTTGGCGATCTGGCCTATAACTTCATGATAGGCGCGGCAACCAATGCGCTAAAAGCATCTGATGCAGGTAGCTCGGGCACGCAAACCAATGTTAACATGTATAATAATACCATGGTTAACTGCGGTTTCAGGCAAACAAAATCAGGCCGTGGCGGCTCTATCAATTTTGAAAAGGCAGCCCGTGGTACAGTTTACAATAATATTATTGCCAACTGCCGTTTTGGTTTACGCTTAACCAGCGATGCTGATTTAACCAACATTAAGTACAATAACCAATACTACTACGGCTCAACCCAAAAGATTGTGGATTTGTTTAACGCGGCAGATGGCGTATCAACTTTCCAGTCGGCCGATATACATTCAACCACGCCAAAAGATAATGACCCTGCATTTTATGGTTATGATTTAACCGCATTTGATTATACCGCTAACCCCGGCCCAATGACTGTATCATTGCAAACACCCGCTGCTGTGATGGTTGGTACATCAAACTTCAGGTTAAAACCAACGTCAAAAGGCCTTAACGCCGGCAAAACTGATTTTACCCCCATGCACGCGGTAACTGCAACAGGTACTTACGGAACGGATATTACGCCGCCGGGTAAAGACGCAGGTGCCTATCAAAATGATTTTAGCGGTAACCAGCATTAATAATATTTTACCCCTGTTCATTTGCAAGGATCAGTTGGAAAACGGATCCTTGTATGTTTAAATTGATATTTTTATGCGATTTTGTCGTCGAAACACGAAGAACGTTGGCCTGTCATCCTGAGCCTGTCGAAGGACGCGTGGAGAGGCCCTCGCCACGCCATACTTCGACAGGCTACCCATGACATGTCCTATTTTCGAAGTTCGTGGGCCTGTCACCCTGAGCCTGTCGAAGGGTCGCGCGGAGAGGCCTTTGCCCGCTATGCTTCGACGGGGCTCAGCATGACAGCCCATTTATGATGTTTTTTATACGATATCCTTTCAACCCATGAAAAAAGCCCTCTTATACCTCCTGTTCCTAACAGCATCTGCTTTAAACGTCCATGCCCAGGATTGTGGTACCGCTTTTTTAGGTACTAAAACTTTGTACAAAGCACCATTGGCAAAATATACGCCGGTGCCTAAGGGTTACCAGCCGGTGTTTATTAACCATGTAGGCAGGCACGGTGCAAGGCATTTAACTAAGGATGTAAATACCACCGCCATATACACTATTTTGTTAAAGGCCGATAGCGCGGGCATGCTCATCGAAAAAGGCCGGCAGCTTAAGCAAATGGTACTCAACCTGCAAAAGGTAGAGAAAGGCAGCACCAAATCCATATCAGCCGAAGGCCGTGCTGAGTTGAAGGAGATAGGCGACAGAATGTATCGAAACTACAGCAACGTATTTGACAGCCACCCCAATTTGAATGTTACCATCACCAAAGAAGTACGCACCAAACAAAGTGCCGACGCCTTTTTATCGGGGCTGAGAGCCGGCTTTAAAGATTCGGCACAAATAACCGAGGCTAATGATGATTTGAACCTGCGTTTTTATGACGAATCGCCGGCGTACACAGCTTATAAAGACGGGGACGATTGGGAAAAGTACAAAGTAATTATCGCCCAGGCAGAGCACATTGACGAGATTAACAAAAACATCACTTCACGACTTTTTAAGTCGGACTTTCTGAAAACACAGGATAAAAAGTGGGCGGAAAAAGTAGTGAGCGATATCTGGGGTTTTGCAACTATAGTATATTCGTTAAAGGAGGAAATCAGCCAAAAAGGCATCGATCCAAAGGATCTTGATTTTACAAGCTTTTTTACCTGCGACGAGCTAAAGGCTTTAGGCCGCACCGATGCCGTTGAAGATTTTTTGGTGAAAGGCCCTGGTGTAAAACCCAATGGCATACAGGTAATTATAGCAGCGCCTTTATTGGCCAATTTTATAACCACCAGCGACGATTTCATAAAAACCGGGGTAACCAACGCCAACCTCCGCTTTGCCCATGCCGAAACTATTTCGCCATTTGCCGCACTGCTGGGCATTGTGGGAGCCGACAAGGTGTCGCCAAATATCAACCAATTTGATGCCGCGTGGCAAGCTTCGAACGTGGCCCCTTTAAGCTCAAATATCCAGTGGGTGTTTTATAAAAAGAACGGATCGGCAAATTACCTGGTAAAGATCCTGCTGAACGAAAAAGAGGCGCATATTACCGGGTTAAAAACCGGGTTTCCGTACTACAAATGGGCCGATGTTCGCCAATTGTATATGGCCAGGCTTGCCAAGCTTAATTATAAATTGGGCGATGACGCGGCAGCGTTTTTAAAGGAGGTGAAATAGCTGTTTTTACTATCTCCATAGGGCCTATGCCAGATAGCCATTAAGTTGAGAGGCTTTTCGAGCCAAGATTCAACTGCAAAGTGAATTGCTTATTTTTTCTTAGACTTCAGGCGATCTTCGCACCAAATAAAACGGTTTTATGATAAAACTATGATCAAGCCGGCATTTACTATTGCCTCGCCAAAGACCAGACAAGCTATAGTATTAGGCGGTTATTGATTTGCTTTGGCCCTTAGTGGCAGGCAGTGTCAATAATCTGAAAATTACTTGGAAGTGGGTATTTACATGGTCATAAATTGAACTTATTTTGTTGCCATAAACCAATCACAATATGAAACGGAACATACTGTTCATTTTGGCAATAACAATAGTTATTGCCGGCTCGTGTAAAAAAGAAAATAAACCAGCCACGCCGGTTGTGGTAACGCCGCCACCGGTGGTTATAGTTCCTAAAAATCCGGTTACACTTATTCCCGATACCTCGGCACATGGCGGGCCGGGTAAAATAATTACTTATAACACGCCCGAATCGATAACTAAGGATACGATAATGGCAAAAATAGGTACATCTACGGTTGTATTATATAAAACAGGTGACAAGCAACTGTCGCTACTGTTGCCTGTAATTTCGTCTGGAAGCTATGATGTTAGTTTTAAACTTGGCGATCAGCCGTATACCACCAAAGCGATAGTTGATACTTACAAGAGCATTTCGGACCCGAATGCAACAATTGATATGTTTAAAAATAATGTCAACGCCATTATTGATACTTTACAACAACAATCACGGCCCAATACGACGGTTGACGACGATTTCGCATTTATAAAGCAGTTGATGGTACAATTTAGTACAAACTTACAATCGGCTACACCAGCCGAAAAGTTGTCAATTGCATACATGATACAAAATAGTAATTTAAACCCTGCAACTTTTAAAAGCGCCGGATCTATTGATCCTGATTATAGGGGCTTTAGCGTAAAACAGTCTGTAAATGCTTTGATTGCTGATAAATTGAACGTCAACGAAATTGGGAATACAGAAATTGGCAGCCAGGGCTTTACATTAGGTAGAATATTCTCTACTAAAGTAATTATTGCCACAGCAAGCACAGCTACATTTGCTTATGCAATAGGCGCAATGATAGCTGCTCCTTCGCTAGCTTTGGTTTTTCCGGTGGTTGTTTCGGCTGTGCTTTTCAAAATGGCGGTAAAGGCGGCTTTAAACGAAGAAGGTAATTTGCTTGACAGTTACATTAAAATAAAAGACTTTGCACCGGATTTTTTATTAAATACTATAAAAGCCCCTGTTATAAATACTGCATCTATTTCAACAAGGGGTACAACCAGTGTTCTTGCACTTAGCAATAACAAAAATGTTTGGTTAAATCTTAATGGCAATTTCAGAACTATACAGCAATCCGATTTAAATGATCCGTTACTCGGCAGTTTTATAACTCAGGCCACAGCTTTGCAGGATGATGAAAAAATGTTTAAAGCTAAATTTGATGATCTAAAAAATCGCTTTGGTACTTATTTTCAAAAAGTTACTCAAGCAACTATAGTACATCCAACAATGGTTAAAACTACAGCCGCAGAAAAAATAATTTTGGCGAATAACAAATATGTAACTATTTCTGAAGTGAGTAATCCTGATATTTCATTAACAGCGATAAACGATACAAAAGGATTAAAGATAACAGCATCAAATCCTAATAAAAACATAAAGACAATTACTAATTTCACATTCAAAATCACATATAACCAGGCGGCCCTAAACAATAATGTATCAAAAACTCAGTCAGCTACCTACACTCCTACCATTGATTCCGTTGCCCTGTTAAAAGCCAAGGTTTGGACAGCTTATGAAGACTATGCTATTGATCCAGATACAAAACAACAAAGCTGTAATATAATTGGCAACTCCTGCAACGTAAAAGATATTTACTATGTATTTAAAAACAGTAATGGTGTTATAAGCTGTTCAAGCTGGAGTTATGTAGCAGATTATTTGGCTGAGCAGAAATATACTTTCACAGATGTTTTAACCAGAACTGCAAATGGAAACGCAATTGTAAGCACCGATATTGGTAAATTATCTACTGCGTGCAGTAAAGGTACGCCCTACGTTTCCGAGTATCAATCATCGGGCCCAACAAACGTTAGCTTCGGTAGTTATCGTGTTTTAAATGGCTGGCTCGAACTTAATAGCAACAACACCTGGCGGCAATATGCCAAAATAACCAAGCTTAACGCTACTGCCTTGGAACTGGAGTTTTATGGCGGCTTTAATCAATTTGTTCTAACATCTTTCAAGATAACGGGCACGGGTATAAAACCAGGCTTAGAGAACGTATTAAAGGGGATTGAACGTTTTAAATAATTAATTGTAGCATATAGGTGCGAATTGGCTTTGCTGGCAGCAATACTTTACGTTTGTGGCCGCTGGCCAAGTTATGGTCTCCCCGAGGGTATCACCTCGAAAGCTGTGCAATTGGAAAGTGAATGGGTTGATATACTTCATTTGGTTACTTCATACCCCTGCTAAGCCATTTTATATCAATAAGTTAATAATTACCCAACACGACAGTAACATACGATAAGCATTTTCACATCCATTATGAAAAAGCTTATCGTATTTTCTTTTTTATTGTTGTCGTATACCCTGCATGCCCAACAGGCCGAACTTGTGCTTACCGGCGGCAATATTATCACCCTTAAACATAAGGGCGACCGTGCCCAATCTATCGCCATAAAAAATGGGAAAATACTGGCTGCAGGCACCGATAAACACGTATCTAAATATATAGGCAAGGCTACCCGCGTTATTGCTTTACATGGTAAAACTGTAATGCCTGGCTTTAATGATGTGCACCAGCACCCGGCACCTGTATATGAATTTAAGGAACCTTACGCAGTGCTCCGGCTGGATACGGTAAGTTCGATGAAAAATCTCATCGCCCTGCTTAAACGCAAGGCTGCCATTACCCCAAAGGGGATGCTGATACGGGGCGTTGGCTATAACGAAACCAAGCTTGGCGGGCAGCCCATTCGCGATAGCCTGGATAAGGCCAGTAGCATGCACCCCATTTTAATAAGCCATGTAAGCGGCCACATGTCGGCAGCTAATTCATACCTGGTGGAGCATGCTGGTATTAATGAAGCCACTAAAGACCCGGCAGGCGGCCTGTTTGAGCGCTACCCGGGCACCAATAAACCCGATGGTATTTGTAAAGAGCTAGCCGCGGGCTACCTCCGCCGGGCAAAAAATATCACCTATCCGCCTAAGCCTACGCCGGCGCAGGAAATGGCAGGTTACCGTCTTTACTTTAACCAGGTGCTGGCCAGCGGCGTAACCAGTATAGGGGATGCCTGGACAACCCCCGAAAAGGTGGTTACCTACAACAAACTGGTGGCCGAAAAATTCCCGATGCGTTTTAACCTCATCATCGGGGTTGATTACCTTGACCAGGTTTTGAATGGTAAAATAACGCAGCTGCATTCCGATTATTTACGCATCAACACCATCAAGGTGATACAAGGGAACTCTTTAAGCGGTAAAACCTGCTGGTTGTATGAACCGTATGACATGATTAACCCGCTTACCGGCAAAAAGGATTACTACGGTATCCCGCCGGCCCGCAGCCAGGCCGCGCTTGATAGCCTGTTCTTGAAAATTCACAGCTTTGGCTGGCAGATAGCCTGCCACTCCAACGGCGACCGCGAAATTGACATGGTGATAGCAGCCATTGAAAAGGCTCAGAAATTGCACCCGCGTACCGATGCCCGCCATCGTATTGAGCATTGCAGCATCACCAACCAAAATATACTTGACCATATTAAGAACGATGGTATTATCCCGGTTTTTCATTGCTACATGTATGAACTGGGCGAGAAGATGCTGGTTTACGGCCCCGAAAGGCTTAAAATGCTGCACCCTACCAAAACAGCCCAGGATATGGGTATTGTGTATGCCTTGCATTCGGATGCGCCAATATCTGCTTACCCGGCTATGCTGCGGCTGGGCAGCGCTGTTACCCGCAAAACAAAAGAGGGCGTTGTAATTGGCGCCAACCAATGCATTGATGCCGAGGATGCCATTAAAGCCTACACCTATGGTGGTGCTTATACTACTTTTGAAGAAAACAAAAAAGGATCATTACTTCCGGGCCGGTTTGCCGATATGGTGGTGCTGGATGCCGACCCAACAACCATCAATCCTGATAAAATACGTAATATCAAAGTGAATATGACAATGGTTGGAGGGCGTATAGTTTACCGGGCGACAGGAAAAAGATAGCCTTTTAAAGGATCGGCAAATTACCTGGTCAAAATTCTGCTGAACGAAAAAGAGGCACACATTACGGGTTAAAAACGGATTTTCCATATTACAAAAGGGTCAATGTTCGCCAACTGTATATGGCCAGGCTTGCCAGTTTGGATTACAAAACGGGCGATGACGCGGCGGCGTTTTTAATGGCGATGAAATAGCGCGTGCCTTTAATTGAAATGCCGGGGGCCTTCCTTTCAATATAAAGCTCAAATTATAATCACGGATTTGTGGTTTATTGCCCCTTTATAATCAAATTTCCTAAACCTTATATTATCAAACTAAAAATTGCGTTAATAGGGGCAATACCTTTATCAGCAATTTAACTAATGGCATATCATCATTACCCCATTTGTAATATCCGCTCCGGCACCATAACGCTATTGAGCTAAGGGATGGCATTTATGGGCCGGCAGTTGAAAATTATCGACAAGTTTATTGTCGGCAAATACCTGGGTACTTTTTTATTTACCCTGGGCATTTTCATGGTGATATCCGTTGTTTTTGATGTATCAGAGAAGCTGGATAATTTCACGGCCAAACATGCGTCGCTTCATGATATCGTATTCCATTATTATGCCGGGTTTATCCCTTATTACCTGAATCTATTATCACCGTTAATTAATTTCCTGGCCGTTATATTCTTTACGGCAAAAATGGCCAACCAAACAGAAATAGTGCCCATTTTAAGCGGCAAGGTGAGCTTTAACCGCTTTTTGCGACCTTATTTTATGGCCGCTACCATTATATTTATCATTTCGTTTTTCGCCAATGTATACCTGATACCCTATACCAACCGCTTAAAAAACAATTTTGAAAATGCCAACGGAATGACGGATAACGACCCGGCCAAAAGTGGCGTACATATGCAGATAGATAAACACACTTTTGTGTACATGCAAAGTTATAACGAAGCCAAACACACCGGCGACCTGTTTATTATGGAAAAATTTAACGGTGATACTTTGCTTCAGAAACTCGTGGCACAAACAGCTGCCTATGATTCGGTAAAAGGGGTATGGTCACTAAAAAACTACTCGGTTAAATATGTGAATGGCCTGCGCGAGCAATTTATAAGCAGCAATACCCCAAAAGATACCATCCTTGACATGCACCCGACCGATTTTATTTTGTATGATAATGTATATAGCGCGATGTCATTACAGGAGCTCAATAAAAACATCGGCAAAGAGAAATTACGCCGCCCAGAAGTTTTAAACAACTTGTATTACGAAATGTACCATCGTTTTGTGTACCCTTTATCTGCTTATGTTTTAACGGTTTTGGGTGTGGCCTTATCCTCGCGCAAGGTGCGCGGCGGTGTGGGCCTCCCGTTGGGAGCGGGCATTTTGCTTTGTTTTGCCTATATTATAGTCGAAAAATTTGCCATCACATTTTCAATCAAAGGGGGCTTTCCTCCGGCAATAGTTGTCATGTTGCCTAATGTTTTATTTGGGTTGCTTGGCTGTTATTTAATTTTTAAAGCACCCAAATAACCTGTTGCAGTTAGTAATTCAATATTATCTTGATTGCCAAATTGTTAACTAAAATTTGTTTTTTAGCAATAAAAAAAATAATTGCGCTGTTGCGGGTGTTTATTGTGTTTATAATCAATTGTTTATGTGGATTGTTTCCCCTTCGTCGCGATAGTTATCTATTTTAAAATAGCTATTATATAAGTTTTGCAATTGCGTATATTACATTCGCTATTATGGCTAACAAACCGTGGTGTTATTAAATAACATGCAACTTGTCTTTAATAGCCTCGGGAGTTTTTTAAGTACAAGCAGCGCGGTTTAACATTAACTAACTGGAGAATGGCATTTTTAGCAGCCCCGTGCTATATGCTTTGTTTTTTTTAAATCAAACTTGGTACTTTCATGTTACCAAATAAACCTATAGCCGTAAATATGCAAACACAGGAAGGTACCCATGATAATTTGATGGCATTTTTTAATGCCATGGACGAAGTTTTCTTTGCTGTGGATATGGTAAGCATGCAGGTATTGCAAATGTCGGAGGGGTGCGAAAAGCTATGTGGTTATAAACCTGAGGATTTTATTACAGGCAGCTGGTTATTGTTTGATATGATTCACCCGGAGGATAAAGATATTGCTGTTAACGAGCATAGAAGCTTAGAGCGGGGCGAGCGGGTTAGTAACCAGTTCCGTATTATCCACAAAGACGGAACGATACGCTGGGTAGAGAAAAAAACGATCCCCATAATGGATTATACCGGGCATTTGGCAAAGGCCGAAGGGATTATCAGGGATATTACATCGGGCAAAGCCGAAAAGGAAACCCTTAGGTTAAGCGAGGAACTGTACCGGCAAATTGTTGAAACGGCGCAGGAAGGCATCTGGACAATTGATGAAAACGAAAAGACCAATTTTGTAAACATCAAAATAGGCGAAATTTTGGGCTACTCCGCAGAAGAAATGCTGGGAAAAGAGCTTTACGATTTTATGGATGAAGAAGGTAAGGCCTACGCCATAGCATGTATGGAAAGGCGCAGGAACGGGGCCAAAGAAAATTTAAATATCAGGTACGTAAAAAAGAACGGCGAGGATGTTTGGGCAAATATATCGGCCAACCCAATTTTTGATAAAACGGGGAGGTACAGGGGAGCCCTTGCCATGGTAACAGATATTACCCAAAGTAAACAGGATCAGGAAGCGCTGCAAAAATCAGAGGCAAACCTGCGCGCTATTTTTGATAACACAGATATAGCTTACGTGCTGTTTGATGATGAGCTGAATATCATCTCTTTTAACACACAGGCGCAAATATATTCTGAAGGACGCGCTAACAAAACGCTGAAGACGGGCCTGGCCATGAAGAATTATTTCCCGGCAGAAAGAATGGGCTTTATGGAAGAAATGCTGGATAAAGTAGTCAGGGACGGAAGCGCTGAATATGAATTAAGTTATCCAAAAAAAGATGGCAGTGTAGAATGGTATCACATACAATGGTTTGTTGTAAAAAACAGCGAGCATACCCCTTGTGGTTTTGTGGTGGCCAACAAAAACATTACCGGGCATAAAATTGCCGCGCTTGAACGCGAAAAGATAACGGCCGATTTGATTCGGCAAAATAAAGACCTGGAGCAGTTTACCTATATCATATCGCATAATCTGCGGGCACCCGTGGCCAATATAATAGGCCTATCGTACCTGATTGACGAAAAAGATGAAACGTTGAGTGAACTGCACGAGGTGCTTGAAAAAGCCGGGCAATCGGCAAAAGACATTGATACAGTTATTAAGGATCTGAACCATATTTTGCAAACCCGCAAGGTGGTAAATGAGCAAAAAGACCTGGTGGTTTTTAATGACCTCGTGAATGATGTTAAAGCCGATATGCAATATATCATCACCGGCGAAAATGCCTCTTTTGAATGCGCGTTTGATGAAATAGATGCCATGTTTACTGTACGGGGCTTTCTTTACAGTATTTTTTATAATATTATTTCAAACAGTATCAAATATCGCCGGGCAGGTACCGCACCGCTTATTCATATTGAAAGCCATCGGCAAAATGATAAAATAAGGCTTACTTTTAAAGATAATGGCAAAGGCATTGATCTTGACAAGAACGCTGCTAACCTGTTTGGCTTGTACAAACGTTTTGATACAACCATGGAAGGCAAGGGTGTGGGGCTTTTTATGGTTAAAACCCAGGTTGAGGCCTTAGGTGGCAGTATAAATGTAAAAAGTAAACTAACTCAGGGGACCGAGATTATTTTGGAATTTCCGGTTACCAAGCCGGATGTTTGAGGCGCGATAAATATTGAAAGGTAGTTTTGGGCAAACACATGCATAACAGGGAGGCGGGTATAATTTCATCCTTAATGCAACGTTGTATATATTTGCACGTATACACCCCCGGTAAAACTTAAATGGAACCAGCCCGTAACAACTTTCACTTCGAGGACCTGCTGAACAGGCACCATTTAAAAAAAACTGCCCCACGGCTCCGGGTACTGTCCATGATGTCGGCACGCAGCGCAGCCACCTCGCAGCCTGATCTGGAGAGTGTTATGAATGATATTGACCGCGTTACCCTATACCGCATCCTGAATGCTTTTGAAGAAAAAGGCATTATCCACAAGGTGTTTGATTTAAACGGCACAGCCAACTACGCGCTATGCTCATCCAGCTGCAATGAAGGCCATCACCATGACGAGCATCTACATTTCAATTGCACCCAATGCAAAAACGTATACTGCCTTGATGATTTGCACCTGCCGGCCATAACCCTGCCCCCCGGTTTTGAACCACAGGGCTTTACATTATACGCAACCGGCTTGTGTCCCAAATGCAGTAAAAAGGCGGTAAAAAAATGAGGGGTTTTAAAAAGCTTTTTTCAGTAGTAATCATCGGTTTAGGACTATGCCTGTGCTGTTGTTTTAGCTCCGGTGCCCAGCAAAGGGATACCATTCCGGCTACCTCCGGCTTCCGCTTTAAAACGGTAATTATTGATGCAGGCCATGGCGGTAAAGACCCTGGCGCCCGCGGATCATACTCGGTTGAAAAAAATGTTACCCTGGCCATCGCCAAAAAACTGAAACTTTATATTGATACCGGCATGAAAGGCATCACCAGCCTAGTGACCCGTACCGATGATACGTTTATTCCCCTTAATCAACGCTCAAACATAGCCAATCAGGCGCATGGCAACCTGTTTGTTTCTATCCACTGCAACTCGTCGCCCGAAGGGAACGCAGCTTCGGCCCATAAGCGTAAGGGAGTGTTGTTGTTGGTTTATGGTTTCCACAGGCTTAAAGAGCAGGAGGAAGCCGTACGTGAAAACGCCTCCATTTTTCAGGAAAAAGACTATAAGCAAAACTACGAAAGCTATGATGAAACCGACCCATCAAACGCTATTATCCTGAATGCCTATATTCAAAAATACCGCAAGCAAAGTATCCTCTTCGGGGATTTGCTCAATGCCGAATTTACTGATTTTGACGGCCGCCCAAGCGAAGGGGTGAAGGAGCAGGGTGTACTGGTATTGGCCCATAGCGCCATGCCTGCCGTACTTATCGAAACAGGTTTTATTAACAACCCCGAAGAAGAGGATTACCTCAACTCGCCCGGCGGGCAGGATGCTATAGTGAAATCTATTGTGACTGCTATTAACAACTACCGCAAAGCCATTGGCAGCCTGTAATTTTCATATTTAGTGCGCAGATACCTATAATCAGCTATATTCGGCTCTGCAAATCCCTATTCATGATAAAGCTGATGCCTTCGTGCAAATTTCTGTTAACTACTTTAGGCCTGATATTAATTGCCGGTTATTCATCGGCACAAATTAAACAGCAGGGCGTTATACCGCAGCCGGATAAGTTTGAAAGAAATAGTGGGGTATTTACTTTTTCTGCGGCTACCGGTATAACTATTGGGCCGGGAATCAAAACAGGTAACCTTATATTTTTCAATCAATATTTTAAATCTCTTGCCGGCTATCAGCTTAAATTGAAAAGCGAAGGCACTATCATCCTGAAAATCGATTCCTCTAAAGTCGCCGATAATGAAGGTTATGAACTGGTGGTAACATCAAAGCAAATTAATATAACCGGTCATGACGAGGCTGGCGTATTTTATGGCCTGCAATCGCTTATTCAGCTATTACGCTCATCTAACGGAAAAATAACCGCCGGGAACTGCACCATTCAAGATCATCCACGCTTTGCGTACCGGGGCATGCTCCTGGATGTATGCCGCCACTTTTTTGCTGCCGATGATATCAAAAAGTGGATTGATATGCTGGCCCTGTACAAGATAAATACCTTTCACTGGCACCTTACCGACGACCAGGGCTGGCGCATAGAAATAAAAAAATACCCGCTTTTACAAAGCATTTCGGCCTATAGGGATGAAACCATCATAGGCCACAAGCGCGATATCCCTCACCTTTTTGATGGCAAACGGTATGGCGGTTATTACACCCGGCAGGAGGTTAAAGCCATTGTAAAATATGCGACAGACAGGCACATCACCATTATACCGGAAATTGAAATGCCGGGGCACGCGCTGGCGGCATTGGCAGCTTACCCGCAACTGGGTTGCACCGGCGGCCCGTATAAAACGGCTACATATTGGGGTATTTTTGATGACGTATATTGTGCCGGTAACGATGAAACCTTTACCTTTTTGCAAAACGTTCTCGACGAAGTATTGCCACTTTTTCCTTCAAAATATATTCATATAGGTGGCGATGAATGTCCCAAAACTAAATGGAAAACCTGCCCCAAATGCCAGAAACGCATTAAGGATGAGTATTTAAAAGACGAACACGAACTGCAAAGCTATTTCATAGGCCGCATGGAAAAATACCTGAACAGCAAAGGCAGGCAGATTATTGGGTGGGACGAGATCCTGGAAGGCGGCTTAACTCCCGGTGCTACCGTAATGAGTTGGACTGGAGAGGAAGGTGGCATAGCTGCTGCCAAACAATATCACAATGCCATCATGACGCCCGAAAAATATGTTTACCTGGACTATTATCAGTCGTTATACCCAGGCGAACCCATAACAGCCGGCGGCTATACCCCGCTCAGCAAAGTGTATAATTACGAACCTTTAACAAAAGAATTATCTGGCGATGAAGCCCGGTACATCAAAGGTGTGCAAGCCAATGCCTGGAGCGAATACCTGCCCAGCCCCGCCCGGGCCGAGCGGCAACTGTTCCCCAGGATGCTGGCTTTGGCCGAAGTAGCCTGGTCGGCTAAGGAAAATAAGGACTATGATGGCTTTTTGAGGCGGTTACGGTTTGAGCAATCACTGTTCAAAAAACTCAATATTAATGCCGCTAATACTTTTGATGAGATAACAGATAATGTAAGTGAAACTGCAAACCACCAGGTGTCGCTTAGCTTAAGCACTACCTTGCCCGGTGGAAAAATATTTTATACCACCGATGGATCGACGCCGGGCTTAGGTAGTAAAGCGTATATCAATGCCTTGACCATCACCCAATCGGATACTATAAAAGCCGCGGTGTTTGGCAATGGCAAATTAACCGGGCGTGTGTACGTAAAAAGTTTTGCCATTCACAAAGGTATTGGTAAAACCGTAACCCTTGCAAACCAGCCGCAGGTGGCCTATAATCCCGGCAATACCTTTGGTTTGGTGAACGGTATTTTTGGCAGCAAATTATACAATGATGGCCAGTGGTATGGCTTTAACGGCAATAACCTGGATGCCGTGGTCGATCTGGGTTCGGTTCAAAAAATATCACAGTTGGGTATCAATATTTTAAAATACCACTGGCAAAAAATGTGGGAGCCAACACTGCTTACGTTCGAAGTATCGGCAGATGGAAAAAACTATACCGAAGTTTATCGCCAAACCGAGTTTACCGCCAACGGTATCAACACGGTAAAAGCCGATATTAAACCAACGCAGGGCCGCTATGTCAGGGTAATTGGTACCAACAAAGGCATTATCCCACCTGGCGAATATATTGCCGGTGCTAAGGCCTGGTTATTGGTGGATGAGATAATTGTTAACTAATGAGTTATTTGAGAATTTGAAAATTTGAGGATTTGAAAATGATGGGAGTTATTTTCAAATGTATAATCATCCGCACATCTTCCGATCCTCATTTTCAAATTTTCAAATCCTCAAATTTTCAAATCGATCATCCGCACTTTTTTTCATATTTTTATAACCAAACGCCAACATGTGCGTTATGTTGAAATAACAAAGTTTAATCAATTGTTATTTATGTTTACAGCACTGCAAGTATAACTCAATGAGCAAAGTATTTACAATTACCGAAGGTTTGGAGAATATGGGGGCTTTGCGAACGGGCGGACAAGGCTCTGTTTATAAAGGCAGGCGCTATGGCCCTATCATTACAGCGGTAAAATTATTACCCACCCCAATCCATACGGAGAGTACCGACGATAAAAATTTCAGAAATTTTCAGAACGAGGTTGAAAAACTAAAAAAGGTAAACGAAGAGCCCAATCCCAATGTGGTCAAAATCCTCAATTCGGGTATTACCGAAAGCGGTTCGTTTCCTTTTATCGAGATGGAATATATTGATGGCCCCGACCTGGAGGATTTATTGAAGCCACCGCACGAGGCTATTTTTACCATCAAGGAAATCATTAAACTGGCCGATCAGTTGGCCAATGCGCTCTCGCATTGCCACAAGGTATCGGTTAAGCATGGCGATATTAAAAGCAATAATGTAAAGTTCAATATCCATACGGGTAACTATGTGCTGCTTGATTTTGGCCTTTCGGCTATGTCTGACGATCAGCGGCGCACCAGCATCAGGCATGCCGGGGCTATTGAATTTATGGCGCCCGAGCAAAACGAAGGACTGATGTATTTTCAGACCGATGTGTACAGCTACGGCATTATCCTGTATGAATTGATTGCCGGCCAGGTGCCTTTCCCGCTTAACGATAACGGCGAAACCTCCCGCAACGCGGTTATGCTGTCGCATATGGAAAAGGAAGTTCCTGATGTGATGGAACTACGCAAAAAGAATTTGCCTGCCGGGTGGACCGACGAAAAGAAACAGCATGAAATGCAGGTGCCCGCATGGCTGCTTAAAATTGTTGCCAAATGCCTGGAAAAAGAGCCCGAAAACCGTTATGCCAATGGAATCGAGCTGCAGGAGGTTTTGGTATATAGCAGTATATCCGCAGTAAACAGTACAGATGTTGATGATTCCTGGAATGCTTCGGTATTGTTAAAGGAAAATGAGCGCCTGCAAGGGCTGTTACTTTACTACCAGGAGGCCGAAAGCGCCAGGGGCGTGCACGTTGTAAACCCTGGTACCGAAACGCCTGTTGTTGTAGGTAAGCATGCGGTACGCATTTCTAAACCGCTATTTATTAGCTTAATTGTGGTGTTGGTTGCCCTAACCGGTTTTTCGTCTGTTATGGCCATTAAGCATCGTAAGGGTATTTACAACACCTTTTTTAAATCAACAACGCCGCCAAGGGATACTTTAAGCCAGGGCAGTACCCAGGCCAAACCAGATAGCCAGGTTAAAAGGGATACACATGAAGAAACACAACCGGTTAACAATGATCCTGCTGCCAGTATTCCGCCCGAGGTGGATTCATTGGCAGATTCGATACTGCGTGGCGTAAAACACAAGTCTAAATCCGACCCGCAGTTTTACCGCGATAGCATAAAAAACGCTGATACATCAAAATTGAGTTTTTAGTTAATGATAATTAACATCTAAAAAAGATTTACCTAATGGAATCCAAATCTACATTTTGGCAAAAAATAGGTCTGCAGGACTGGTTTCTGCCGAATGGGAAGGCCGCCGCGGTGGCTGCTGTAGCAAATAAAACGCTCACTCCCGATGATGTGTACCTGTACATTATCGAAAAATTTAAAGAATCCGTTGCTCAGCTGTCATTTGCCGATAGGGTTGTTTTTTATCACGAATACATCATCAGCTTTAACGAAGAAGACTATCAGGAGTTTATAAACAACCGTTCGGGTTTGTTTGGCATCATTGTACATGAATCGGTAAAAAAATTTTATGAACTACTGCGCGAACACCAGGAAGTAGGCAAAAAGGTTGAACCATCAAGTTCAAAATGGGTGTTCAGGCTGGTATCACATCCTGATTATAAAAAGGGTGACAAGGGCTTTATAGGCAAACTGTTGCCCGGGAGCAATAAAAAAGAAGAAAACCTGCGGGTAACCTTTATACCCCGCCATACCGGCGTTGCTCAAACTTTGGATATTAGCAATGATATTTTAAAAGGCTTTACCTATTACAGCGAGGGATATTACGAACTACCTTACGCAAATGACTTGCATTATAACGAAAAGGACGTGGTAAAACCCGGGCAAACTGTTTTGGCCCGGCTGGATACAATTATGCCCGATAAGCAGTTTGTAGGTCGTAAGGTAGAATTCCTGATGAAGAATGAAGATATTGTAGTATCTGGCAACGAAGAAACGCGCGAAGATGCCGCTGTATTTAAAATTCCGAGCGATTGGGTAAATACCCCGCACCTGCGCATCCGAATGAATAAAGCCGATGGTAAGCTTTACCTGTCATCATTTGGCGAATTGACCATGATTAACGAGCAGGAAATTACCCGCAGTGATGTAAACTCGCCGCAATGGGTGGAATTGCCTTTTAACTCAAAAATATTGCTGAATGGTATAATCGGCATCAACATATTTAAACCCGAAGCGTAATGTCACAAATATTATCAATAGGCTTACTGGCAATATGTGTTTTGTTATTGCTGGCCCATTTTATCGACATAAAAAGATCAAGCCATGGCAAATAATTATTTCGGACTAACCGATACCGGCAGGCAGCGGGACAATAACGAGGATGCCTTTATTGCCCAGAAAGCCAATGATGATAATTTTATTTTGGCCTGTGTAATTGATGGAGTAGGCGGATATGTAGGCGGCGAGGTTGCCGCCGAAATTGCGCGCGAGACCATTATTAAAGATCTATCGTACATCGCCGGCAATGTGAGCGCCTTGCTGGTGAATACTTTTATTGATGCCAACAAACAAATTTACGATAAAAAAATAGCAGATAAGGAACTGCAGAACATGGCCTGCGTACTTACGCTTGCGGTGGTCGACCTGGAGAATAACCAGTTTCATTACGCCCATGTGGGCGATACCCGTTTGTATTTGCTGCGCGATAATTCGCTCATTAAAATCTCAAAAGATCACTCCTTTGTAGGCTTCCTGGAAGATTCGGGCAGGTTGAGCGAAGAAGCCGCCATGGATCATCCTAAGCGTAACGAAATTAATAAAGCCCTGGGTTTTGACCCTAATATTGCTAAAGAGGCCGACTTTGTAGAGACAGGCCACTCGCCGTTTTTGCCCGGGGATATGTTATTGGTTTGCAGCGATGGCCTTACCGACCTGGTTGATAAAAACCTGATAAAAAGTATCCTGACAGGGGCCGGCGAATTGGAAGATAAGGCAGCTAAACTGATACAGGCGGCCAATAATAAAGGCGGTAAAGATAACGTGACGGTGGTACTGGTACATAACAACAAGGCTCCGCGTGTTCAAAATGTAACCCGGCCGGTGGCTTCGGCTAAGGTTGCCGAAGAGATTATTGATCCCAAACATCGCCCTAAATTACCCGATGGACCCGAAACTGTTCCAGTAAAGCAAAAAAGCAATCGCGGTGCGGTAGTTTTACTGGCCATATTGTTACTGGTTGTTTTATGCGGATTTGTGTGGCAGTACTGGATAAACCAGCAGCTAAAGCACGACGATACAAAACCGGTTGCCGCCAGGCCTGTTACCAGGCCAAAAAGCGCGGGCGAAATAAAGCTACAGGATACGCTGAATAAGTTGAAGGGGAACACCCTTATACTTTCTGCCACTGACTTTAAGGAGCCAATAGTATTAAGCGATTCCATTTATATTGGCAGGGATAGCCTGTACATAAAGGCAAAAGGTAAAATTGTTTTTAAACCCGATTCGGGTTATAAGGGGGCAGCTTTCATGTTATCGCCAAAAAGCAAATATGTGGTGCTGGATAGTGTGGCATTTGATGGCTTTAAAACCGGAGTTATTACACATAACGATGCCCTGGTATTAAAATATGTTCAGTTTAGCAACTGCGTAACGCCTGTGCAAACTACCTACCTTTTCCCCGATAAACAATATGTATCGGGCAGGTTGTTTGGGGGCATGTTCAAAATAGATTCGTTACCCAAAGCCATCAAGCACTAATGGATAAGGGCACACCCAAAGCTCCCGGCAGACGGTTGGAGCGATTGTTTTTATTACTTACAGGTATTTTGCTGGCTATGCTTTTTGGCCGGCTATATATGGTTTTGCAGCAAAAATTTACGGATGTTGATAAACGCCTGCAGGATGGCACCATCGTAAACCTAAATGCCCCAAACAGGGCCAGAAACGTAGCCGCGTTACTAAAAAAAGGTTACTATTTTGATGACCCGAGGGATGTAGATTATATTCAGTCTGTTATTGCCGTCAAGGCAAGCTCGGCTGGCGCTTTTGATAACGCCGGCGAACTGAATAAACGCAAATACTATGTTAATGCCGATGAGGCTATAGAACAAGGCGGGGAATCATTCAGGCAGCGGGTATTGGATTCGCGCGAATTGCTGGGTTATACCGGGGATGACTCCATCCGGTTTAGCCAGGAAAAAAATCACCCGCCCGAAATTCCCGTCCAAAACGATCTGGGCCTGGGCGATTACAGCATCAGTGGCAAAATCACCCACAAAGAACAACCGGTTGCTGGTGTTTTAGTGAGGCTGAATATGATATTGCCCAGAGACAGTATTTATTCTGACGAGGAAACGGCTGCCAAAAACACAACCACCGAGAATTTGCCGGCTGCAAAAAAGGTGTTTATTGCCAATGCCGATAAAAAACGACAGTTACAGTCGCTTACGGCATTTGCCCGTAGCGATGCCAATGGCAATTACGAGTTTAAAAATTTGCCCACCGATAAGGCATTTGAACTATTACCCTTGCAGCCAGGTTTTGAGTTTGGCCGCTCGCAGGGGGTTGTTGAACTGGATGGCGATAAAAAGGTAAACTTTGTGCAGTCGCCGCACAGCATTAAGCTGCTGTCAACCCGCGATTTCAATATCCTGAAAAAAGAGGGAGCATTTATTGTACGTACCATCGACGATTTCAACACCTGGTATTGGATTATTGCTGCCAGCTTTTTTGCCGGGTTTATTATTATCCATATCCTGTTAAGCTACCGTTATCCGCAGGCCGATCAAATTATATTACCCCTGGTAATGGTACTTACGGGAATCTCGTTTCTTACTTTATTAAGCTTGCAGGATCCGTTAAGGGATAGGTTTTTAGCAAAAGACACCCTCATTTACCTGGGCATAGGCGTTGGTATTATCTGCGTTATACTGTTTATCAACCTGCGCAAGCTTACTGCCGACTCGGGTTTATACCGTTTGCTGGTATTTAAAAATACGCGCAGCGCTGCAAATGGCTGGCCATGGGTTGTTGTGGCCATGGGCATTTTGTTTAGTACAATTTTATTTGGCACCGGGCCCGAGGGTAGTGGCGTTAAGGTAAACCTGCTGGGTTTTCAGCCAAGCGAAATTGTAAAATATTTGGTAATTATTTTCCTGGCGGGATTTTTTGCCGCTAATGAAAAATTTATAAGCCAGTATGCCAGTTGGAGCAAGCGCTTGTCGTTCTTTTCATCGGCACTGATAGCCACTTTGGTAACGCTGCTGCTGTTTTTAGTTTTGGGCGATCTGGGACCTGCCATGGTAATCTGTTTTACTTTTATCATCCTGTTCTCTTTCTCTCGTGGCGACTTTTTTCCAATGGCCGGTTTTGTGGTGCTTTATGTGCTTATTACCTGGTTTTTTGACAATGTTTGGCTAAGCGCGGGCATTACCTTTGGCATATTAGGTTTGTTTGGTTTTTGGAAACCAAAATACTTAAGTGAATCGGCAGTAATGGCATTAATTGTGATCAGTGCTTTTTTAACCATCGACAAAATTCCAGGGCTTGAAAAAATTATCCCCGGCCCTGTTGAGCGTTTGGTTGAGCGTAAAGCCATTTGGCAGGATCCATGGAACAATGAAGTTTATGGCGGCGACCAGGTAGCCAACGGCCTTTGGGCTATGGCTGGGGGCGGTTTAACAGGCGAAGGTGTTGGCCAGGGCTTTGCTAAAACAATCCCCGAAGCCCATACCGATATGATTTTGCCATCAATAGGCGAGGAGTTTGGCTGGGCAGGTATGGCGGCCGTATTTATATTGTTCCTGCTGTTTTTACACCGGTCGATAATTATTGGGCGGCAAACGGGTACGCCCCTGTTGTTTTACTTAAGCGCAGGGATAGGGGTATGTACGTTCGTGCAGTTTTTGCTGATAGCCGGTGGCTCAATTGGTGCTTTGCCCTTGTCGGGCGTATCGTTGCCGTTTGAGAGTTATGGTGGCTCGTCGTTGGTAATCAATTTATTGGCAACCGGTTTTTTGCTGTCGGTATCATTGGTAAAGGGCAGCCAGGTGCAAATGGATTACATTACCAAACAGCAGGATAAAAACCTGGTGCCCGCTTTAGCGGCGGCGTTGGCCGGCGTAATATTGTTAACCGTAAATGTATCGCGCTACAGCGCCGATAATAAAAAATGGGTGGTGAAGCCAGCCTTGGTTGCCGATAAAAGCGGGCTGCGGATGTTTAGCTATAACCCAAGGATTGCTATCCTAATGAACAAGCTGCAGGCCGGATCGTTACTGGACAGGAACGGATTGATCCTGGCTACCAGTAAACCCGAACTTATTGAAAAACAGCAAAAGAAGCTGGCTGTAGCAGGCGTAAAAGATTATAACCTCGATTCGGCAGTGCACAAGCGGCTGGAACGGTTTTACCCCTTTGAAGAACAAATGTTTTTTTGGACGGGCGACGTAAATACAGGTGTATTTAATGGCAGTACCAACGGCTACTTTGCCGAGTATGAACACGCGGCCGAATTACGTGGTTTTAAAATGCCCGTCAGTAGTTACAATGTAAAGGCATCGCGCTACCAGGAAGACAGGTTTTTGCCCCGTGGCGTAAAGGAAATGACGGTAGCTAAGAAGGATTATAGCGAACTGGCACCATTGCTGTTAGCCGATATTAACGGCCCCGAAGTGGCAGCATTTAAAAATCGTAACCGGGATGTTAAGCTGACGATGGACGCCGACTTGCAAACAAAAATTCAGCAATCTATAGCTACCGATACATCTTTGTATGATAACCGGGTATCCGTAGTGGTTATGGAGGCCAATACTGGCGATGTACTGGTATCGGCGCAGTACCCGCTGCCACCAGTGCACAACTGGGATCAGCTAACGATGTCGCAGGCCGATCAGAATAAATTATCCAACTGGATGACCACTACCGATCTGGGCTTTACTTATGCCTCGCAGCCAGGTTCAACAGCTAAAGTATTAACAGCCATGTCGGCATTTAATAAGCTGGGCATTGACGCATCTAAAGTAACCTACCACGTAAGTATGGAAGAGCGTATCCGTACCAAAGGTATCGAGCCGGACGAAACCGGTATCATTACCATGGAGCGCGCAATAGCCAAGTCAAACAACGTTTATTTTATTAAACTGGCCAATCAGCAGCACCTGGAAGAGTATATGGTAAACCTGTATATGAAAACCGGGATGTTTTTGCATGGGGTGGGCGGCTACTATTATAATAAACCCGCCGAAAACGATGCTCAGGAAGAAAAGTGGCGTAACCTGTGGCGTAAAACCGAGTTTAATACCAAACCCCGGTACGATCCTAACAATATTCATAAAACCAGGGCCAAGGGTATTTCGGGTATGGCCTGGGGGCAGGGAGAGTTGATTGCTACTCCCGCATCTGTTGCCCGGCTGGTATCGGGCGTAGCCAATAATGGCGTGTTATTAGCCAATCGGTTTGTATTGAATGTTGGCAAAACAAAAATGCCTGTAAAGGCCGGTATTACCTTGGCCGATAAACCAGATTATGCCGCCTTGCTGAAGCAATATATGATAACGCAAAGCGCGCCAAAGGTGCCTATATTGGGTATAGCAGTTGCCGGTAAAAGCGGTACGCCCGAGCGTATTGTTAAAAATAAAAGCGTAAATGATGGGTGGTATGTATTTTTTGCGCCGGAGGCAAACGGAAAAGGCAATATGGTTGTTTGTATCCGTGTAGAATCGACCAAAGGATCGTCAGATGCGGTGCATTTAGCCGGAAAACACGTGATCCCCTTCCTTTTGGAAAAGGGTTATATGAAGAGTATTGTGCCGGAGAATCCGGAAGAGATTATTCAATAAAGTATAGAGTCTTAAGTTCCAAGTCAAAAAATAAAGACTCGGAACTTAAAACTCAAGACTTAAAACTTTAAAAAATGGCATTTAGTTTTTTTAGTAAAAGCGGCGGAGAAAAGGGACAGGTTGATGTAAAGGGCCTGCGCGAAGCCATACTACGTTTTATAAAAGAGGCCCTGCAAAAGGTTGAAGGCGGCGAAGGCAGACACATCAAAGAGCTACTGCTTTACCTGGCACCCGACCCCGACGACAAACATCTTTATGAAGGTGCGGTTTATGTGCACGAAAAGGAAGTATTCAGGAACGAGATTCAACGGATTGCTGATGACTACGCGATAGAGTTACCCGATGACTGGACCATTGACGTGCTATTTGCAGATAAGCTTCCCGCTGATGTGCCAAAGATTCCCGAGATTGACGCCGCTTTCCAGATGCATACCCGCAGGCAGGTGGCGCATAATGCATCGTCGGCCATTGCTTATATCAGGATACTAAGCGGAGAGGCCGAACAGGAAGAGTATTTGATTAAGGCTACCGACGGCAAGATTAATATTGGCCGGGATAAAAAAGTGATAACCGAGAACGGATCATACAGGCTGAACAAGATCATATTCCCGGCAGATAGTAACGACCCCAGTAACAAATTTATTAGCAGGCAACACGCCCATATTGAATGGAATAAAGACGCGGAATGTTTTATGATTTTTGCCGATGAGGGTGGTGTGCCACCGCGTAATAAAACCAAGATCAGCATAGCAGCAGACGATAAGCTGATTAAGCTTAATTCGACCCAGATTGGCCACCCCATGAACGAAGGCGATCAGGTAATATTGGGCGAATCGGTAGTGTTTTTGTTTAGCGTTAAGGCAGAAGGATAACTAAATTATGACCCGAAAGGTATTAGTGGTGCTTTTATTATTGTTTTCGGGAGCCGTAACCCGGGCTCAAACAGCCGAGCAGGTTTATGATAGTTACCTTGATTTTAATGTGGCAAAGCTGAATGATGACGCTGCCCAATCAATTGCCCTTGCCCAAAAGATTTTGCCCGATACAGCCAAACTAACGCCCAAAGTGCGGGTGGCATTTTATAATTCGTTGGCAAAACTTTACGAAGACGATAATCAAAGCATCAATGCTATTAAATATTACAAAATAGTTGTGGCTGCCCAGCCTGATTATTATGTGGCGCACCGTGCTTTGGGCTACCTGTATATCAAAGATATTTCGGGAAAGCCCGTGGTAATGAACTTGAATTATATTGAAAAAGCACGGTTGGCTTTACCGCACCTTGAAAAAGCCCAGGCCTGCGATCCGGACGAAAATACCCTGAAAATTATTAAGGTACTCTATACCAATTTAAATAACGAAGCCGCCCTTGGCACCCTGCCCGCCCGCCTTGCAAAATTTAGTAAGAACTGTATTGATTTGTTGAGTGATCAATAGATTTTTAGTATCAAGTAGTTAGTGTCAAAATTTAGTATCAAGTAGCAAGTATCAAGTAGCAAGATTTTTTTCGTTGCTTGCATTCTCACAAGCAGCTACCAGTAATGTCGAATTAACAATGCAAACCAGCAACTCCAGTCTTGATACTTGATACTAACTACTACTTGATACTATTTTATTTCTGTCTAAAACTATCCCCGATAAAATTTAATGCATCTATAATGCCGGTGCGCCAGTAAGTCCAGTTGTGGGCACCGTCGCGGATACGGAACTCGTGGGGGACTTTCTTGTCCATCAGGGCTACGTGTAACAGGGAATTGCCTTTGCTTAAGGCATCATCATCGCCGCAATCAATCCAGTAACGTACATCGTTAAGATCATCGGCTGTTTTGCCTTGAATTAATCCTAAAATGGAGTTTGCTTTCCATGTATCATTTAACCGCTCGGCGCCTTTAAGGTTGGGGCCGAAAACTTTAGCGTAGGCCTCGGCCCACCGGGCATCGGTAATACCCATAAAATCTTCGTCGTTACGTACGGCTGCGCTTAATGCTGCCGCTGCCGAGAACATTTCGGGATGTTTGATGCTGTAAATTAAGGTGCCGAATCCACCCATAGATAAACCGGCTACGGCGCGGTATTTCTTGGTCCCCTTTATGCGATAATCTTTTTCGATGGTAGGAATAAATTCCCTGAAAAAGAAATCTTCATAATTACGTTTACCATCGTAGGAATTAATGTAAAATGTGGTTTTTGCATCAGGCATTACAATAATCATGGGCGGAATTTTACCATCGGCGATGGCTTTATCGGCGTAACGGTTAATCTCGCCAAATTGCAGCCAGCCGGTTTGGTCGTCGCCATAGCCATGCAGCAGGTATACTACAGGGTAGGTACGGTTTGATGTTTCATAATCGGCAGGCAGGTAAATGGCGTACTTTACGTTGTAATTCAAAATATCGCTCTTTACGTTTTGTTCCTCTATCACCTTGCCGGCCGGGATACGCTGTGCAAATGCAGCCGATGCAGAAAGGAAGAAGCAGAGTAAAATAAGTTTTTTCATAATATTTTAATCAATTTGAAAATTTGAGGATTTGAAAATAAATCTATACGTCTGAAATGTTTCCATTTTCATCTGCACATCTGAAATTTGCATATCTGCACATTTATAATTAATCCGCATCCCACACCCATGGTTCTTCGCCTGCAAAAGCAACGGTTGGCCCTGTCTCGTCAATTTTAAATTTCCAGGTTATGTTTTCGCGTTTGTCGTTTTTAATATCGCTGCAGGTGAAAAAATAATACACCGTGAACATGCATTTGAATGATCCCGTTAAGTCATTGGTGTTAAACTGAGCATCTACAATATCAAATTCCCGCACCTCGGGCGATCCTCCGTTATCATAAAAGTAGGACGCCAGGCCCTGCTGCATGTTGGCGTTGTTTTG
This sequence comes from Mucilaginibacter sp. P4_D1, assembly GCF_056401935.1. Taxonomy (NCBI): domain Bacteria; kingdom Pseudomonadati; phylum Bacteroidota; class Sphingobacteriia; order Sphingobacteriales; family Sphingobacteriaceae; genus Mucilaginibacter; species Mucilaginibacter sp. P4_D1. Next base: position 197,984 of record NZ_JBFUIJ010000003.1, read on the forward strand.
ATCGTCGTCCCAAAATTCGCTCAAAAAATCAGCTATCGGTAACGTCCCATCCGTAAGTTTTTCCATGTGGTCTATTGAAATCGGAAGATTAAAATCCTTTGCCATTTATCAACAGTGAAACATTATCTCATCCATCTTATCAATCCATCTGCACATCTATCACTTCTGCCTGAAACCATCGCCTATAAAACTGAGGGCGTTGGTGATGCCTGTGCGCCAGTACGTCCAGTTGTGGGCACCATCGCGCATCCTGAATTCATGAGGTACTTTCTTTTCTGTCAGGGCTATGTGCAGCATGCTGTTGCCTATGGTTAAAAAGTCGTCATCGCCGCAATCAATCCAGTAGCGCACTTTGCTCAATTCGTCTGCCGTTTTATTTTGTACCAGGTTCAACACTGAATTTGCCTGCCAGTCTTTATTCAGCCTGTCTTTACCCTTCAATCCACGGCCAAATAGCTGGCCAAAAACGTGTTCGTAATTGTCATCGGGCTGGTTAACCATCTGGTCGTCTGGGAATACTGCCGCGCTTAATGCCGCCGCCGCCGAAAATAGTTGCGGGTATTTAATAGCGTAAATCAGTGTACCGTAGCCACCCATGGAAAGGCCGGCAACTCCGCGGTATTGTCTTTCTGTTTTTACTCGGTAGGCCTGCTCCACATGTGGTATGAATTCTTTGATAAAAAAATCCTCATACTTTTCCTTGCCATCATAGGAGTTAATATACCAGCTGGTACCGCCATCGGGCATCACAATAATCATTGGCGGTATGGTACCGTCTAAAATGGCCTGATCAGCAAAACGGTTTACCTCGCCAAATTGTAACCAGCCGGTGTTATCGTCGGAGTATCCGTGTAAAAGGTATACTACAGGGTAGGTACGGTTTGCCGTTTCATAATCGGCAGGCAGGTAAATGGTGTATTTAACGTTGCGTTTTAAAATTTTGCTTTTAACGGTTTGCTCTTCAATTACTTTGCCTTGCTGGGCAAATGCGCTGCCCGTGCTTACCAGGAAGCAAAGGAACAGGCACGTTTTGAAAATATTTTTCATATATCCTAAATTGGGGTTGGTAGCTGTTAAAAAGTAAGCGGTTTGCCTTGCTGCGGGTAAACCAGATTTAGTTGTAATTTATTTTCAACTTTTAATTCTTCTTTTATTTTGATAATGCTGCTTGCCGGCGGTTTTAAATGTGTGACAACAATGCTTAACCCTTTGATGGCATCCGGGCCGGTTAATGCGGCCAGTTTGTCCATTTCGGCCATTAGCCAATGGGGGGTTAGATGACCAAATAATGTTTTATCAGGTTGCTCGCTTGGGAACGAAACCTCGATCATGATGGCTTTTAGTTGTTTGCTTTTAACCAGGGGGGCAATAGCTTCCCAAAGCTTTTGCAGGTTGGTGCTTTTTTCAATAGCATCGGGCCCCGTATCGCCTAAATATAAAATATAAGCATCATAGCTGTGTACCAAAAAGGCGGTGCTGGTGAGGTTTGAATGGCTTAGCGGGAATGCCTGTACTTTCAGTGCGGTGTTTTCTATAGCCACCTCGTTGCCCGGCTCAAGTGGTTTGTAATGGAACTTTTTTAAAGCGGGACTTTCTCCATCGTCGGCAAAGTTGGCCCAGCTTGCCCAGGTAAAGTAGTGGGTTTTGATTGTTTGGAGTGTGCTTTGCAGGCCATAAATGTTTTTAGTGCTGTCCTCGGGCGAGTTAATCACCAGGCCCGCCAGATGATCAAGATGGGCATGCGAAATGAAATATCCTTTAATGTATTGCCTTAATACTTTTTCCGGCGAAACAGGGAAAGCCTTGTTTTCGATGGCTTTTTTTATGCCATAGTGCAGCGTGCCGGCATCTAAGCATATGTAATTGTTACTGCCGCTTGCTGCCAGCATGTAAGCCGATAGGTTACTTTCATCAATGCCCCCCAGCACGCCCAAAGGCACCAGCCTGAATGACGGTGCAGGTTTAACCTGTGCATTTGTCCCAAAAGGTATCAGCGCACATACAATAACACTTAAAGCAAGGTATTTACGGATCATTAAAGGTAGATTTTCAATTGCAGTACAGCACAATTGTTATGCCGCTAAATTAATGATATACCTATCAATTAAACAAAAATAAAAGCTGTTTTAAAAGCAATGGCTCTCAAAATCTCAGCTTTGTAGTATTCAATGACGGAAGCAATATTATTCAACTTTCAGCTTTTCGGCAGCTTTTTTATTTAACTCATAGTCGCCTCCTAACAGGTAACCCCAGGGTTTAAGGCTTTCAATGCGGTCAAATATAATTTTGAAAATAGCAATAACCGGTATAGAAAGGAACATGCCCGAAAGCCCCCAGATCATCTCGCCAAGGATAATGCCGATGAACGAGATCAGGGCGTTAAGCCTCACCTTTGAACCCACAATAGTTGGCAGCAAAAAGTTGGCATCTACGGCGTGTATTATAATTACGCTAACAGCTACCGTTACGGTTTTACCAATATTACCGGTAGCAAAAGTGATAATGGTGCTTAATAACAACGCCGTGAAAATGCCGATATAAGGTATGATGTTAAATAAACCTACTATGATACCCAGCAATGCCGCGTATTTTATGCCAATTAATAAAAAAACGGTAATGGCAACACTGGCTACTATAAACATTTCAAGCAATAGCCCCAATATATACTGCCTCATGATAGATTGAATGTTTTCTACAATATCCATCACCACGGCCGAGTTCTCGTCCCTGAATACCCAAATGATAAAACGAAGAAGGAGCCGCCTGTAAAGCAAAATAAAAAAAGTGAAGATCATGATAAACACATAAAATATCATGAGCGACGAGATTGCGCCGAAAGCTGTGCTTACCACATCCGTTCCAGATTCCATTATTTTTTTGGAAGCATCATCTACATATTTTAGTTGCTTGGCCGCGTTGATATGGAATGCCGATTGTACCCAATTCTGCAAATCGTGAATGGATTGCGAAACCTGGCTTTTAAGCATCGGCCAATCGTTGGCAAGGTTTGATATTTGGGAACCTACCAGATACAGTATGCCGCCAACCAGGGCCACCAATAAGAGGATAGATGCTAATGACGACATGCTGCGCGGCAGGCGCAGCTTTTTTTCAAGGAAATTGGAAACCGGCAGCAACAGGATGGCAAATATAAACCCGAAAATTAATGGGTCGAGGATATCTTTGCCGATAATGATCAGGTAGCCAAGGGCCAAAAAACCCAGCAGGGTGAGCGCGAGTCGTTCATAAAAAGGGGCTATAATTTTTTTTGCCGGCATAGAGTAGATGATTATCTGGTGCTGTTCAGATACCTTAACACAAAACGGTACCCGAGGTTTGAAGATACAAAATTATTAAGCAAAAGACCATCTTTTCTTCGGCAACGGCTTGTTGAAAATATATATCCACCGGTAAAAGATGAAAGTTACTTTAATGATTGCCACCCTTTGGCTTAATCGTTTTACTCGTCCTCGGCAAACGTAAGCACGTAATTGTTATTGTCTTTAATCGAAAACTCGGTGGCCCCGTAAAAAGTTGTTTCTAAGCCTTTCAAAACAGGTACCAGTTCTTTTACCGACTCAAAAAATGCCCGGATGTTTTTAAGTTTGATATATAACAGCATCGAAGCTCCATCCTGGCGGCTGATATCGGGAAGCTCTTCGCCCAGGCTGGCCATGGTTTGAAACATCATGGTTACGTTCCCTTTGGCCATCATGGCCCAAATAAGGTCATTGCCGGCTTCGGGTACGGTTACTACCAGTTCAAAACCCAGCAGGTGATAAAATTTTATAGTTTCGTTAATGTCCTTAACAAAAATATTGGGCGACAAGCTTTCCATTGTTTTTTAATTAAGCGGTAAAAATTGAAATAAATACTCGGGATAAAATTATAGATTTATATTGAAAATGCTAAATAATTTAGTAAAATTGTCAAAAATAAATGAAATCAACAATTCACTAATTCATTAACTCAATAATTATAAAGTGGGAAAACTTGTAGAAGAATTTGACAGCTATCGCACCAGGATGAACGATAGGATAATGGAAACTGCCAACACTAATATCAAACGCTTCTTCGCGCTGGATACCACCAGCTATGCCGGTGGCGCGCTTGATGTAAAAACCAAAGAAATGCTTGGCCTGGTTGCCAGTATGGTATTGCGCTGCGACGATTGCATTAAATACCACCTGGGCAAATGCCACGAGGCCGGCGTTAACAACGACGAAATGAACGAGATATTTATGATAGCCAATTTGGTAGGCGGATCTATCGTTATACCTCATTACCGACGTGCGGTAGAGTATTGGGATGAACTAAACCAAGCTTAGCAAGTTTCGGGTTGGATAAGAAAATAAATGGAGTGATTTTTAAACATGCATCGTTGCGGGTTGTAAAATCTGAGACGCTTACAGGTAAAATGACATAGGCAAACTATGTCATTAAGAGGAACGAAACAATCGCAAACTATACAAATCCGCTTTATAGCGTTGCGATTTCGACGCGCTGACATACTTCTTAGCACTGGTAGGAAAATCAAAGCCGGAACTGTATAGGTAATCATGATTATCGGTAATGTGTTGGTTTTTAACGCAATAAAAATGAATGGCAAGCGTATAATATTAGTAAAAACCTAATCTTATGTATCAATCAAAATCCCGCCGCAAGTTATTTTATGTTGATATGTTTCCGATGTTCAACCTGTTATTGATTGTATTGATGTTTCTATTATTTTATGGCAGGCCTTGGTCCCGAAGTCCTATTGATATTAATTTGCCGGTTGGTCATTCATTTAATACCGGGGATCCTGACGCGGATTTTGGAACCATATTAGTGGGAGAAAATAAGGTAATGTTTGGACTCGAATATGCCGATGTTCGCGAAGACGCGTTAAAACAAATGGCCGCGATATACAACGTGCCATTTTCGCCTGGCGACATTGCTAAGTTTGGCAAAACTGATTTTATTGGTACCCCCTTAACCTCGTTAAAAAAATATATTACCAACTATTACAATTTTATCAACTATCGCGCACAGGCAGGTTTATTGCCCGATTTAGCATGTGACGACGAATTATTCAATTGGATAAGATGCGCAAGAAAGGCAACAGTGAAACAACACAATGCCCAAATGCGCATCGCTATCGCGGCTGACGGCGAAACGCCTTACCCGGTTATTAAGAAAATTATAAGCGTATTGCACAAGCAACACGTAAATAAATTCACCATAGTATATTCTTTTATATGGCAAAAATGAACGAAAACCCCCAGGAAATAATTCGCTGCTCATGGGCGGGAACCGACCCATTATACAATAAATACCACGACGAAGAGTGGGGCAAAGAAGTACACGACGACAAAACGCTTTTCGAGTTTCTGATCCTCGAATCTGCCCAGGCTGGTTTAAGCTGGATAACTATCTTGCGCAGGAGGGACGGCTACCGCAAAGCTTTTGCCGATTTTGACGTGCACAAAGTAGCTGCCTTTACCGATGATGATGTAGAGCTCCTGATGCAGGATGCCGGTATTATTCGTAACCGGTTAAAAATCCTGGCGGCTATAAGCAATGCTAAACTGTTCATTGGGTTACAACAGGAATTTGGCTCGTTTGATAAATACCTGTACAGCTTTATGCCCGGTGGAAAACCCATTATCAACCATCACCATAAAATTCCCGCCAGTACACCGGAATCGGATGCTATCAGCAAGGATATGAAAAAACGGGGCTTCAAATTCTTTGGCACCACCATTTGTTACGCCCATATGCAGGCAACGGGTATGGTGAATGACCATATTCCGGAGTGCAGTTTTAAGTAGTTTTTTGATTTCACCGATAGAAAATGATTTCACCGATTTTAGAAGCCAACACTGTGATTAAACCACATTAATTGTATTTTTGAAAAGCAACTAATCAATTTTAATCATCAATACATAGCTGCTGATAATCAATGGATCATCTTAATCGGTGCAATCATTAAAAATCAGTGTAATCACATATAATGAAAAAACTATTTCTTTTGGATGGCATGGCCCTTATTTACCGGGCACACTTTGCTTTGAGTAAAAGCCCTCGGTTTACCTCGGGTGGGATGAATACATCGGCGGTAATGGGCTTTACCAATACCCTGCTGGATGTTTTGAAAAAAGAAAAGCCAACCCACATGGCTGTTGTTTTTGATACCGAAGCGCCAACCGAACGCCATACCGATTACGAACATTACAAGGCCCACCGCGAGGCTATGCCCGAAGATTTATCAAAGGCATTACCCTATGTAGTGAAGCTGATACTGGGTTTCAACATCCCGGTAATAACATCAGATGGTTACGAGGCCGATGATATTATAGGCACCCTGGCCAAAAAGGCCGAGCAAAAAGGTTACCAGGTTTATTGTATGACCCCTGATAAGGATTTTGCGCAGCTGGTATCTGATAATATCCGCATTTACAAACCGGCCCGTATGGGGAATGAGATGGAAATTTTGGGCGTAAAGGAAGTGCTGGAGAAATGGGAAATAGAACGCGTTGAACAGGTTATAGATATTTTAGGCCTTTGGGGCGATGCAGTAGATAATATTCCGGGCATTCCGGGTATAGGCGAGAAAACGGCCAAATCGCTCATTAAACAATACGGCTCGATGGAAAATATTATTGCCCATAGCCATGAGCTAAAAGGTAAACAACGCGAGAATGTTGAGCAATTTGCCGAGCAGGGTTTACTGTCAAAAAAACTGGCGACTATATTGTTAAATGTGCCGGTTGAACTGGACGAGGAGGGCCTGGAGATATGCGCACCAAGCAAAGAACTGTTAGAACCCCTTTTTGCCGAACTGGAATTCCGCACGCTGGGCAGGCGTGTGTTTGGCGATGATTTCACCATCACCGAGTTTAAATCTGCCGGTACTCAAACCGACCTGTTTGGCGAGCCTGTTGCCACGGCCCGCACCACCATGACGGTTGATGTGGAGGACATCCGCGAAGACTTTGTAACAGCATCTAAAAATATAGATAACGTACCGCACGAGTACCACCTGGCCGATACGGCTGAAAAACGCGCTGAGCTGATAGCCATCCTTGAAAAACAGGAAAGTTTTTGCTTTGACACCGAAACTACCGGAACTGATGCTAATTATTGCGAATTGGTTGGCCTGTCTTTTTCGATAAAAGCAGGCGAGGCCTGGTACGTGCCGGTGCCCGAAGATCAGGAAGCGGTTAAAGCTATAGTTAACGAGTTTAAACAGGTGCTGGAAAATGAAAGCATCGGCAAAACAGGGCAAAACATTAAGTTTGATATCCTGATACTGAAATGGTACGATGTGCAGGTTAAGGGTAAGCTGTTTGATACCATGATGGCGCATTATATTATAGATCCGGATACCCGCCACGGCATGGATGTATTGTCCGAAAATTACCTGGGTTATAAGCCGGTTTCCATCACTTCGCTTATTGGCCCCAAGGGTAAAAACCAGGGCAGCATGCGCGATGTGGAGATAGAAAAAATAAAAGAATATGCCGCTGAGGATGCTGACATTACACTGCAATTAAAATCCGTTTTCGAACCGAAATTGAAAGAGGTGGAAAGCGAAAAGCTTATTCACGAAATAGAGCATCCATTGATTTACGTACTGGCCGACATTGAATTTGAAGGGGTAAAAATAGACCATTTTACGTTGGGCGAGTTCAGCAAAGAATTGGAGACCGACATTAGTAAACTGGAAAAAACTGTTTATGAAAAAGCGGGGGTAAGGTTTAATATCGCATCGCCAAAACAGTTGGGCGAAGTATTGTTTGAAAAACTGATGCTTGACCCTAAAGCCAAGAAAACCAAAACCGGCCAATACCAAACCGGCGAAGATGTATTGCTCTCGTTAGCCGCCAAAAGCGATATTGTAAGGGATATATTAGATTTTAGGCAGCTGCAAAAGCTAAAATCAACTTATGTTGACGCATTGCCAACTATGGTAAATCCTAAAACGGGCAGGGTGCATACCTCATACAACCAGGCGGTAGCCGCTACCGGCAGGTTAAGCAGCGTTAACCCCAACCTGCAAAATATCCCTATCCGTACCGAGCGCGGCCGGGAGGTGCGTAAGGCTTTTATCCCCAGAAATGCAGGCCACAGCATTGTATCTGCCGATTATTCGCAGATAGAATTGCGCATCATAGCCGAGATTAGCAAAGACCCAAACATGACGCAAGCATTTGTTGATAACCTCGATATTCATACCGCCACCGCGGCCAATGTCTATGGCATTGCTTTAGATGAAGTAACCAGCGAGCAGCGCCGCAACGCAAAAGCGGTTAACTTTGGTATTATTTACGGGCAATCGGCCTTTGGTTTATCACAAAGTTTAGGCATCCCGCGTAAAGAGGCTGCGGATATTATTGAGCAGTACTTTGCCCAGTTTCCTGGAATAAAGCAATACATGAGCGATACCATGAACTTTGCCCGCGAAAACGGCTATGTATGCACGTTAATGGGCCGCCGCCGCTACCTGCGCGATATCAATTCGGCCAATGCTACGGTACGTGGTTTTGCTGAGCGAAATGCCATCAATGCACCAATCCAGGGATCGGCTGCAGATATGATCAAGATAGCCATGATCAACATTCACCAGGAATTTATAACCCAAAAGCTGGACGCCCGCATGACCATGCAGGTGCATGATGAGTTGGTGTTTGATGTGCCTCATGACGAAATTGAAATTGTAAAACCCATCATTATGCACAATATGAAAACCGCCATCAAAACAACAGTACCTATTATGGTAGAGATTGGTACGGGGTTAAATTGGTTGGAGGCGCATTGATAATGGTCAATAGTTGATTGAGTTAGATTGGGTTGATTAAGTTAGAAATTCGATCGGGCATAATTATCAATATGCCACTTAAAATAAAAACGTGCTGCTGTCGTGAACAGACAGTGGCACATTTTTTTCTAAAATCAATTGAAAAATAGGAGTGAATCTTTTTACAACACAATTAATTATATTTGTGTTATCGCTTTAAGATTACCGGCATTATGGACGAAAAACATAAATATCAAAACTTTATAACGGAGATCCCATCTACCGCTGTTGATATTTATCGGATGTTGCCCGAAGGTACCCGCTGTGAAGTTATTTTCAATGAATTAAGTATGTCGCCATCGCCATCCCGTGAGCATCAAAAATTATTAATAAAGTTAACTTCCCTTTTATTCGAATATTTAACCAATAGCCCAATAGCCGAATTATTTACTGCTCCTTTTGATGTTTACTTCGAAAAACAACAATCCGTAGTACAACCAGATTTGTTTGTTGTGTTAAATGACCAAATGGATATTGTTGAAAAAAATGGTGTTCATGGTGTGCCGCGATTAATTATTGAGATTGTTTCGACAAATAGGGCTTACGATACTCAAAAAAAACGTTCGCTTTATGAATCGGCAGGTGTTAAAGAGTACTTTATCATCGATCCTGAAAATAATAAAGTCATTTTACTTACTCTTGGTGCTACTGGGTTATATGAGCAAACATACGAGGAGACGGGTGTTTTAAAATCGGCGATTCTATCCTGCCGGATATCTTTCTGATGTTCTGATGGCGTTGTATCAACGATGGTTTCTTTGGCTTTGGCAAATCCCACATATTATCTATCGGCATATGTCCTATAAATCCGGTGTCCTGTCAATAAAAATCCGTTTTAAGTAAATAATCCCACCTTAGTGTACTCAATACTCAACGTTGATTAAGTTTAATTAGCTGTTTTTGCTATCATTTTTATAACTATACCGTCAAAACTTTAATAACATTTTTACAATCTTCTCTGTAAATTTCAAAAACTATATTAATGATTATAGGTTTCTCTTTTGGTAATCTTTCCTTAAATTGAGCCAATAAAACCTGAATGAAAATATTCCATTTGAGTGCCGAATGTTACCCTGTTGCCAAAGTTGGCGGCCTTGCAGATGTTGTTGGCGCACTGCCCAAATATCAAAACCTGGCAGGCTTGCAGGCAGCGGTTGTAATGCCCTACTATGATCGCAAGTTTACGCAGGAAAACGAATTTGATGTTGTTTTTACTGCCGTAACTTTACTAAACACCCGCCGCCTTTATTTTGAAATTTTAAAAGAAAAAACCGATAAGCTGGGTTTCGAGTTGTTTTTAGTCCGCATACCCGGATTGCTTGACAGGGAAAATGTATACAGCTATCCCGACGAACGGGAGCAGTTTATTGCTTTTCAGCTGGCTTTTTTAGATTGGATCAGCTACTCGCAGCAAACACCGGATATTATCCATTGCCATGATCATCACTCCGGCCTGGTACCCTTTCTGCTTTACCATTCCAAATTGTATAAACGGCTGGCCAATGTGCCTACGGTATTTACCATACATAACGGCCAGTATCATGGCGCTTTTGGCTGGGAGCATTTTCAGTACCTGCCCGAAATTGATCCGGCCTCAACAGGCCTGCTTGATTGGGCTGGTGGCATAAACCCGTTGGCGTCCGCGGTAAAATGTAGCTGGCTGTATACCACGGTATCGCCAACTTACCTGCGCGAGCTTACCATTAATTCAAACGGCTTGGAATATCTTTTTTATATCGAAAGAGCCAAAGGCTACGGTATAATTAACGGTATTGACACGGAAGTTTGGAATCCCTTGAAAGATCCGATGATCCCGAGCCATTTTAATACTAAAACGCTTGCGAAGGGAAAACAATTAAACAAAGAAACTCTTTGTACCCGTTTTGGGTTGGATGCATCGAAGCCCCTGTTTACCTTCATCGGCCGGCTGGTGATAGAAAAAGGTGCCGACCTGTTGCCCGAAGCTATTGACCGTACACTGGCGCAATACGGCGATGAGGTTAACTTTTTTATCCTTGGCTCGGGTGATAAAGATATGGAGCTTGCCATGCTTGAACTTAAAGCTAAATATCCCGGCAGGTGCAATGTATTTATCGGTTACGACGAAGGGCTGGCACACGTGGTGTATGCGGGTGCCGATTTCCTGATGATGCCATCGCGTGTTGAACCATGCGGGCTTAACCAGCTTTATTCCCTACGGTACGGCACCATGCCGTTGGTACGCAGTACAGGCGGCTTAATCGACTCGGTAATTGATTTTGGCGACGAAGGCGGCTACGGCATCCGGTTTAACCAGGTTTCGGTAGATGATATTTGCCATGCCATAAGCCGCGCTGCCGCACTTTACCAAAACCAGCCACAACTACAAATACTCCGCAAGCGAATGATGGCCCTCGATTTTTCGTGGGACAGATCGGCCAAAGAATATATAAACCTTTATGAAAGTTTAAACCCTCTGATATGACATCTAAAGTAATTTCAATTGTGCTTGGCGGTGGCCAGGGCAGTCGTTTATCGCCCCTAACTGCAACACGTTCAAAACCGGCTGTGCCAATTGCCGGTAAGTACCGTTTGGTTGATATTCCCATTTCCAATTGCCTGCACTCGGGTATTACACGTATTTATGTGTTAACGCAGTTTAACTCGGCTTCGCTAAACAAACACATCAAAAACACGTATCACTTTAGCAGCTTCAGCGATGCTTTTGTTGATATTTTGGCGGCAGAGCAAACCCCATCAAGCGTATCATGGTTTCAAGGTACGGCCGATGCGGTAAGACAAAGTTTACACCACCTGGCTGTACATGAGTTTGAGTACGTACTGATCCTATCGGGCGATCAACTGTACCAGATGGATTTTGATGATATGATAACCAAGCACATTGAAGCCGGTGCCGAAATTTCTATCGCTACTATTCCTGTTGACGCGGCTGATGTTCCGGGATTTGGTATTTTGAAAGCGGATGATGACAGCATGGTTACAGCATTTATCGAAAAACCAAAATCGGACTTTGAAAGCTGGGCATCTGATGTAAGCGACGAGATGAAAGCCGAAGGCCGGGTTTACCTGGCATCAATGGGTATTTACATTTTTAACCGTAAACTGCTTTATGAATTGCTGGAAGGTAATGACCGTACCGATTTTGGTAAAGAGATTATCCCGCAATCTATAGTTAATCATAAGGTTTTGAGTTACCAGTATGAGGGTTACTGGACAGATATTGGTACCATACCATCGTTCTTTGACGCTAACCTGGGCCTTACCGACGAGATACCTAAGTTTAACCTTTTTGGCGAAAATCATATTTATACCCGTGCGCGCATGCTACCCCCATCAAAAGTATCCGGCACTACATTAAATAAATCGATTATTGCCGATGGCTGTATCATCAGCGCTAAAACTATCACCCGCTCTATCATTGGTATCCGTACCCGGATAGGAGTTGAGACCGAAATTGAGAACTGCTATGTAATGGGTAGCGATAATTACCAAACGCTGGAGCAAATTGCCGAACTGAAATTAAGCGATTCGCCGATTATGGGTATAGGCGACAGGGTGAAGATAAAAAACGCCATTATTGATAAAAATACCTACATAGGCGATGACGTAAGCATTAACTGTGGTGGCCTGTTGTCTGATGGCGATTATGGCACCCATACGGTGCAAGATGGTATTGTAGTTGTTAAAAAGCGTGCCATTATTCCTAATGGTACAATTATTTAATTAAACGAAATAAAAACAATTTATAGTTAATTTGTTATTGATAGTATAAAAACTATAAAACATAAAACTATGAAAAAGGCACTTTGTATGATTGCTTTAGCAGCAATCTCTTTCGGAAGCGTTTTTGCTTATGGGGCACCGGTAAAATCATCAAATGGTACCATGCAAACTGATACCACCAAAGTGAAGGTGAAAAAGAAGAACGGAAAAACGAAGATTAAGAAAAAAATGAAGGATACTACAGCAAAAATGTAATAGCAGCCTTTAATAAGAAAAGCCTCCTGAGTACTTCGGGAGGCTTTTTTATTTTCAATTTTTATATCATTACAAGTGGTAAAATCCGGGGATTCTTGTAAATGAAAAAGACATCGTAAAAGAAGTTGTCGCCTTTACAAGGGTGATAAGGAGACTGGACATGTCAATGGGTAATGCAGCAACTTCTTATAACTGCTTGCAAACAGGGCGTGTAAACAGCAAAGTTGTAGCTGTAACCGAGATTTTTGCAGGATGTAGAATGTTTTGTAGTATGTATGTCAGGGCTTTTTTCAAAATTCATTATTCGATATTATACTTCGTTCTTATTACATTTACAATGTATGAGTAATACCTTTAACCGACCCATCCGCGTTCTTGTTGCCAAAGTAGGGCTCGACGGGCATGACCGTGGCGCACGCATTATCGCCACATCGCTGCGCGATGCAGGCATGGAAGTAATTTACACCGGTTTGCGCCAAACGCCCGAAATGGTGGTAAATACTGCCCTCCAGGAGGATGTGGATGCCATTGGTATTTCCATACTATCCGGTGCGCACATGACGGTTTTTCCTAAGATATTGAAATTGATAAAAGAAAAACAGATGGACGATGTACTGGTAACCGGAGGAGGCATTATCCCTAATGATGATATGATTACGCTGAAAGAGCAGGGAGTGGGCGAACTTTTCCCTCCAGGCACCAATACCCAGGACATTGTAAAATATATTACCGATTGGGTGCACCAGCACCGCAATTTTTAAATAAGCTACAGCAATGGAATTTGAAAACATATTAACAGAAACGAAAGATAGCATACAGTATATTACTATAAATCGTGAAAGCAAGCTTAACGCCCTCAACAAGGCTACGCTGGCCGAATTACATACTGCCTTTTTTAATGCTTTTAATAATCCGTTGGTAAGCGGCATCATCATAACAGGGGCAGGTATCAAGGCCTTTGTTGCGGGCGCCGACATCAGCGAATTTGTCAACCTTGATGCCGAAAGTGGTACAACCATTGCCCGCAATAATCAAATTGACGTTTTCGACCTGATTGCTAACGGCAACAAACCTGTTATAGCTGCAATAAATGGTTTCGCCTTAGGCGGCGGGTTGGAACTGGCCCTGGCCTGCCACATTCGCATAGCTGCCGAAACTGCCAAAATGGGTTTGCCCGAAGTAACGCTTGGCCTGATACCTGGCTACGGTGGTACCCAGCGCCTTACCCAATTAGTAGGAAAAGGCAAGGCGCTGGAGATGATATTAACCGCCGATATGATTACTGCTGCCGATGCACTCAATTATGGCCTGATTACCCATGTAGTTGGTCAGGAAGCATTATTAGATAAAGCCCGGGAATTGATGTTGAAAATTATATCAAGGGCTCCGCTGGCCCTTTCTGCCGCCATCCGCTCGGTAAATGCCGGATTAACTGATGGGGTAAATGGCTATGAAACAGAGATAGGTGAATTTGGAAAATGCTTTGGTACCGAGGATTTTAAAGAGGGGGTAGCTGCGTTTTTACAGAAACGTAAGGCAGTATTTAAGGGAAGGTAATTATCCAGGCTGATCAAGCTAAAAAAGCTACATTTGAAAAATGAACCTGAATAAAGCCGATTTACAAAAAGAAATAACTTATAAAACATCACGCAGCGGGGGTAAGGGAGGCCAAAACGTAAACAAAGTATCAAGCAAGGTTGAACTTTTGTTTGATGTTGCCGCTTCGGCGTTATTTACTGATGATGAGAAAACATTGCTCGCTGATAAATTGCAAAACCGCTTAAATAAAGACGGGCTGGTGCAGGTAATTTGCGATGAAGAGCGCAGCCAATACCTTAACAAAGAAAAAGCCGTTGAAAGGCTGATTGCCCTTTTTAACCGCGCGTTACACGTGCAAAAGGCACGCAAATCAACCAAAGTAAGCAAAGCCGCCAAAGCCGCCCGGTTAGATAACAAAAAGAAACAATCGGCAAAAAAGGAAAACAGGAGGGATGTGCGTGATGAATAATTAATGTGCAGATATGCAAATTTCAGATGTGCAGATGTTTTTTTGATTTGAAAATGCCGAAAACATGCATCATTAATAGGTTTTCGTCATCCCCACATCTATTTTCTTCATCTGCATATCTGCACATTTGAAATCTGCACATCTACTACTTAAACCGATAAACCCCGGTTATAGCCGCCCATTGGTGCGAATATACCATCGTCTCTACTTCGCGGGTGTGGAAAATAGCGGCGACATCAAAAGTAAAACGGGTAAAGCTAAAGCCCACGCCAAACTGCTGGCTAAAAACAAAGGTTTTTTTGGTGCCGGTAATTTCCAGGCTATTGGGGTCGTGGCTGCTAAAAAGGCCGCCTTGTATGGTGGCATCGTACACTACGGCGTTTATTTGCGGTTTGTAGTAAAAAAACAACTCTTGCTTATGCAGCAAATTGCTTTGGGGTGTTAACGATGCCGTGCTTTGCGTACTTATTGAACTGAATAGCTGGTTAAAATTGCCTAAGCGAAAAAGCGGTCCTATCCCGGCGCCAGTGAAGCCGGTACCTAAGTTGGCATAGCTGGCTAAGCTTACATCTGCCCATGACGCGCGGGTAAGCAGTTTGTTATATTCGGCAGATATATTAAGCTCAACATCATTCCTGATCTGATACTGCCAGCCATTCAGTGTATAAAAGCCAAAGGTGTTATGAATAAGCTTTTGAACGGGTTCGCCGCCGGCTGCAGGGCCAACCAGGCCTATTTGGGCGCCAAGTTTAAGGGTGCTTTCGTTTTTATAAAGCAGGTTTAAGGTACCTCCAATATAGGTGTATGCCGCAAAAGGCCGGTCAACATCACCCGCGTCCCTCACGTAACCTGATTGTGGGTTAAACATTTTTTGACCTAATTCGATGCCTAAAATTTTGTTTTGAAGTTTCCCCGTGTCTGCCACTTTTAAAGCCTTGCGGTAGTAAAAGAAAATACCATTGGTGTAATACTTGTCAGACCCCTGACCCAGGTACGAATCGTTATCGGTTTGGATGCCAAACTCCTGGCCATGTTGCTGGGCAAACAATGCGGTACAGCCCAACAGGCATACCAGCGTAAAGAAAAGCTTATTTAGCATTTAGTATAAATATATAGGCTACCAATATAGAAATTTTGAACGATTTATGTGACAAAGCGTCTTATAAGTCAAAAGTCAAAATTAAAAAGTCAAAAATATTTGGTTGGGAGAATGCTCGCCAGGGAGGAGGAGGTAAATCCGGCTGGAATTAGACGGTGTGTTGATATGGACTTAATTTATTTTACAAATAAGAAAATAAAACTTATCTGAGTAAAAGTTGTTGCCTATAAAAACATAAATAAATCACTACTATGAAAAAGTTAAGTTTAATAGCGATGGTGGCAATTGCCGCTTTATCGTTCCAATCATGCGGCGGTGCCAAAGACAGTAAAGATGCTGCCGACAGTACCAATGCCGTTAAAGACACGTCAACAATGGCGGTTAAAGATACTGCCGGCGTAACCGGTGCAAAAGGCATTGCTGTCGACAAAGATGATGCAAAATTTGCTGTCGACGCTGCCAACGGTGGTATGGCCGAAGTTGCAGTAGCTAAAGTTGCCGAAACCAAAGCCTTAAATCAAAAAGTTAAAGACTTTGCTGCGATGATGGTGGCCGACCATGGCAAAGCAAACGACGAGTTGATGGCTATTGCCAAAACCAAAAACATTACATTGCCTGCTGCACCAAGCGAAGACAAGCAAAAGGAACTGGAAGATCTTTCAAAAAAATCGGCCAGCGATTTCGACAAAGCTTACGTAGATGCCATGGTTGACGGGCACAAAAAAACAATATCGATGTTTGAAGATGCTGCCAAAAACTGCAAAGATGCAGATTTGAAAGCTTTTGCCGCAAAAACTTTACCTACTATTAAAGGCCACCTTGCCGAAATAGAGGCGATAAAAAAGGGCATGAAATAATTAATGCTGATTTTATAGCAATGGAAGGGAGGTAATTTTACCTCCTTTTCTGTTTTTATACCTATTTTAGGGCTTAACAACAGATTTGCCCTCCCTATGAAAAAAGTTTACCTGTTCTTTTTTGCCTTATTGGTTTTTGTTTTGAACGTTAAAGCCCAACAAACTGATGAAGTTACCGCCAAAACAAAAGGTTTTATCAAATACAAAGGCTATTTCAACTTTTATTGGGACGAGAAAACCGGGAAGATCTTTTTAGAGATTGATAAATTCGACCAGGAATTTTTATACGTAAACTCGATGCCTGCGGGTGTTGGTTCAAACGACCTGGGATTGGACAGGGGGCAAATTGGCGGCAGCCGCATCGTAAAATTCATCAGGAGTGGCCCTAAAGTATTGCTGATGCAACCCAATTATAGCTACCGGGCTATCAGCAATAATGCCGATGAGCGTAAATCTGTAGAAGAAGCGTTTGCACAATCGGCTATTTGGGGCACTACGGTTGTGGCCCAGGATGGCAATAAGGTTTTGGTTGATTTTACGCCCTTTTTGCTGCGCGACAGCCATAAAATTGCCGATAGATTGAATGATGCTAACCAAGGCAGTTTTGGTTTTGATGATAGCCGGTCGGCTGTGTATTTACCCAATACAAAAAGCTTTCCTGATAATTCGGAATTTGAGGCCACTATTACCCTGGCCGGAAAAGGCAAGGGATACGAGATTAGCTCGGTAACGCCCGATCCTAATGCTGTTACAGTAAGGATGCACCAATCCTTTATTAAACTGCCTGATGAGGGCTATAAAAAACGCAACTTCGATCCACGGTCTGGTTTTTACGATGTAGAGTACATGGATTACGCTACGCCTATTGATGAGCCAATCATGAAACGGATGCTTACCCGCCACCGGTTGGAAAAAAAGGACCCAACAGCGGCAATTAGCGAACCGGTAAAACCCATAATATATTACGTTGACCGTGGTGCACCCGAACTTGTGCGCAACGCCCTGATAGAAGGCGTCGGCTGGTGGAACCAGGCCTTTGAAGCTGCCGGTTATAAAAATGCTTTCCAGGTAAAATTGCTGCCCGAGGATGCCGACCCAATGGATATCCGTTACAATATTATCCAGTGGATCCACCGCTCAACCAGGGGATGGTCATACGGCGAATCGATTGATGACCCACGCACAGGGGAGATTATTAAAGGGCAGGTTTCCCTTGGTTCCCTGCGCGATAGGCAGGATTTCCTGATTGCCGAAGGATTGGTTCAGCCTTATGAAGATGGCAAACCAACAAGTGATAAAATGATAAAAATGGCCCTCGCCCGTTTACGGCAATTGGCCGCCCACGAGGTTGGCCATACCCTGGGCTTGCAGCATAATTTTACCGCAAGTGTAAACGGCCGGGCATCGGTAATGGATTACCCGCCACCAGTTATCAGCCTGAATGCAGATGGCACTATCGACCTCAGTAAAGCCTATCGCACCGAAATTGGTGAATACGATAAACGCGCTATCCTGTACGGCTACCAGGATTTTGCCAAAGGCACAAATGAGGATGAAGCATTAAAAGGCATCATTACAGAAACGATTAAAGAAGGCTTTTTATTTATATCCGACGATGACGCCCGCCCTGCCGGCAGCGCCCATCCGCAGGCCCACTTATGGGATAGCGGTACCAATGCCGCCGATGAACTGAACCGCTTGATGGCATTGCGCAAACATGTACTGGATAATTTTTCGGAAAAAGCCATTCGCCGGGATGCGCCGATGGCCACACTTGAAGAGGTATTGGTGCCGATGTACCTGATTCACCGTTTCCAGGCCGAGGCGGCTTCGAAAATGCTTGGCGGACTGTATTATACTTTTGCTTTAAAAAACGATGGGCAAACCATTACCAAATTTGTGCCCCCTGCCGAGCAATGGAAGGCTTTTAATGCACTGATGGGTACCATCAGCCCCGATGCATTGGCACTGCCCGAAAAGTTAATACAGAAAATACCACCGCGACCGATTGGTTATCCGCGTACAAGGGAAACTTTTAAATCGCATACAGGCCTGACTTTTGATCCGATGGCCGCTGCAGAATCTGCCGCCGCCGCAACCTTATCGTTCATGTTGCAACCCGAGCGGGCCGCCAGGCTGGTTGAATACCAATCTCGCGATAATACCCAGCCGGGCCTGTTGGCTGTCTTGAACAGGCTGGTAGCCCAAACCTGGAAAGCCCCACAACCGGCAGGCTATAAAGGCGAGCTGCAACGCCTGGTAAATAACCTTGCCCTGAGGCAGGTTTTAACCCTGGCTGCCACAACCAGCGCACCCGAAAGCGTACGTGGTATTGCTTTACTACAGATAGATGACCTTAAAAAATGGATGAAAACAGCTGCGCTTACTGCCACCGGCAGCAGTAAAGCCAATTTGCTGTTCGGCTTATCACAAATCAATGAGTTTGAGAAAAACCCCGATAAATTTCAACCCGCATCTGTGTTGAATATGCCGGATGGATCGCCGATTGGAATGGATTAGGATGATTGAAAATCCATCATTTGCAAGCGTGATTTGTAGTCTTCCGCATGCAAATCAATCATGCAAATTCCCGGATTTTCAAATGCTAACTATTGAGCGTTGGAAATCCGGGCCTAAACGCGGGAGACGCAAAGTATTGCGTCTCTACATTGGGAAATAATTATCTTCATTATCGCCTTTGGCCAACCAATCTGTCATGTTATTGAATATATATGCTCTTACATTTTGGTATTCCTTTTCATTGCGAATCACCCTATCAAAATATCGTGGCTGCCATGCAAAATCTATCTCGTTGATTGTGGCATATGTTTTAACTGATGCTTTATAACCACGCATTGCCGATGCTAAATTTTGGCTTTGCACGCCAAATTTATTAACCTGCCAATCAACTTTATCAGGCTTGTTTATAAAAATGATGCCGTGTAAATGATTCGGCATCAGCACAAATTCATCCAGTTCGATAAAAGGATGATGAATTGGAATATTCGCCCAGTTTTTAGAAGCCACCTCTCCAATCGGTGTCATTTTTAAAGCTACTGCCGAATTCGGTTCATTAATAACGTCGCCAAAATAATGAACTCTGTTTTTCGTGCATATCGTTACATAATACAAGCCATTTGATCCGTAATCCCATCCTGAAAGACGGGTTGCCGGAACAAGATATCTATTGTTAAATTTTTCATCCATCAAAAATAAATATGGCAAATTTTTGATAGAAAGGCAATATTGCCCGCTGTAATTATCCACGTTTTTACATACATGGTCGATTTGCATGGGGGAGACACAATTATTCGTCTCTACATCAAAAAATATTAATAATCAATTTGTTGTGATCACGTCGTTATAATGTGCCAGGCAATCTCGAAACTATATGGGCCTAAGCATATAGGTGATTGCCTCGTGCCTTATAATGACATGATTTTAAGTTGTTGATTATCAGTATTATTTTTTAATGTAGAGACGCAATATTTTGCGTCTCCCCCAGGATGTTCAAAATTTTCAAGCTCGCTTTGCAAGCGTGATTTGCAAGCGGGATTTGCAAGCGGGAGACGCAAAATGTTGCGTCTCTACAAAAGCTCCGTTTACAATTATGTCATTACTGTTTTTTCCAGCATAGGCTGGTGCTCACTCGCAATGACGAAGTTATAAGCTTTTACCGCTAAAATTTTATCTCCATTATCCCAGTTTCAAAAGCCAAAAATCTTTTATTCGAACTACCCTCAAACCCATGCAACTCCAAACTAATTTGCTGGTACTTTGACTGAAATGTTCCTTCAACTTCAGAAAGATTAACCTGCTTTTTCTTCGGATCAAACCTAATGGTCCGTTTATAATAAACACCCTGCTCATAATCATAAGACGCTCCGTCATCTTCATAATACAAAAACTCGTTAGCTTCTTTGCCATTCCATATATGGAGTTGCAGTATGCCATCGCCTTTAGCGGCGGTGCTTTGCGTTATGCTTTGCATCGGTATAATAGCGCCTGCTTTTACAAATACAGGCAAATCAGTTAAAGGCGATGCTGCTTTTACAATCTTACCGCCCTTCAGTTTTTCGTTGGTACTTAAGCGGTACCAGTCGCCTTTGGGCAGGTAAGCTTCGGTTGTTAGTTTATCGCTTTCAACCGGCGCAACCAGCAGCGCATCGCCAAACATAAACTGGTTTTGGAAGCGTTCGAAATACACTCTTTCATCAAAAGGATATTCAATGGCCAGCGTGCGGCTGATAGGCAGGCCTGTTTGTGTGGATTGATAAAAGGCGGAATAAATATAGGGGAGCAGCTTATACCGTTGCTCAATATCTTTTTTGATGATCTGCTCGTTGGCATCACCCCATTCCCATGGCTCGCGCATTTTGCTACCCTGGATGGCATGGTTGCGAAACATCGGCGTATAAACTCCCAACGAATTCCAGCGCACCATTAGCTCGGGCGTTGGGTTGGCGCTAAAGCCACCAATATCTACGCCGGTAAAACTCATGCCTGTAATACCAAGGCTGTTTACTAAACGCTGGCCTAAAAGCATGTGTTCTCCGGTGCCGGTGTTATCTCCAGTCCACACGGCCGAATAGCGCTGTGTGCCGGCGTATGCGGCGCGGGTGAGTACAAATGGTCGTTTGTTATTCAGGAGTTTTCTTGTGCCCTCGTAAGTGGCCCTGGCCATTTGCATACCATAGGCATTACGTACTTCGGGCATATATTTACCGCCAAATTCTACCATCCATGGCATGTTTTGTCCCCAGGCTGCCGGTTCATTCATGTCGTTCCAGAAGCCGTCTACACCAACATCGGTCAACGCGGTAAAAGCTGCGCCCCACCACTCACGTACATCATCCCTGAAAAAATCGGGGAAGTGACAGCGGCCGGGCCAAACGTATCCGGTATAATTTTCGTCATTGGGATATTTGGCAAAATAATCGTTAGCTACGCCTTCATCATATTGCTTATAGCCTTCTTCAATCTTTATTCCCGGATCAACTATGGTAACCAGATGAAAGCCCATCGCTTTTAGTTCCTCCATCATGGCCTTCGGATCGGTAAAGGTTTTCTTGTTCCAGGTGAAAATTTTGAAGCCCTCCATATAGTCAATGTCGCAATACATCACATCAGCCGGGATCTTTTTTTTGCGAAAGGTTTTGGCAATTTTTAATACCTCTTTGGCGCTCATATAACTCCAGCGGCATTGCTGGTACCCCAGGCTCCATAGCGGCGGCATCTCCATACGACCGGTGAGCCAGGTATAATCTTCAATTATTTTTGCAACACTCTGCGCACCAAAAAAATAATAATTCATGTCGCCGCCATCTGCTCCAAACCAGCTCATTTCATCATCGGTAGTTGCGCCAAAATCGAAATAGCTTTTGTGGGTATTGTCCAGAAACAGGCCATAAGTGAGGCCGCTATGCAGGCCTATAAAAAACGGAAACGTTTTGTATAAAGGGTCGCTTTTGTTATTGTAGTCAACAGCATCGGTATTCCAGTTAACGTAGGATGTGCCGCGCCTGTCAAGGTTGCCGGCTTTTTCGCCCAGCCCAATGAATTTTTCATCAACATATAATTTACGATAGGTAATTACACGCTCGCCCTGCCAGTTGGTGCCAAAACGATTATCGTCCTGGCTTAGTGGCTTGCCGTCGGCCGTAAAAAAGTTGAATCTCAACGGCGATTTTTGGATACGGAGTTTTATAGCGGTAGTATTGATTTTGATAGCATCGGCCGATTCGGTAAACTCCAGTTGCCTGGTCGCTTTCCGAATGACAGCATAAGAACTATCTAGATCACTATGCTTTTTACTGATATTAACCCGGATAATTGTCGGGCTGTAAACATACACCCTTGCTTCTGCTCCTATTGTTTTAATGGTTAGCAAGCCCCCTTGCTGTTCAACGCTTTGTAGGTTCCCTAATATTTCTATTTCCATATGGTAACATGCCGGTGCAATTGATAACAGGGCACAAAAAAGCAACGCCATTAAGTTTCAATAGTTTTTATAAAAATTAAGCAGCCAAACGTCCCCTCATAACCGATGAACACCAGAAACGCATCGATGAACGGCTGATATTGAACTATAAAGCCATGCTGAGTAGCCGGAATGTAGATTTTTAGCAGTTTGCAGATCATTATAAGCCGTTGGTCTATAACTACTTATAGGTGGTCTATTTGGTTTTAACAACTGCAAAAGATGTTGTTGTTTTGGATATTGAAAATAACAAACACATTTAAAAACAACATTTAAAAAATAAAAAGATCATGAAAAATTCAATCAAATTATCAGCATTATTCTTGTTATTAAGCGCAGGCGTTTTTACTTCATCTGCTGCCAATGCCAAAGGCCATACCGAAAAAAGTAAAGATGTAATCACTGTATCATCATTAAAACATGATCGTGGCGTTGCGGTAATCATTTCAAAATCTGAAGCCAGCAAATCATATGTAACCATTTTTGACCAGGCAAATAATATTTTGATGGAAGACTTTTTGCCAAGCAAAGTTGAGGTAGAAAAAGGTTATGTGCTAACCAGCCTTGACAACGGCGATTATAAATTTGAGATTAAATCAAACGATCAGGTGGTTATAAAAACCGTGCATGTTTACGATGAAAACAACAAGAAAAGATTCTTCTTTCTTGACTAATCCGGATAAAATATAAAACGAAAAAATCCCGCGATGAGCGGGATTTTTTCGTTTTATAAAGCTGTCATCCTGAACGTAGTGAAGGATCTATTTGCCGCCATGCATAGCCAATAGAAAAGTTTGGAGATGCTTAGTACCTACCCATGACAAGTTTTCCTTTCGAGGTGCGTAGGCCTGTCACCCTGAGCCTGTCGAAGGGTCGCGCGGAGAGGCCTTTGCCCGCTATGCTTCGACGGGCTCAGCATGACAGCCCATTTTATGATGTCATTCCTCCTTCAGAATCCGCGGATTTTACCACTCAGCATGGCAGGGATGTAAGGGGCTGGATTGTATTATTTAGTCCCAAAGATTAGCAGGATAGGTTCCGTTCTCTACCAAAGCCGAAATACTTTTTTGTACAATAGGTTTATCTTCTTTATAAGTAACTCCAAACCATTTTGAGCCGGTAGGTATAACCTTAAATGATGCGATATTTTCTTTGATCAGCTTATCGGCTACCAAAGGAATAAAAAACTCTGATTTTGGGTTGTTTTCATTAGCGGCAACAAATTCCCTGAACATTTCCTCGCTTTGTTTGAAAACAGCAGGGGTAAAGCCCCAGAAATTCATAGATACACGGGTATCATTGCTTAATGCATGTTCGCCTGTAGCGTCTTTGTATGCAACGCTGCCATCTTCTTTAAAGTAAACTTCGGTACGTTCGTTAATTTCAACCATATTGCCGGCGTCATCAACTTTACAAACGCCGCGCGATACCGATCCGTAGTCAGACAATGTCCTATCAATCTGGTAGCCTATTAATGAGTAAGTATCATCAGTAACTTCGGTAGTTAAAAATTTGGCCATTTTTTCAAACGAGTCGTAACCATAAAAATCGTCGGCGTTGATCACACAAAAAGGCTCATTTACCTGGTTGCGTGCAGCAAGTACCGCGTGGGCAGTACCCCAGGGTTTTGCGCGTTCAATTTCTTTATCAATGCCAAATGGTTTCAGGTCGAAACTTTGAAAAACGTAATCGGTTTCAATGCGGCCCTTTAGTTTGGGTTCAAAAATAGCCTTAAAATTATCGGCAAATTCTTCGCGGATGATAAAGCTTACCTTACCAAAACCTGCTTTTATAGCATCATATATTGAATAATCTATTATGGTTTCTCCGTTGGGGCCAAAGCCGTCAACCTGTTTCATACTGCCGTAACGGCTGGCCATACCAGCGGCCAAAATAAGTAGCGTGGGTTTCATAAGGATGTATATGTGGGGTACTTAGTTGCTAATATTGTATTTTATTAATAGAATAAGGAAATGGTTTAAAATCGAAATTGTTTTAACCTGTTTAATTATTTGATGTATCTGAAATCCTGGCCGGCTGTAATGTTTAACAGCGTTTCATAAATTAAACGGATAACGTTATCAACATCCTGTTTGTGAATCATCTCTACAGTAGTATGCATATAACGCAGTGGCAAAGAGATTAATGCTGAAGGCACACCGTCATTTGAGTAAGCAAATGCATCTGTATCGGTACCTGTAGAACGCGAGGAGGCCTGGCGCTGGAAAGGTATTTCGGCTTTTTGAGCAGTTTCTATCAGCAATTTATTCAAATTATTTTGTACAGCCGGGGCGTATGATACTACCGGTCCGCGACCGCAAGCCAGGTCACCCTGCGTAATCTTATTGATCATCGGTGTTTGGGTATCGTGGGTTACATCGGTAACAATGGCCACGTTCGGTTTTATTTTATGGGCTATCATTTCGGCACCGCGTAAGCCAATCTCTTCCTGTACGGCATTTACAATGTATAGGCCAAAAGGCAGTTTAATGTTGTTTTCCTTTAACAAACGGGCAACTTCGGCAATCATGAAACCACCGGCACGGTTATCCAACGCGCGGCCAACATAATAGCGGTCGTTCAGGATCATAAACTCATCTTCATAAGTGATAACGCAGCCTACGTGAATGCCTAATTTTTCAACCTCTTCCTTTGATGTGCACCCGCAATCTAAAAAGATGTTTTTAAGAGTGGGGGCCTCTTCTTTATCGCCGCCTGTACGTGTGTGGATTGCCGGCCAGCCAAATACCGCTTTAACAATGCCATTATCGGTATGTATGTTTACGCGTTTTGAAGGCGCAATCTGGTGATCTGACCCTCCATTGCGGATTACATATATTAAACCATCGTTGGTAATGTAGTTTACAAACCATGAAATTTCATCGGCATGCGCTTCAATAACAACCTTATAATCGGCCTTTGGGTTAATAATACCAACCGCGGTGCCATAGTTATCTACATAATGTGTATCGATGTACGGTTTCAGGTATTCCAGCCATAATTCCTGGCCTTTCCATTCAAAACCGGTAGGCGAGGGGTTGTTGATATATTTTTCGAAAAAAGACAGTGAAGTTTCGTTTACAACTGAAATATGCGGAGTGGGATCTGATTTCTTTTTAGCCATGTTGTTTGAGTAACCTATAATAAGCAATAAAGCAAATATAATAAAGCCATTGATATTGCCTCAAAATAACTTGCCATAATGGAAATAAATTGACGTTTTTATTGTTAATTTAATATCTCTACATCGGGAATTCATGTTTTTTTTAATTCATGTGGCAATTAAACCTTTTCATTATTTTTTTGTCATTAACTGTAAGCTTTACAGTAATCTGTAAGTATGGGATATTTACAATATTTTTGAATTTTGATACCTTAATAAACCCCATCGTGAAACGATTTGCGCCTTTTTTTATCCTGATTATTGTTTTTTTTACGTCATGCAGCATACCTCAATACGTTACCGTACCTGTTAATTATGGTCCTAAAATGGGCTTTAGCCGCGATAGTACTACCATTGTTGTGGTAAATCGTTATCAGCCCGATTCTGCTAAAATCAGGGATTACAGGCGAATAAATGTTTTGAAAAAAATGGCAGTTATATCGCTCCAAACGGCGGCCGGCCAGTTGGGATATTTAAAAGGTGTGCACATCATCAACCTTGTCGATTCGATAAATTATGCTGTAAATACCGACTCGGTTAAGTTTTTGGCTGCCGCGAATAAAGCCAATTATGTTTTAGTGCTCAACGATGTTACTGCGGGCATTTACCCCGAAACGGTATATTATAATGGTGTTCCATCTAATTATTACGCTACTAAAATTAAAACCAGTTTATCCTTATTTGAGAGTAATGGCATTTATTCGAAAAAACTGGTAGGTATGGCCGAAGTGCCCCAGGATGAAGTTTATTCGGGTGGTTTTGCATCTTTATTTTACCGCCCATCGTACAGGAGTAGTGTACCTGCTATAACAACTGCTACCCGTGAAGCTACGCTGGATGCGTTAAAAGATTATTTGCCTTTCTCGATATCAAATGAAAGGCCATTGTATGCCGATGGCGGGCAACTGGAATCGTCGGTAATGCAAATTAAAGCGGGTAAATTTGATGGAGCTTTTAAAATTTTGAACCCGCTGATAGATGGTGCCGATGTTAAGCTGGCCAGTAAAGCAGCTTATAACCTTGCAGTTGTTTACGAAGCCCAGGGCGACATTGAAGAGGCACTTAAAACCGCCAAGCTATCTAACCAAAAACACCCGAACGATTACGCTAAAGCTATCATTGTAGATTTGATGAAGGAGTAGTTGGATATACTAAAAACAGTTAGTTTTGCCTAAACAATGTTAACTAAAATAAATGCAGATAGAGCAAGTACGCCCTGAATCAACCTGGCGGCTACGTCAAAAGGTTTTATATCCGCAACAAAAACTTTATGAAATGGAAATGGAGGAGGATAACGACGGCCTCCATTTTGCAGCTTTTAAAGACAATGCTATGGTTGCCGTAGTTTCCTTGTTTCAGCGTGGCGATGATTTTCAATTCAGAAAATTTGCAGTTGATGAAGGGCAGCAAAATATGGGAATTGGCAGCACAATGCTTACCTACATTTCCGATTTTGCTAAACGCAACGGCGGTCGGCGCATTTGGTGCAACGCCCGCATATCGGCTATAAATTTTTACCTGAAAGCTGGCTTTACGCAAACAGGTCAGCTCTTTTCAAAAAATGGCTTCGATTACGAGATATTGGAGAATTTAATTTAAAAA
Organism: Mucilaginibacter sp. P4_D1; assembly: GCF_056401935.1. Taxonomy (NCBI): domain Bacteria; kingdom Pseudomonadati; phylum Bacteroidota; class Sphingobacteriia; order Sphingobacteriales; family Sphingobacteriaceae; genus Mucilaginibacter; species Mucilaginibacter sp. P4_D1. Next base: position 225,513 of record NZ_JBFUIJ010000003.1, read on the forward strand.
CGTTTCTTCACTATCTTACTTATTGCCCCATAAAATCGGCCCAGCTCAGGTTCGACCATGAATATGTTTCAATCGGAGTAAAGGTAACTATTATCGGGGTTATGGGTTTTATTACTGGCATGAAAACAGGGGCCACTCTATCTAAGGGAGGCAGCGTAATTGGCCCGTCCGAGGCCCCGCGCACCCAGGCAACTGCATTCCCTGCTTTATCACGGAAAAAGCCATTGTGAAACCGCCCTAAGTATGTATTGTTGCCACCAAATGCAAAAACGTCCTGTTTGTCTATAAAGGCTAATGCTTTACTGCCCTCGTAGTTAAATATAATGCTGTTTTGTATCCACCCTATCACAACTCCGGCCTTGTTGTAAACAGCAATTTCGTCGCCCGAAAATTTAGTTGTAGCTAACCCCGCGTTTGCCATCCCGGTAGCATGAGTATACCATGTTGGTAAATGTTTAACAGTTTTATTAAAATTAAGGCAGGCAGCGGTTACGGCAAGAATGATGAGGTAGCGCATAAGTTTAAGTTTTGTAATAATGACTATGGCGGCACCAAATAGTTTAATGGCTATTTAACTTTTAATCGCGGGCGGAATTATTACAATGGGATATTCCCGTGTTTTTTTCTTGGGTTATTGACCACTTTATTTTCCAGCATTTTAAAGGCGTGGATGAGTTTAAGGCGGGTTTCGGCCGGTTCAATTACTTCGTCAATAAATCCGCGCTCGGCGGCGCGGTAGGGGTTTGCAAAGGTATCTGAGTATAGTTGCTCTTTTTCTTTCCATTTGGCGTCCTTGTCTTCGGCTGTGCTGATTTCCCGCTTAAAAATAATTTCGGCAGCGCCCTTGGCACCCATCACGGCAATCTCGGCTGATGGCCAGGCATAGTTCATATCGGCACCTATGTGTTTGGAGTTCATCACATCGTAGGCGCCGCCATAGGCTTTGCGGGTAATTACGGTAACTCGGGGTACGGTAGCCTCGCAAAAGGCATAAAGCAGCTTGGCACCGTTGGTAATTATGGCATTCCATTCCTGGTCGGTACCTGGTAAAAAGCCGGGCACGTCTTCAAACACGAGCAACGGTATATTGAAGCTATCGCAAAAGCGCACAAAGCGGGCAGCCTTAGTCGAGCTGTTAATATCCAATACCCCGGCCAAAAATGCAGGCTGGTTGGCAACAATACCTATGCTGCGGCCGGCAAGGCGGGCAAAGCCAACAACAATATTTTCGGCAAAATCTTTATGGATTTCCAGGAACGAGCCTGCATCAAGCACATGGTCAATAATCTCGCGGATATCATAAGGGGTTGATGCTATTTCGGGCAAAAGGGTATCTAATTCGGGGCGAAGCTCGTTTCCAATATCATAAGGCAGGGCAGGGGCCCTGTCCTCGCAATTTTGGGGCATATAGCTTAACAGTTTTTTGATGTTTTGGATAGCCTCAATCTCGTTAGCACAGGCAAAGTGGGTAACACCCGATTTGGTGGCATGGGTTGTTGCACCGCCCAGTTCTTCGGATGTTACAATTTCATGGGTAACCGTTTTAACCACATTTGGGCCGGTTACAAACATGTATGAGGTGTGCTCAACCATTAATATAAAATCGGTAATGGCCGGGGAGTACACCGCCCCGCCGGCACAGGGGCCCATAATTGCCGAAATTTGCGGCACCACACCCGATGCCATGGTGTTTTTATAAAATATATCGGCATAGCCGCCTAAGGATACAACCCCCTCCTGGATGCGGGCACCGCCGGAATCATTCAGGCCTACAACAGGTGCGCCGTTTTTTATAGCCAGGTCCATGATCTTCACGATCTTTTCGGCGTGCGTTTCGGACAATGAGCCACCAAAAACGGTAAAATCCTGAGAGAAAACATAAACCAATCGTCCGTTAATAGTGCCATAGCCGGTTACAACACCATCGCCCGGGTATTTTTCTTTCTCCATCCCAAAATCTGTAGAACGGTGAGAAACCAGCATTCCAATCTCCTGGAACGAGCCGTCATCCATTAAAAAATGGAGCCGCTCACGTGCCGTTAATTTCCCTTTTTTATGCTGACTTTCAATACGTACCGCGCCGCCGCCTTCAAATGCCTTTTGGCGTTTTTGTCTTAATACTCCGAGCTTTTTATTCACAATTCAGGTTGTTTGTAACATGCTAAAAATAGTAATTAAATTGTAAGATGTACATAAAACTGCTGTGACATGCTTTCCCACGAGGGATTTTTAATATATTTGTGACAATGAAGGTCAGGAAATTCAAAATACTGGTAGTGGCAATGTTTATGGGTGTCTTTATGTTAAAGATGGCCTTATCACTTGCTCCTGTATTTTTATATCTTGACAGCAAGGCCGTAAGTGCCGTAATTTTGCAACTGGAGCAGGAATCAAAAGCCGAAAAGGATACGCCTGACAAGGATATCTTTAAAGAGAAAAAGGTTTTTGACGAGTACGATTTACACAGTATTGATTTCATTACTTTTGTTGCAGAAACTAAAGTGCTCCACAACATGGAGCATGCCCTGTATATACAAACCTACCACCCGGTAGTGCCAACTCCCCCGCCCAACGTTTAAATGATTTAACCGGATATTTCTTATCCGGGCTGTAACGCTTTACAATTCATTTAAATTTTTATTCAAACACATTTCTTATGTCAATTAAGCAAGGTGGATTTGCCATGGGCAATCTTAACCTAAAAAAATACTTTTTGCCCAAAAACTTAAAACGCGATCTTCCGGCCAGTCTTGTTGTATTCCTGGTAGCCTTACCCTTATGTCTTGGTATAGCTTTAGCATCGGGCGCTCCATTATTTGCCGGTGTGCTTACAGGTATCATTGGCGGCATAGTAGTAGGCTCGCTAAGCGGTTCGCAACTTAGCGTGGCCGGCCCGGCGGCGGGTTTAACCGTTATTGTATTAAACGCTATAACCAGTCTGGGCACATACGAAACATTTTTATTGGCGCTTGTACTGGCAGGCCTTTTCCAGATTTTGCTGGGTATTTTAAAGGCCGGAACGATAGCCAACTACTTTCCGTCGGCGGTAATTGAAGGGATGCTGGCCGCTATCGGCATTATTTTGATCATGAAGCAGTTTCCGCACGCGGTGGGCTACGATGCCGATTTTGAGGGCGATGAAGGCTTTAACCAGGCCGATGAACACAATAGTTTTTCGGGTGTGCTTGGCGCATTGAGTAAAATTAATTATGGGGCAGTAATTATCAGCGTAGTTTCATTGGCTTTGATGATATATTGGCCAAAGTTCAAAAAAATGGCTATGGTACCTGCGCCTTTGCTGGTTGTATTGGCGGGTATTGGCTTAAGCCTGGCATTTAAAAATACAGGTTTGGCGCTGCTTGATAAGCAATTTGTACGCATACCTATTGTAAACAGCAGTACAGAGTTTTTTGCCCTTTTTAAAACGGCAGATTTTAGCAGTATTGGTAATAAGCAGGTTTGGATAACCGCCTTTACAATTGCTGTGGTTGCCAGCCTTGAAACGTTGCTCAGTTTGGAAGCCGTTGATAAAATTGACCCGATTAAACGTATCTCGCCAACTAACCGCGAGCTTGTAGCACAGGGTATAGGTAACATTACCAGCGGCCTTTTAGGCGGTTTGCCTATGACAGCCGTTATAGTTCGGTCGTCTGCCAACGTTAATTCAGGCGCGCGTACCAAAACAAGCGCCGTTGTTCACGGGCTGCTTTTATTAATATCGCTGCTGTTTATCCCGGTATTAATCAACTTAATTCCGTTATCCTGTTTGGCGGCAATCCTGCTTATGACAGGTTATAAACTGGCACGCATTGCCCTGTTTAAGCATATGTGGCACCAGGGGTTAAGCCAGTTTATTCCTTTTGTAGTAACCATTGCAGCTGTTGTTTTAACCGATTTGCTGATAGGCGTGGGCATTGGTATGCTGGTGGGTATATTTTATATCCTGCGCACCAATTTACGTAACCCGTATTTTTACCAGATTACTAAAAACGGCGATAAAAAGGTGATCAGGATTAAACTGGCCGAGGAGGTATCCTTTTTAAATAAAGCAGCCATACAAATTACGCTTACCAGCCTGCCCAGCGGAACAGATGTGATCATCGACGGCTCCAACTCGCGTTATATAGACCCGGATGTTTTGGAGATCATCCATAATTATAAGCACAACGCCTATACCAAGGGCATTGTAGTGCAGCTGCTTGAAATGAAGGACAAGTACGATGTACCTCCTTTAAAAGAATTAATGTATAACCCTAATTAGTTTTGAGTATTGAGTTATCAGTTTTTAGTCTCGGCAAATCGCCGTTAAACAGATTTAGCAATACCAGTAATTAACAATTAAAAAAAGAAAAACATCATGGCACTTATAGAAAATAAAAAGAACGAAAAACCGGTAATTGATACCACCAATATAAAACTGGCCCAGGCCGATAGCTATAAAGCGCTTATCCGCGGCAATGCCGAGTGGGTTGATAAAAAGTTAAAGGAAGACAGTAATTTTTTTACTAACCTGGCTAAAGGTCAGTCGCCACAGGTATTGTGGATAGGTTGTTCAGACAGCCGCGTACCCGCCAACGAGGTTACGGGCACCAAGGCAGGCGAAGTATTTGTGCATCGGAATATTGCGAATGTATGTGTACACTCGGATATGAACATGCTGAGCGTGCTGGATTATGCTGTTAACGTGCTTAAAGTAAAGCATGTGATAGTTGCCGGTCATTACGGCTGCGGCGGTGTGGCTGCGGCAATGAGCAACAAGCAGTTTGGCTTAATTGATAACTGGTTGCGTCACATTAAAGATGTGTACCGCCTGCATAGTCATGAGCTTGACCGTATTACCGACGAAACCCAAAAGCTAAACCGCCTGGTGGAGTTGAATGTAAGTGAGCAGGTATACAACCTGTGCAAAACATCCATTATCCAAAATGCCTGGATGGAGCGCCACGACCTGGAAGTACACGGTTGGGTGATAGATTTAGGTACCGGTTTGGTGAAGGATATTAAAGTGAGCAGCAGCAGTCCGCATAATTTAGGTTATGTGTATGAACTGGATAGCGTTGAGGCCGTGGCTTCACATTAATTTTTTGTTTGATTGAAATAGCCTCCCTTTGTTTGATTGGCATCTGGGGTTTATTATGTTTGATTAGCCCCGGCTCATGAAAATGGCCGGGGTTTTTTAGCCTCACCTAAATCCTCTCCAAAGGAGAGGATTTTGAAAATCAGATAAACTTCCAATTGACATTCCACAAAGCTTTTTCCCAAGGATAGACTTTAAAAATCGAACTGAGAAGGGGTTGCTTTCCAACACCCAAATCAAAAGCCCTCTCCTTTGGAGAGGATTATTCGCAGTTTAATATTTTTTGTGCTCATGAAAGCTTCGCAGTTTAGGTGAGGCTTTTGAATTTTTTATACTATTTTTATCCGTTGCTTATAAACAACGGTTACCTATGCTAAGGCAATCAAAAGAAGAACGCACACTTAAACAAAATTTATTGCTGGCGTCATCAACAGCTTTTGTATCGGGCGTTACCAACGTGGCTGGTATGGTTGCGTTTTTGGCCTTTACATCCAATATTACCGGCCATGTGGCCAACCTGGCCAAGCATATTGTTGAGCAAAACTTCAGGGAGATCATTGTATTTGTAATTTGGTTGCTGCTGTTTTTTGCCGGTGCCTTTTTATCTAACTTTATTGTGCGTTCGCTAGAGTATAAAAGCAGGTATAAGGCGCATTCTACACCAATAGTTATCGAGATTGTGCTGCTATTATTCGTGGCTGTTTACGGGCATAATTTTTATAAAGAGACTGACCTGGAACGCGAAATAGTTATAGGTGTTATCATTTTTTGTATGGGTTTACAAAATAGCCTGGTATCTACCATATCTGGCGGGTTGATTAAATCAACCCACTTAACCGGCTTGTTTACCGACCTTGGGGGCGATGTATCCGAGTGGGTACATCCTAATGTAGAGAAAACTACGGTGATCCGTAATAAAATTATAGTTCGCCTCACGGTGCTTTCCTTTTATTTCATAGGGGCAATTGCCGGCGGATTTTTATTTAATCTGTACGATTTTGCAATTTTTTACTTCATTCCATTAATTTTGCTTACGATATTATATTATGATTTATCGCCCGTAGCGCTGCACAAAATAACCCGTTTGTTTTGGGCCGATAAAGGCAGATCGATATAAAAACTACCAAACAATAATCTACGAAAAACTATGTGTGCCAAAAAATTATTACACGACACAAGCCATATTACTTACGAAAGCCTTTTAGAAGGTAACGAGCAATTTATTGCCGATGCTTTAGCCGAAGATCCGGAATATTTTAAAAAACTGGCTAATGGTCAAACCCCACCGGTACTTTGGATAGGTTGCGCCGACAGCCGCGTGCCTGCCAACCAGATAACCAATACATCGCCGGGCGAAATATTTGTACACCGCAACATTGCCAATATGGTGGTGCACTCGGATATGAATATGTTATCGGTATTGGATTACGCGGTAAATGTGTTGAAAGTAAAACACGTTATTGTAACCGGCCACTACGGTTGCGGAGGTGTTATTGCAGCTATGAGCAACCATGAATTTGGTTTGATAGATAACTGGCTGCGCCACATTAAAGATGTTTACCGCTTGCATGCAGAAGAACTTGAGGCTATTGAAAATGAGCAGGAGCGTACCAATCGCCTGGTAGAATTAAATGTGATTGAAAACGTTTATAACCTTTGCAAAACCTCGATAGTGCAAAATGCCTGGAAGCAGGGGCAGCCCCTTGCCGTACACGGCTGGGTATACAGCATAAGCACCGGCAAAATCAAAGATATGAAAGTGAGCACCAGCGATAATGCCAACCTGGGCGATGTATTTAAGTTTGAGTAATATTATAGCCGATATAAAATAACTTTAAACCAAAAGGGCTGTCACATTTTGCGACAGCCCTTTTGGTTTGAATGTAATGGTATAATTTTAGTCTACTTTACTCACCCTGCCCGATCCCATATATTTTGTTTCGCCGGTTGTGGCATTGCCAGAATATAAAACACTGCCCGAACCTGCTATACGGGCCGACACGGTTTTATTGGCTATGATGTTAACACTGCCCGAGCCTGCAATCCTGGCTTCTACGGTTTCGGTTTTCAGTTCTTTGCCGTTTACCTCGCCAGATCCTGCGATGTTTACATCAGCCATACCGGTGCTTCCTTTAATATCGATAGAGCCAGAACCGCTTAAGCGCAAATCAAGTGTTGATGACTTAACCGCCGTTTTAACATTGCCCGAACCGCTTAAGGCTACCCTGGCGTTATCGCCGGTTAATACACCATCTACGGTTGCATTGCCCGACCCGCTGTTGGCCAAATATTTTAGCGTTTTGGCTGTAATATAAATATTGGCGCGTTTAATATTGTTGTGCTTGTTCCAGTGATCTTTGAATTCAACCTTTAGCACCCCGTTTTCTACTTCGGTTTTAATATCGTTCACCACATCGGCATCTACATCAAGCTTAATGCTTTCTGTGCCATCAATTTTTATAAATACATTGAACGGGCCACCGCAGGCAATACCTGTGTAGCCAGATACATTTCGTGTTACCGCCTGCGCCGATGCATTAACAGCTATGAAAGCGGTAAGCAGCAATGCCATCCCAGAGAAGATAAGTTTTTTCATGATCATCCTTTTTGTTTATAAGACGCAGCAGGAAATGAAACGTTGCAAGTTTTTTGCTGCTCACCTTTCGCCTTTCACCTTTTGCCTTTCCCCACTCTCACCAAACTCACTGCTTTTCCTTCACGTTGCTTCCGTTCCTTATTTCATCGCTGGCAACTTTTACCAGTTTATCTCCGGGTTTAATGTCGCCGAATATCTCCATCATATCGCCCGATGTAAGGCCTTTTTTTACATCAACCCATTGGGCTTTATTGTTCACCACTTTAATTACAAAAACCTTCTCGGTTGATGTTGCTACCGCTGTTTTGGCTACCACAAAGGTGCTGTCGCCGTCGGGCAGGGGAACGTTAACCTCTGCAAACATATGCGGTAGTAGCTTTTTGCTTTTATTGTAAACGTCCATTTCCAAACGCTCGGCCCTTAGTTTTTCGTCAAGCGCACCGGCCATACGTTTTACCTGGGCTGTGAATTTTTCGTTGGGCAAAGCTTTTATGGTAAAGTTCACTTCGCTTTTATTGCTTAACGATCCGGTGTAGTTTTCTGGCACCGATACCACTAAACGAAGCCTGTTTTGGTCCTGCAAAGTAAACAACGGATCGGATCCTTTACCACCGGGGCCTACATAAGCGCCCAGGTTTACATTACGGCTGGTGATAACACCATCAAAAGGGGCTCTTATCTCCAGGTAAGCCAGGTTAGCCGATACTTCTTTTAAGGCAGATTTTGCAGCTTCCACATTAGCCATATCCGCATTCTTTTTAGCTTCGGCCTGTTCCAGGTCGTTTAGCGAAATAGTTCCGGGGGTTTTGCTGGTGCTTACCAACCTATCGTAAGTCGCTTTGCTGGCATAATAAACAGCCTCATATTGCTTAATGCGCGATTGCGCACCTGCAAGCTGTGAATTTATTTCGGGCGCCTCTAACACCACCAGCAACTGGCCGGCATGTACTTCAGATCCTATATCAACTAAAAGTTTTTTAACATAACTGTTAACTTTTGCATAAAGGTCAACCTGCTGGTAAGGAATCAGTTCGCCGGGGATGGAAATGCTGCTGCTTAATTTACCTTTGGCTACAGTTACCAGTTCAACAGTTGGTGTTTCTGCAGCTGCCTGCGTTTGCTCTTCTGCCTGTTGGTCTTGTTTTTCCTTATCATCAGAGTGGCAAGCACTTAATGAGCTTAAAGCAATAGCAAAAGCGGCAAGGATAAGTATTGGTTTATTTTTAAATTTATTCATGATGATGTAAAGGGACATAAAATTTACTTTCTTTATCTTCTGGGTCTAATGAAACGGATTGGGTTGTGGTGTTGCCTTGTACCCAGGCAAAAACCAGCGGCAATACCAGCAAAGCTGCAAAGGTTGAGGCTATAAGCCCGCCAATAACGGCCCGGCCTAATGGCGATGTTTGATCGCCGCCTTCGCCCAGGCCCGATGCCATGGGCACCATACCTACAATCATGGCCAAACTGGTCATCAAAATAGGGCGTAAACGCAGGGCAACCGCCTCGCGGGCCGATTTTAATGCGTCGCCATTATGTCTGCGTAATTCTTCGGCGTTAGTTATCAGCAATACCGCGTTGGAGATGGATACACCTACAGACATGATCATACCCATGTATGACTGCAGGTTGAGCGTTGAGCCCATTATTTTCACCAAAAACAACGATCCAAACAATACAGCCGGTACTGTTGATAATACCACCAATGACATTTTAAACGACTGAAAGTTAGCAGCCAGCATCAGGAATATTACCAGGATGGCCACTATCAATCCCGATTGCAGGCTATCCAGTGTGTCTGTTAACGTTTGGCTCATACCGCGCATTTCAATAGTTAAACCACGGGGCGGTTTGCCTAACGAGTTAATAGCCTTTTGCACATCTGTTGTGGCTGTACCCAAATCCTTGTTGTATAAGTTGGCTGTTACCGATAGGGTAGGTATTGCGCCAATATTATCGTTTTCGCCGTTGGTAACCCCCGTTTTAATATCGGCAACGTCGCCCAGTACCGGGCGGGCCTGGTTAGCCAGTATAGGTATCTCGCGCACATCATTCAGGCTGCTCATCTGGTACTCTGGTACCTGTACCTGTACAAGGTAACTTAGACCCGCCTTTTCATCAATCCAGTTATTTTTTTCGGTAAACCTTGATGACGATGTAGAAGCTACCAGCGACCGCGAAATGTCGTTTAATCCAACACCCAATTGAGCCGCCCGCTGCCTGTCGATATTGATATCGATAGTAGGGTAATTAAATGACTGTCCTATTTGTGCATCGCGCAGATATTTGATATCCTTTAGCTTATCTAAAATTTTGAAGGCATATTCCTGGTTTTGCTTTTTGTTTTTACCAGATAAAGCTATCTCAATAGGCGTAGGCGAGCCCTGGCTCAAAATTTTATCAGTAAGTTCTATCGGCTCGAAAGATAATTTTACACCGGGTATTTGTTTAGCAACCTGGTAACGTATTTTTTCTTTCAAATCATCAAGGTTTACTTTGTAATCCTCGGTTAAGCTTATCTGCATAACAGCCTCCTGCGGGCCGGCCATAAACAGGTATATAGGGTTGGTTGAAAACGACGACGGGTGCGAGCCAACAAATGTTGAGGTGATGGCAATATGATTTTTGCCCACAATTTCGCCCAATATATGCTGTGCTTTAACAGCTATAATCTCGGTACGTTCAAGCCTTGTACCATCCGGCGCACGTAAACGCACCTGGAATGTGCCGGAGTTTACTTTGGGCAATACATCGCGCCCAATGATATTGAATAGTAAAAAAGCCAAAGCAAATGCACCTAATACATATACGGTTACAATAAGCTTGCGGGCCGGCAGCATACGGTCCATCAGGCGCATAAAGCTTTCCCTAAACTTGTCAAACCGGGTTGCCTTTTCGCCATGGTGCTCCAATGCAAGCTTCATGGCTTTTTCTTTTTGCTCCCAAGGCTCGCCTTCATCTTCCAGCGCGAAACCGTCGGGATGGCTGTGGTCTTCGTGCTTGTTCACCATAATCCAGTTGGCCATGATGGGCACAAACGTTTGGGCCAAAAAGTAAGAGATGATCATGGAGAAACCGATGGCTAATGCCAGTGGCAAAAACAAAGCGCCTGGGATACCTGTCATGGTAAAGGCTGGCGCAAATACCGCCAGGATACAAAACAGGATCAATAACTTAGGGAATGCTATCTCCTTACAGGCATCCCAGATGGCTAATGCCTTGGGTTTGCCCATATCAAAGTGCTGGTGAATATTCTCGATAGTCACCGTTGATTCATCCACCAGGATCCCGATAGCCAGCGAAAGCCCGCTCAGCGTCATGATATTGATAGTTTGATGGAACAACGACAGGAAGAATATTGCCGAGATGATACAGGTTGGGATGGTTAATATTACAATTAACGCTCCGCGCCTGTCGCCCAGGAACAGCAACACCATTAAACCGGTAAGCACCGCGCCTATTGCGCCTTCCTCGGCCAAACTTTTAACGGCGTTTATTACATATATCGATTGATCGAATACAAAAGATAGTTTTACATCCGGCGGTACCAAAGCCTGGAACCTCGGCAATGCCTTCTTTAAATTTTGCACTACCTCCCAGGTTGATGCCGTGGCCGATTTGGTAATAGGCAGGTAAACCGACCGTTTGCCGTTGATAAGTGCGTATCCATTGGTGATATCCGCCCCATCCTCAATGGTTGCTACATCGCGCATAAATACGGTTTGGATGCCGTTTTTATACAGCGGGATATCCCCAAAATCCTTTACATTTTTAATGGTGGTATTTGATGGCGCCAGGTAATTATAATCGCCTATGCGCACGTTACCCGCAGGGGTGTTCTGGTTGTTTTCGCGCAGGGCGGCAACAATCTGATCGGGCGTTAAATTGTGGGTCCTTAACGCAGTCGGATCTATTTTAATCAATACGGTACGTTGGTTACCCCCAAACGGAGCAGGTGCAACCAAACCGGGTATTGACGTAAACGACGAGCGGATATAAACCGATGCATAATCCAGTAACTCGTTATTGGTACGAGTGGCGCTGCTTAATACCAGCTGGCCAACGGGCAGGGTAGAAGCATCAAACCTGAGGATAAACGGCGGTTGCGACCCCTGCGGAAAAGCCGATTGTGCCCGGTTGGTATAACTCGTGACCTCCGCCGCGGCCTGTGCCATGTTGGTACCCTCGTAAAAAGTAACTTTTATCAGTGTTAAGCCTTGTATGTTTTTTGTTTCGATACTTTTTACGCCCGATACAAATAGCAGTAAGTTAACATATTGCTTACCAAAGTAAGCCTCCATTTGGTTTGGGGTAAAACCGCCGTATGGGTGAGATACATAGATAACCGGCAGGTTCAAATCCGGAAAAATGTCGATCTTGATGGTACGTACCGCATTTATCCCGAAAAAAAACAACCCGGCTACTATCACCAATATGGTAATTGGTTTTTGAAGCGCCCCTTTTATCATTCCCATTATTTATATAATATATCTTTAAAAATTATTGATGAATAATCCAAAATCGCCGGTGGCGGCTGCTTTGTAAAGCAATGCCTGCCAAACGTTGTTGGATGCTATGTACTTGTCAACTTCGGCACGGTTTAGCGTGTAAAGCGCCTGCGTAAAATCAACAATGTTTGATAGCCCGTTTTTATACAGGGCATATTTTTGGGTATAGGCATCGCTGGCTGCTTTAACTTCAACGGGTACTTCGTTGTAGTTTTTAAGGGCGTTGCTGATGCGGGTTTCGGCCAATGACTGCTGGGCCTGCAGCTGCTGGGCTACCAGGTCATAATCATTTTTATATTGAGCCGATGTGAATTTTTGCGATTGTACCTGGTAATGTGTCCTGAAAATAGTTGTAAAATTCCAAACCATAGCCACCCCAAATAAATAATTATAGCGGGTAGGGTCGGCACCGGCACCATAGCTGCTGCTGTAACTGTTTTGGTTGGTGCCATAATCGGAGTTAAAACCCGAACCGCGGCCCTGGTAAACACCAAACAGGCTAAAGGTGGGTAAGGCAAACGTTTTAAGGTATTTGGCCTGCTCATCGCTCACGCCTATCCGGTTTTGGAAATAGCGTAACGTAGGATGATCTGTAGCCGAAACCGCGCTTTGTGCGGCCAGGGTTGTTGGAGCTTTGGTAATAAAGGCGCTATCCAGTTCAAATTCCTGCGCCGGGATGCCTAAGTAAACAGAAAGCTGGTTGCTTTGGTCTTGTACCGTTTGCCGGGTATTGGTTAAAGCTATGCGGGCGTTTGATACCTCGGCATTGGCTAAAGATGAATCAACACCGGCATTAAGGCCGTTTTTTACACGGGCAACCACCACGGTTTGCAGGTCGATGGCACGTTTAAGGTTATCCTCCTGTGCTTTTTGCAATTGTTGTGCAGCCAATAAATTAAGATAGGTACTGGCAACACGTACCTGGTGTTGAAAAGTCTCCTGGGTCAGGTCGGCTTGTTCGCGGTTAACCACCTGGCTTTGCACTTTAACTTTTTCCTTTGCTTTGCCGAAGCTGAAAAAATCCCAGCTTACGTTGCTTAGGTAAAGCGAGCCAAATGCCGAATTCCAGTTTTGCTTAGGTAGTGCGGGGCCAGATGATGCCGCCGAAAGACCATGATAGCCATAAAGCGGGCCGTTTTGGCCATTGGCGGTTCCGTAGTCTTGTTGTGCCGAGATGCTTACATCTGGTAGATATTCTGTGCGTGTTTCTTTTAAATATGCCCTGGCAGCGTTTAACTGATTAGCTTTCGACTTGATGGTACCGTAATTAGCGAGCGCCATTTGTTCAGCATCTTTAATATTGAGAACCTTTTGCTGAGCCTGAGCCTGGATGACATAAAAAACACCTAAAAACAGAAGTAATTGTTTTGAAGGTATCTGTAACATTGTAGTGTAATTTGTACACGGCAAATGTAGATTTATCATATATATTAGAAAAATGAATTAATTTTGTCATAATCATTAGAAAAACTAATATATGAATATTGCACTCCATCATTTCCGTTTGGTTGATACAATTTCTAAAGAAGGATCGCTTACAAAAGCAGCCGCAACTTTGCACTTAACACAGTCGGCACTGAGCCATCAGCTGAAAGAATTGGAGCGCGAAATGGACATTGAAGTTTTTCACCGGCAGGGTAAAAAACTCCATCTCAGCGAGCAGGGGTACCGCTTTCTGCGGAGCGCGGAAAAGATCCTGGCCGAGCTGAATTCGCTGGAGGAAGACATCCAGAATTACAAGAATGGCAAGACCGGGAAACTCACTATCAGCATGCAATGTTACACGGCATACCACTGGTTGCCGGGCATCATCAAATATTACAAAAACCGCTGGCCTGATATCAATATCCACATTTTATCGGATGCAACACGCCGTCCGCTGGAGTATTTAATGCGCGGCGAACTGGATATTGGCATAGTGCGTACGCAGATGATAAACACCAAAATTGTGTACGAGCCTATCTTTGAAGATCAGCTTGTGGCTGTAATTTGTACCGATCATCCGCTGGCAAAAAAAGAGGTTATAGACGTTACAGATTTTCATGGCGAAGAGCTCATTTTACCGTTGTATGATCCATCATACCAGGACACGCCCGTGATTGAAGCCCTCATCCAGGCGCAGCAGGTAAAGCCCAAAACGCTGCACCGTATTCACTATACAGATGCCACTATAGAGATGGTAAACGCAGGCCTTGGCATCAGCGTTATGGCCGACTGGATTGTTAAACCATACCTCAATGGTCGCAACATTGTGACAAAACCACTACATCATACCATTGCCCAACGCACCTGGTACGCAGCAACTATTAAGCAAACACCGGCTATTCAGAATTTTTTGGAGTGCCTGAAGATGCATTTTTCTATAAATGGATTGATTGGAGACCCAACCGCCGCTATTTTGGAACCGATGGCGGAGGTGGTTTAATATGTTTTTTACATAATTATCGAGTATGCGAAGTCCAGAAGGCTTCGCATTTTTTGCATCTTATTATTAGGCTGCCCTACCTCGTGTATATCTCCCGCATATTCACCTGGATGCAATAATCGGTTATCCAGTTGTTAGCTACATCAACATATAAAATATTGGGTTTGTTGTTTTTGTTGATAATACGTTTATCCATCCACTCGTTAACCGCCACCGGGATAGACCGGTTTCCTATAACCGATAAATCCCGGATGCTGCGGTGATTGCGGATAACGCTGGTGAGGGCCATTACGCCGTTTATCAGCGGGTTAAGGTTTTCGTCCTGGAAATCATTGCACACCATGGCGGCTTCATCGCTGCTTTGGGTTAGCTGCCAATCCAGTCGTACCAGGTCGTTATCATTCAATTTGCCGGTGATGCCGGTAAAAAATGTCTTTTCTTTTAAAAGCAGGTTATCTAAAATGTTGGTGGCCGCATATTCCCGTTTAAAATTGATAAAGCATTTGGATGATTTTGCAATGGAGCATGAGTCTATCATCTTATCGGCGCTGGCATATTGCTCAAAAACTACCACCACTTTGCCGGCCAGCTGGCTTAATGGTATATCGGCCAGTTTTTTGCCGCCGTTGGCAAATACCATGTTGCGGCCAAGGGTATCTAAAATAAATTGGGCAACTTTAGCAGCCGGTGCTTCCTTTTCGCAAAAATGGCTGAAGGATAGTATAACAGTTTCTTTATTGTTGGCTGCCAGGAAACCTTTTATGCCCAATAAAATACTGCTGAATTTTTCGCCATAGCCCCCTCCAATAGCATCTTCCATACAATCAGAAGCGCAGTGTTTGGTATATAGCGCGTTTTTATAAATGCCAATCCGTAAATCAAACATACGGATGCCCGAATTTAACTGGCCTGTTACATTTTTTACCTGGGTAAGGGTATTACACTCATTAATGGTACCTGCCTGCTGCCCGCCCGCAGCCGTTAAAACCGACATGCCGGCATCATGTGCACCGGGTATGGCAATATCTTTTAAGTTGTAATTGGCTTTGGCGGGGTAAAAGGTTTCCTCCATCCATTTGGCGGGGTTATAATTGCTGAAGTAAGATATATAGCATTTGTTATCCAGCCCAACATAGGCCAGTATTGATTTACTTTTGTCCACATCACATATCGAAACCGGGCTTTGCGTGGCAAAATATCCTGGCAACGGACTTTCGGCGAGACGTAGTTTGCCCAGTTCTTCGGTGGTATAATAAAGCCTGGTTTCTTTTTTGCCACCCCGCCAAACGTAAAACAACTTACCCGAGTCATACACCTTGAAAATAGCCGGCGATACGCCGCTTTGAACTTTGTACAACTGCTTTTGTTTGGTCCATTCATCGTTGTTGATATTACAGTCGGCATAATAAATACCCTCATCCCTATAACCCCTGTAGGTAATCCTGATAACCGAATCTGAAAGGCTGGCAACAAAGGGATAAGCCGCACTTTTACCGGGTATTTTTTTAAGGCCATTGCAGGTAAGCTGTCCATCGGTACCAATTTTAGCCAATGCGTACACCATTCCATCCTTGGAGTTGCTGTGCGACGTAATGGTTATTTTGTCGCCATTTATTGCCGACGTAATGCCCTGGGTTAAAGGTGACATATTGTTTATAGCCAAAGTATAAACCTGGCTGTCGTTAAAGCCGGTTTCGCTGCTGTTAAAAGTATATTTGATGCTGCCATCGGTACCAATCCAAATTAAATACAGGCGGGTTGGTGTTTTGCGTAACACCGGGGCGAAACCGCTTTGTGCTTCTTTTATAAGGTAGTCATGCTCAACAGCTAAGTGCTGGTATTTATCGCCAAGGTAGGCCACATGTATGCCGCCTGTTTGGCTATCGGTCCATGTTATAAAATACCTGCCGTTAAAAAGGGTAATATCTACCGCCTTGTTTGTAACAGCATTAGGCAAAAGGTTTATTGGTACACTAAAGCTCAGGTTTTGGGCAATAACGCTCACGCTTATAAATGTGAAAAAAGTTAAAAAAAAGGCAACGTGGCGAGGCTTCATGACAGCAGGTATTTGTGCGTATTAAGTTAAATTTTTTTTATTAAGAGTTAAATATTAAATTGCTTAAAACAACCTGCTTTGAAAAAAATCTGCCTAACTCTTATTTGCTTCGGCTTTTGCTTTTATTATGCGGCCGCCCAGGATACCCACTATTGGGCCCAGGAATATAATCCTGCCGGATTTTTAACACCGGGGGCTGCCGTTGCCCTAACCAGGGACAGCGGCGTGCTGTACTTTAATCCCGCGCTTTTGGCTTTTAATACTAAAAACTCGGCCAGCATCAGTGGCTCGGTGTACCAGTTTAATTCTGCAAAGGTTAATAATGGCGTGGGCACGGGTTATCCCCTTAAATCATCAAACGTAAGTATTATACCGGTGGTGGCATCGGGAGTTATCGCGTTTAAAGGCGGCAAAAAATTCACTATAGGTTACGCCATTATTCATAACCCGGTGATTGATTTTCACTCCACCCAGCAGCGCGATGACAAGTTTAATGTTTTGAGCGATGATTACAGCCCCGGCAGCGAAGAGTTTATAGGCCAGTACAGTATTCAAAATACGGTTACCGAAACCGCAGGCCTGGTAAGCGCGGGCTTTAAGGTTTCGCCCAGGCTGTCGCTGGGGCTTTCGGCGCAGGGCCAACTGCACAGCCAGCATTATACCCAAAATTACAGCGCAAGGGCTTTTATTAACACTGCTACCAGCGATGGTTTGCCGCCCATTGCTAACGACCAGGAAGAATTCCAGGTGAGTCATTATAATGCAGGGATGAACTTTAGGGCTGGCGTGGCTTACGACTTTTCGAGGCATCATTTAGGATTGACGGTAACATCGCCCCTGGTTAAACTGAAAAGCAATGGCGAAATACTAAGCGATGACATAGTGACCGATTTACGGCTTACCCCCACAGATACTATAAATCTTTTGGCCAGCAGCCGGCAAACCAAGCTTAAAGAAACCTGGAAAATGCCCTTAAGTATTGCAGGTGGTTATGCCTATGACACCGATTGGGGCCAAATTTATGTGAGTGCCGAGTATTTTAGCAGGATAAACGAATACAATATTATAACCCCAAGGAATGATTACTTTATAAGGGGAGATGGTGGTGGTTCCCAAAGTTTTACATCATCATTTATAAAGGTGAAAGATGCCCGGAAAGCAGTAACCAACTTTGGCTTAGGTGTAAGTTTTGGGCTAACGCCCGAGGTTACCGGCTATGTTTCGGGCCGTACAGATTTTAGTTATGCCGATAAGAACCTTTTTGCGGATGATGACGGACAAACCGTAAATACCGCATATTACAACAATTATCATGGGCAAATAGGCGCCAACCTAAAAAGGCGCAAATTTAACCTGCGTGTGGGCCTGTTGTTTACCTACGGGCATACCACGCAATACATGCAACCCTACAATTTTAATACCCCGCACGAAAGTAATTTTTTAAACGGCGAAACTGTAAACAGCCCCGCAACTAATTTTGTGGTTGGACTAATGTTTGCTTATGTGCATAATTTGTAAGGGAAAACTGAAGGCGTAAATCAGAAAGCTTAAAACTGAAAGGCTTTGTTGCTTCCTGCTTAACGCATCTTGTTATTGTGGCGGAGGTGACGGTAAATTAGGAGGGCAGATTTGTTTCAGCATTTCAACTATCTTATCCAGCTTTTCAATTTCAATTGAATTTAGTTTTGCCAGCAATTGTTCTATTTCCTGTTTGGCTTCTACGTTTGTTTTAAAATCGGCATCGGCCTGCGCGCGATCGCGTTCACCTTGCCGGTTTTGGGCCATCATAATTATTGGCGCGGCATAAGCGGCCTGGGTAGAAAAAAGCAGGTTTAGCAGGATAAAAGGGTAAACGTCCCAATGCCTTACAAACGCAACCACATTAAGGCCCATCCATAAAACTACTATCAGCGATTGAATGATGATAAATCGCCATGAACCCATGCCCTTTGCTACGCTATCGGCCAGCCTTTGGCCAAATGCTAATGATGCTGTGTGCTTCTCGTGCCACGTTTTGTTTTGTTCCATTTCTTTTAATTTTTATTGGTGATTAAAAGCGGGCAGGGAAATTCGCGCTTAGGCAGTAATGTTAAGCAAAGCTTTTGTAATTAAATTGTTTAAACGGTCAATTTTTTAGCGCGTCGCTGTTTTTTCGGGCTATCTTGTCAAAAAGCACAGGGAACAAATAAAATTTAGTTGCCAGGTAAGCTTTCGGTCAGGAGAAAGGCATATAAATAGTTAACGGCGATAAGCTGTTATTTAATAATAACTAACAGAATAAGCTTATACCTTCTGGAAGATACAAGCATCAAATGATACCTTGTTTTTATTGGCCGACAGTGGTTAAATGCCCCAGGTACCAAAAGGACTTGTATTGGCCAGCAACGGGGCACAAATATTTGGATGAGCCTAAATTATGCTACCAATTTAGTGTTAACCATGATAAAATTTAAAATATTGATTATCAAATGTTTGTAAAAAAATATATCTGAAATGTGTTAAGTTATGTTAACCCAATTAGGTGCGTTTGCCCTTAGCCTTCGGTAAACTTGTTACTATTATTGGGCAAAAAACCATATTTTGGTGCCATCCAAATTTTATGACAATAAGCAGGCCTTCAATAAAGTATGAATAAAAGATATACCTGTTTTTTATGGCTTTTAATTCATATCATTTTTTCTGTCGGCGCTTTTGCGCAGTCACCTGCAAAAATCAACACCGTATTTCAAATTTATAAAGATAGCGGCCAGGCTGCACCTACATTTGCGCCGAGCAAGGTGCAGGCAATTGGCAATCGGCAACTTAAAGTGAATGCGACACAAACCGTATTGCCGCCAAATATTAAATATCAAAGTCCGCAGGTTTACATCACCAATACGGTTATACCATCATTAACGCCTGCCAACACAGGCGGCGCGGTGCCTGCAGCAATATACGGGCAGGTAAGTACATTTGCCGGCGGGCGCGCTCCGGTTACTTACGATTCACAGGGAACCGATGCTGGCTTTAACCTGCCCTCGGGCATTAGTGCCGATGCTGCGGGTAACATTTACGTTTCGGATTTTGGCAGCGGTGCTATCCGTAAAATATCGCCTGCGGCCAATGTACATACCATTGCCAACACCAATTCGCCATCGGGATTGGCGCTTGATAGCCAGGGCAATATTTATGTTACCGATTTTAACACCAATAAGATCCTTGAAATTACCCCGGCGGGCGTATCGTCGGTTTTCGCAGGCAGCGGCAACGCCGGCAAAATTGATGGCATAGGCAGCGCAGCTTCGTTTAGCGCCCCGGGAGGTATAGCTGTTGATGCCTCGGGCAATATTTATGTAGCCGATCAGCAAAATAACAGCATTCGTTTCATCAGTCCTGCGGGGGAAGTTAAAACAATTGCCGGTAGTGGTGTTGCCGGTGCCAACAACGCTACCGGCCTTGCTGCTACTTTTAATAACCCCGACGGGCTTGCAATTGATAAGCAGGGCAATATTTACGTGGCCGATACAAAAAATAACATGATCAGGAAGATTGCAACCGATGGTTCGGTGACAACTTTTGCGGGCAGCGGGGCAGTTGGCAATGCCGATGGGTTAAAAACAGCAGCCTCATTTAACTACCCTACCGGGCTGGCAATTGATGCACCGGGTAATTTGTATGTGGCCGATTATAAAAATCACTCCATCCGGAAAATTACACCGGCGGGGGAGGCAACAACCATTGCCGGTAATGGCTCGCCCGGTAGTGTAAATGGTATTGGTAGCGCAGCAACTTTTAATTATCCCATCGGCGTGGTTGTTGACAGCAACGGTAATTTATTTATAACGGATTTTGCCAATTACCTGGTAAGGGAAATAAACTTAACCGGCTATACTATTGATAAGCCGCTACCGGCCGGATTGGTATTTGATCCTAACACCGGCATTATAAGTGGTACGCCAACGGCCGCAACCCCGGCCGCCAATTATACCATTACGGCGTATAACGCGGGCGGCAGCAGCAATACAACTATAAATATACAGGTAAGCGATGTGCCGCTTAAGCCATCTGTTATCACCTTTAATTCGTTGCCATCTGCTGTTAAAAACGTTATAAAGCCAAGTGTCAGCAGCACCAACCCCGAAACGCCTGTTGTTTTAACAAGCAGCAACCCGGCTGTAGCCATTATTACTGCTGATGGCAATATACTGCTAACCGGCGTGGGTTATACAACAATTACCGCCACCCAGGACGGCAATGTCAATTATAGCACAGCCGCCCCGGTATCGCGGCAACTTGTTGTATACCAGCAAGGGGTTATTGTGTTTACAGCCTTACCGGTTAAGTACCTGAACGATGCCGACTTTGCTCCCGTAGCCAAAAGCAATGTTACAGCCTTCCCCATAACGTATACCAGCAGTAATCCGCAGGTAGCAACCATTATTAATGGAATGATCCATGTTACGGGTATTGGCACTACCACCATTACAGCATCGCAGGCAGGGGACGCTTTGAACCTTCGGGCTACACCGGTTACCCAGGAGCTAACCGTTAGCCCGATGCTGGCATTTGGAGTTATACCTTCAAAAGTATCCTGCGACAATGATTTCGATCCCGGTGCCACCAGCCTTAAGCCAATTAGCTATACCAGTAGTAACCCGGCTGTGGCAACCATTGTAAATGGCCAGGTTCACCTGGTTGCTACCGGCACCTCAACTATAACGGCCACCAGTAACGGCGAGGTGCTTACTCAGGCTTTAACAGTTAATAACGTATCGGCGCCGGCCGTATCTATAAGCTCAGATTTGCATAGTCCTAATTGTAACGGCACCACTATTTTATTTACGGCAAGCCCCACCAACGCAGGTGCAAGTCCAACTTATGCCTGGCAGGTAAATGGCAGTGCTACTGGGGATAATAGCGCTACATTTTCAAGCAGTACACTGGCCAATGGCGATGTTGTTACCTGTACACTCACCAATAACAGCACCTGTGCCGGGCCGTTAACGGCCCATTCAAATGCCGTCAATGTGAACGTGATAGCACCGCTTAGCCCATCACCATCGGTAGCCATTGCCGCATCGGCCGATGGCGTGTATGCCGGCACCACCATTATATTTACCGCAACAGCACAGCCCTCCGCAGCCATTACAGCCTACCAATGGCAGGTAAACGGTACCAATGTGGGCTTAAACCAAAGTACATTTACCGGCAATTCTTTTAATAATGGCGATGTGGTTACCTGTACCATTACAACAAACAATGCCTGCACAGCGCCTGTTACCAGTAATTTGCTGTTTGTTAATATTTTGCCACCTGTTGTCATAGCTGTTGTTAACGCGTTTAGCCCCAATGGCGATGGGGTTAACGATACATGGAATATTCCCAACCTTTCTTTTTTTCCCGATTGCCTGGTGAGTGTGTTTAATAGGTACGGGCTTAAGGTGATGCAATCAACAGGTTATGCCAAAGCCTGGGATGGCACCTATGGCGGCAAAACATTACCTGCCGGGGTATATTATTACATCATCGATACCAAAGATAGCAGCAGGTCCAGGCTATCCGGTAATGTTACTATTTTAAGATAAATTACGTTTGTGGGCGTTTCCACCACTGGTATAAGTGGTGGCCGTGCTATCTGCTCATACTGTACGCCCGGCGCTGTACCCACAACCGGCATTAAGCACGGGCCGGTATTCGCGGCTATCATTAACGCGAACCTGGGGGTAATTGTGGGCCTGCTATCCTGTGCGATAGTAAATCCAAAGAAACAGTTCCGGTTTGTACAATTTTGTCACCGGCGGCAACAATAGCTTTGTATCATCATTTAATTATTGTTGTTATGTTTAAAATCACCCGTATTATTACCGTGGCCTTGTCATCAATGTTTTATACCGGCAATGCCCAGCAAAAAAGTAAAAACCCAGATCTGGCCGAAGCAAAAAAAGCGATAGCCGAAAGTAACCGCGTTTATTTCCAGGCGTTTGTTAAAAACGATCCAGCCATATTTATAAACCGTTATGCCAAAGATTGCTGGATAATGCCGCCAAACGCCCCGGTCATGCAGGGGGGCGATGCACCGCTAAAGTTTTTTAAAATGGCCTATGACAAAATAGGGCTACGGAACGGAAAATTTATTACTCTTGATGTATTTGGCGATGGTGAGCATTATGTGACTGAAGTAGGGCTTTGGAAATCGTACGATGCCAGCAACAAATTGTTTGACGAAGGTAAATTCCTGGTGTTGTGGAAGAAAACACCCGCAGGTTGGAAAATGTTTCGCGATTCGTTCAGCAGCGATCGCCATAAATAATGTAATAAATCAGGGTTGATGTAACAGAAGAACCGTAAATTCACATTATGGAATTTAAACATTTTTTTCCATCGGATATTTTAAAGCCTTATGTAAGGCATTACTATATTTTTGAATCAGATTCGGACACGGAATTTGAGGATACTGTATTTCCGAGCGGAGATATGGAAGTTGTTTTTAACCTGGGTAGTGGTACCTGGGAATCGTCTGTTGATCATGAATTTCTGAAAACCCCACCCATTGAGCTATGGGGACAGATTACAAAACCCCTGGCCATCCGGTCGAAAGGGCGGCATACTATGCTGGGCATTAAGTTTTTTACACATTCAGCGGCCTATTTTTTCAATGATGACATAGGCGCGTTTAACGACAGGATAACCGATTTTGCTGATGTTATTGGCAGCCCCGCAAAAATATTGCACGCCCGGCTGCTGGAAACAACAGAGCAACTGAAAAGAATAACCCTGATAGAAAACTTCCTGGTAAAGCGATTGATGGACAGTGAAAAAAGAGCACCAGGAATTGACAGGGTGGCTCATATTTTATCAAGCATAAAAAAAGAACCCGCCGAAAATAACCTGGGCAATATTGCCTCAAAATATGGTATTACACCGCGGTACTTGCACAAAATAATTTATCGGCATACCGGCCTTTCGCCATCATCATTCAACAAAATCATCCGTTTTCAGTACAGTTTAAAGCTCATCACCAAAAACGAGCAACCCTTTACTGCTATCGCTTATGATAGCGGGTATTTTGATCAGTCGCATTTTATCCGCGATTTTAAATCTTTTACGGGCTTTACACCCTCGGCCTACCTGCAAAATATAACCCCGGTTAACCAGCTTTTACAGCAATAATTTAAACCGTTCCGGTTTGTACAATTTCGGCATTTGCAGCTGCCATACCTTTGTTTCAACAATTAAAACAAAGGTACAACATGAATAATTTCGAAACATTTTCGCAACTGCACCAAAACCCAACCCCGCTTATTTTAGGAAACATTTGGGATGTAAGGAGTGCACAAATTTTTGAGGCCAATGGTTACCAGGCCATTGGTGTTTCCAGCCAGGCGCTATCAAATGCAATGGGCTACCAGGATGGCGAGAACCTGCCCTTTGGCGTGCTGCTGCAGCTGGCCAAGCGGGTTGTCGAGGTAGTTAACATCCCATTTTCGGTAGATATGGAAGGCGGTTACAGCCGCACTATTGAGGGTATTATTGCCAATATTGATAAACTTCACGATGCAGGCGTGGTTGGCATAAACCTGGAGGATACCATCGCCGGTGCCAGCCGGTATTTGCAGCCTGTTGATGAATTTCAAAAAACGCTGTCGGCAGTGGCAAACCACATCAGCAGGAACAACTTAAAACTGTTTTTAAACATCCGCACAGATGGTTTCCTGCTGGGCCTGCCATCGGCATTGCCGGAAACACTTGCCCGCGTTAAAAACTATGAAAATGCAGGTGCCAGCGGGGTTTTTGTGCCCTGCATTACCGATAGTAACGATATTAAGGCGGTTGTAAATGCTACCGGTTTGCCCGTTAACGTCATGTGCATGCCTGCGCTGCCCGATTTTGAAGCGTTGGCCTCGCTGGGTGTAAAACGCGTTAGCATGGGGCCGTTTCTTTTTAATAAGGCCTATGATGGCGTTGGCAGGCTTGCAGCCGTAATCATCAGCGATAAAAATTTCTTGTCAATTATTTAACCATTTTAATTCATCCATAAATTTAATAAACCATGAACTTACCAAGAAGGGCCGAAGATGCCCATGCAACACTGGCCGCTGCTTTTAACACAGGCGATGTAGCCACCGTAATAAGTATGTACGATGTAACCGGCATTATCGTACCCGAACCCAACAAGCCGGTATCGGGCAGGCAACAGTTTGAAGATTCGATAAAAGCCATTTTATCCATCAAAGGAAAAATGGAGATTAAAACCGTGTATTGCCTGCAAACAGGAAGTATCGCCCTTGGCCGCTCGGAGTGGAGCATTACCGATGGCGACGAAGTAAAAGTGGCCGCCAAAGGCATCGAAGTAATGCAGCAGCAAACCGATGGCACCTGGAAAATAATCATCGACCAGGCCTTTGGCGCCGAAGCTAACCTGGTAGCTTAAAAACAGCTCAACAGCATGTTTTAACCGGCCCTGCCTCGTTACGGAGCAGGGCCGGTTTATTTTATAGCCGCCTGCCAACCTGTTAATGCCGGTTCTTCAATGCAGATAAGTCGCATTGCAAGGTTTTGTCCCAGTTGCCGGTTGTTGCAGCGGCATCATAGGTGGATTGCATAAACTCAAGCAAAGTAGCCTCCGGATTTGCAGCTCGTTGCACCGATTCATAGGTGAGCAGGAATTCGCCCATTTCAGTGCTATAAAATGCCTCGGGTGGTGCTACCTGCTGTGTGCCAAAATCACCTGGGGTAGGGTAACAATACGAATAAAATGTAGGGTGCGGAAATGCATCCGAACCTGCCCAAAAACCGCATGAACTTACTTCGTGCGAATAAGCCTCCTGCATTACCGCTTTGGGCATATTGGGCATGGCGCCCTGGTGCAAGGGCGCCGGCCTGCCCGAAAAACGAGTAACAGCCAGATCAAAGCCACCCCAAAAAAAGTGTACCGGGCTGTTCTTGCCCTGGAAACCGGCCCTGAAATCGGTGAATACATTATGGATGCGCACCAGTGCCTGCCAAAAGTTGTGCATTACAGCGGCATCATAGCCACAGGGAGCATGGTTTTGGGCAAAAGGTATGGCTGGATCAACCTCGTTGGGTACCGCGTAAATGGTTACATCCACGCCGGCTTGTTGCAGTGTATTTATCAAACCGGTATAAAATTCGGCTACAGTTTTGCCTCCTATGGCAAAATCAAGTTTTGCCCCTTTGCTGGTAGTTATCTGTACCTGGTGACTGATGAAATCAAGGTCGATCTGGAAAACACCGCCCGCATATGGCATGCTGCCGGTAGTTAAGCCTGTTGGGCTAACATACAAAGTAACCTGCCATGAATGGTTGATCCATGGCATTTGCTGCAGCCTTATTTTGCCAACTACCTGGGTGTACATGTGTACAGTAGCTATAGTTTCTTTCAGATCGTGATAATCTAAAACAGGCCAGTTAGGGGAGGGGTGATTATTCATTTGCTGGGGTTTTTTAGGGAACAATAAGGGCGGGTTTATGTTTTGGGGTTGTTAATCTGTAATCTCTGTTATGTATAATAATACCCTCCTCCCAAAGATGTTTTTAATGATTAAAATAAATCATAAAAAACACCACGCTCATGTACAGCCACAAAATAGAAAAAACAATGTGCACTGTACTCTCCAGGCGCTTGCCTTTCCACAAATCTGACGAGTAACCAAAAAATTGAATTACTAACCTTGCAGTCCAGAATATTCCCAAACCGAAAGCGATGCGGTTACCCAGTTTGGTTGCAACCAGGTCATGGGCCGAGGTAAGGCATAGGCAGCTCATTAAACCGAGGGTAAGGGCGATAAAAAAAGTATGTACATACATCATTTGCCGGTTAACCAGGCTTACATCCCTCAGTTCGGTTACCCAGTTAAAATACCTGGGGAAAACGCTGTGGAGCAAAGCCAGCACCATTAAAATTATACCGACTATTTTAATTTGTGTTTCCATTTTTACTGAGCACAAAGTTGGTAATAAATGGAGTGAATTTTGTTTCGCAGGCGATGTTAAATCCGGCGTTGGCAAATGTGCTCAACCAGAATTGCCTGGACATAAAATGGAAGAAACCCAGGTTGTACGCCATAAAGTTTGGCACATCCCGCAGATGTTCAAGCAACACCACTTTACCGCCGGGTTTTAATACCCGGTTAAGCTCCCCGAAAAATTGGTCGCGCCCGGCCTTATCCCTTATTTCATGGGCGGCAAATATTAAAAATACAATATCGGCGTGGTTATCCGGCAAGGGTATTGCCGCCGTGCTTATCTGCATTGTACCATTAAAGGCGGGGCAGGCCCTTCGCGCCCGTTTTATAGAAACCTCGGTATGTTTTTGGGGATCATAAAAATCATAAACGGTTAACGATGCACCTGGGTATTTAAACTGTAAAAGCGCACTGGTTTCATCAAAACCCGCATTGATATTTACAAGGATAGGACGTGCTGTAGCGGGCAGTACATTCAGCCATTTTAAGTTGTACAGGCCCGAAAGGTCGTAGATATACAATGAAACAGCAAGCGATACCAACGTTGATATGGCAACCAGGTAGCTAAATATAACTATTAAAATACTGAATGGGGAGTTGAAATAATGAGCTGCTAAAAGCGAACCTGCTACCAAAGCGGCAGCAAGGATATAAAAGTGCCGGTTAAAGCGGATAATGTTCCATACGCCCTGCAATGGTTTTCTTAATGGCTCCATTGTTCAGTCCTGCCTTTTTTCCAGTAATACGGAATGTTATTAATGATAAAAGCATTGGCCAAAATCCCGCCGGTTAATGCCATATCATCAAAAAACGAAATATGCTGACTTATAACTTCAACAGGTTTCGGAATCCAATCTTCTCTCACGCCTTCAATAATTAACACCTTTTTGGTTTGCTTATCATAAGTAAAAGTAAAGGGCAACGGGCCGGCAAATTTACGCGCCTCCTTCCAATTTGCAAAGGGCGAGCCGGCAGGCAGAGCGATATCCTCGCCTTTTACATTTATAAGCAGTTCGAGACGGGATTTTGCAGATTGGATGTGAAGCTGACCGTCATGCTGTCGTTGTACAATATCTGTAGTGGTGTAAGCATAATGGGTAAACAGGTTGCCCAGGTACTCCATCATCTTTTTATCAGTTTCGGATTTTAGTATATACAGCCCCCGTAAGCGCTTACCGGCATTGCTGGTATAACGCACAAATACGCGGTAGCCTATCAGCGTAAAATCATTCCCCATAAACTTAGGGAAACCTTTTGGGCGCAATCCTGTGGTGTTAACCAGCGCAATGGCTATAAACGCCCACTTATCCTGGTAAGTATCTAATGTTAAACATTCGGGAATCAAATGCGTTAATTGTTCCTTCGGAAAAGCGAATGTTAAAACAACAGAATGCTCAAAAAAAGCCTCGACAGCAAAAGGATGGTCTTTTAAAAATGCAGGCATAGGTTAAATCACCAGGTTTTTACGGAGTTTGAATTCGTTGTAGTAAATCAACGCCATGAACATAAACGCGAAGGCCGAATTTGCTTTGCCCCATAATAACAAATCGGGTGCTAAAACAAACTCAATGCAGTTCATGATTGCGATAATAAGCATTTGTGCTACCGCATTTAAGCGGGATTTGATGCCGCTGATAATCCATACGGCCATCAATATTTCTGAAACGCCTATTAATTTGGTTAACAGCCCCGCATGTGTTTCGCCCAAAATTCTGCCTACAATTTGCTGGTGCCGCGGAACCAGGTTAAGTACCTTACAAAGCAAGCCATTGGCAAGCCACACCAGGGCAATCAGGATGGTTAATATTTTATGAATGGTGGTCCTGGTCATTTATATTGTTTGATGGCTTAAATATAAATGATAAAAACGGTGGTTGGGTAAATGTTGTTATCAAACCACGCCGTAAAAAGCTCTTTTACGTAACGAATTCCCTATCCTTCTGTTACCTTAGGCAGCAACATGATGTCTTCAACCCCATGATCTATCTTCCACCGGTCAACAATGGGCTGTTCCAGTTTTATCTGCCTGTATTCATCAGGCGACATAATAGGCACGCCATAAACAATTGGGTATTTGCGCAGGCAGGCTGTGCAGCTTAATATGCCTTCTATAATATTTTGTTCGGTATCTTTTATAAATACCTGTAAAGTAAGGTCCTGCTTATCAAAGGGGCAGCATAGTTTATTAATGGTTTTTAGTTTCATGTTAATCAGCTTTATAATTTAATGCTTCGTGGTATTGTTTAACTTTTTGTTCGGGGTTTGCGGTGCTTAGCAATCCGGAAATTACGGCCACGCCGTCAAATGGTGCTTGTTTTTTTAGGGCGATGATATTTTCGGGTGTCATGCCGCCGGAGACAAAAATCGGCATACTGGTCATTTTTTTTGCCTCCCTTACGGTAGCGGGCATTACAATAGTGCAGCTGCCGGCAGAAGGAGAGGGGAACATGGCGCAGAATGACACATAATCTAACCCATGTTCGTGAGCCCAGGCTATATCATCAAGATTACCGGAGCAGGTGATGCCAGCCAGGAATGGTTTGCCAATGTTTGCCTTTATAGCGTCAAAGTCATATGGTATACAATCAAAATGAACACCATCCAAAAAGGGCGAAGCTTGTAGTAATTGCCATTCCTGGTTTATCAATAAAGGCACCCGGTAAAAGCGGCAAAGACCGGCTATATGTTCAATCAGGCTTAATTTATCGGCACCGGCAGGCCAGTTATTCCAGATTTGTACTACCTGGATACCACCTTTCAACGCATCAGCCAGTTTTTGCAATAATAAATTAAGCTCCATGGTGGGGTTAAGTACCAGGTAAATGCCGCCGGTTATGTTAAGGCTTGTTTTCATTTCCATCCGTTTTTATAAGCATTAAAAAATGCGCCCCAGTAAGGGTCGGTAGCATAGTAGGGCATCGGTTTTTCAACGCCGTTTTCTATTAACTTGTAGCCCCCGGTTTTGCTGGTAAAGCTGCCAATCGCGGTTGCCTTGATGTTATTTTGTTGCAGGTATTGAATAACGTACTGAACCTGCTCCGGATTCACCGACATCACCATCGAGCCAGCGCCAATGCAAAACCGGGAATCGATACCAAACAAACTGCAAATGGCTTGTTGGGCGGTACCTAAGGGCAATAAATCGCTGTTGATGCTTACTCTACTGCCCGATGCTATGGCCATTTCGTAAACAGCACCCAATACCCCGCCTTCGGTTACATCGTGCATGGCGGTAATGCCGCCTGCTGCGGCTGCGGTTAAGGCATCTTTTAATGACGATGTTTGATAAAACAACCCGCAGCCCTGGTCATAAACTTCTTTACCTAATTTGTTTTTTACCGTTTCCGGGAAACTCATGGCCAGTATGGCGGCTGATGACATGGCGCAATCTTTGGTTACCAGCACTACGTCGCCTGCCTGTGCTTTGTGGCTTAATAAAATATTGGCTACCGGTGCGGTAAGCAGCATGGTGCCGCCGCCTGCAATGGTTGAGTTTTGCTGCGGGATACGCCCGGTATGGCCGCCGGTGATGGCCACGCCGATATCGTTACAATATTGGTGGATAAAATCCCAATAGGTGATCAAATCTGCTTCCGGCATATCTTCGGGCAGGTTCAGCACCATTTGGGCGTATTGCGGGGCAAAACCGGTTGTAGCCATATCATTGGCCATTAAGTGCACCGATAGCCAGGCCGATTCCTGCAAACCCAGCGAAGGGATAAGGGAAAGCGGATCGCTGGTCATGGCCAGGCCTAAGCCATTGGGCAGCTCAACCAGCGAGACATCTACGCCAAAGGCGGGGCCGGTTAGTACTTCGCTGCGCGGATGGCCGCAGCGTGGCAAAATGATATCATCAAAACCACCGCTACTGATTTTTCCGGTTAAAGGCATGGGCTATCAGTCTAAAAATTTTACATATAATCCAAAAAAATCGCCTACGGGTATGCTCCATTGCTGTACCGGGAACCATTCGGGCAGGCCGGTGCAGGTCCACTCGAGGCTGTACGACCTGCCTTTTAATGCTTCATCAATTTTGGCAGTAAGCATGGCCGGTGTGTAAAAAGTGGCCGTAACATAAAACGGGTTTTTGCCGAATGCCTGCTGTACCCTGCGGCGCAGTACCTTGGGCGAATTGCGGTTCATCATACCAAACGCTATACCGCAGCGGGCTACCCTTGCCGCCTCGCGGATAACCTGTACCGGATCGCGGTAGTACTCAAAGGTGGTAATAAAGGCCAGTGCATCAAAAGTATGGTCCTTAAACGGCATAAAGTGCGAATCGGCATTTACCAGGTCTCCTTTAAACAGGTGTACCGCCTGGCCAAGCATAAATGGCGACAGGTCGCCGCCGGTGGCATCAATACCTATCTCGTGCCACCAACGGGTAAAACGGGTAGTGCCGCAGCCAAATTCCAGCAGTTCTTTTACCCGCTGGTCTTTACCCAGTAGCTGTCCCATTACCTTTTTTTGCCATACTTCGGCGCGTTTATAGCGGCCTTCGTACCATTGCTCGTATGTATCGGTGTGTTCGCGGTTAAAAAACCACTCTTTACGGCCTTGCCAGTTGCTAAGGCTTTGGGTCATCAGGCCAAAATTGTTTTTTTGAAGCTCCATTTATTCCATTATTAATTAAAAAAGCCTTGTTCCTAAAACCGTAAATACGGGTACAGAAACAAGGCTTTATATGGATAAACGGCTACGCCGTAAACAATAATGGCCCATGCATCCCTACGCCGGTATTATCCGTGTCAGGTTCTCCGGGTATTATCTCAGCCTATAACCTTAATGGTTAAAAGCACCCCGTGCAAGTATGGCAGCTAAGGTAGGTAATTTTAGGAATTAGGTGGTGTTTATTTTGGGCGATGTTAGGTTACAATAAAAATGAGGTATTGAAAAACAGCCTTTTTTGGAGGGAGAAGTTCTGTTTTACCAGAATTTTTAATTTATCCGTATAATATGCGTAAAAATAACCGATGGTACGCAACAGCCTGTCAGGGTTTTACGTAGTAAGATAGGCGTTGATAATTAGCGCGTAAAAACACCTTATAAATACTAAACTATTGATTGATTTTACCGAACATAAAATGAGTGTCGATACGATATTTTCTTTTAATGAAGATCAATTCAATCAATTATTTCCGTTTTATATACTTATCAACCAAGATTTCTCCGTTCAATCGTGCGGCAACAGTTTAAAAAAGCTGCTGGAACATGACCCTCAAGGAAGTTTTGATCGCTGTTTCCGTTTAAAACGACCTGCAGGCATCGAACCTAATTTCTTTTCCATATCAGCCACGTGCAAACAATTGGTGGTAATTGAAGTTAACAGCCCGTTTAATGATATATTAAGAGGT
Organism: Mucilaginibacter sp. P4_D1; assembly: GCF_056401935.1. Lineage (NCBI taxonomy): Bacteria > Pseudomonadati > Bacteroidota > Sphingobacteriia > Sphingobacteriales > Sphingobacteriaceae > Mucilaginibacter > Mucilaginibacter sp. P4_D1. The sequence goes on from NZ_JBFUIJ010000003.1 coordinate 257,494, forward strand.
CAATTTGAACTTTTACAGAGTTCAAACCAGTTGCTTTTTATAGGTTCGCCATGGTTTGATAACATGACAGACGTTAAGCAACGCCACCTTACCCTGCATGACTTTGCCTTTCACGATCCGTTAATTGATCTTTTGCATGTGCTTAAAACCAAGGATATCGTAAATGATGATTTAAGGCAGTTACTTACCACGCTTCATCGCAAAAAAAGCGAGTTAAGAAAGGCGACCGATGAAATTGAAGAGATTGCGCTTTTTGCCCTGCAAAACCCCGATCCGTTGTTTAGGATTGCGACCGACGGCCATATTTTGATGAGCAACCCCGCCGCCGACCAGATTGCATGTTTTACTTTTGAAGGCAAAACTTACTGCCGCGAAGAGTTTTGGAAGCATGTTTTAAAGCTTCAAACCTTTTTTGATATGCCGTTTGAGGCTGGTTATGATAATAAGATATATTCCTTTATAGGCCGTTACGTTGCCGACCATGACTATATTAATGTTTATGGCAGGGATGTTACCGAAAAAGAGGAAGTTAAACACGACAACCAACATAAAAGCATGGTTTTGGCAAAAGTTGCGTTTGACCAAACCCACCTAATGAGGGCGCCCCTGGCTAATATTTTAGGCTTAATTAACCTGTTGGAGATGAACAAAACCGAAGGTGAGATTGATCCTTTAATTTTACCGCTTCTGTTAGAAAGCGCCAAAAAGCTCGATACTGTGATTAATGAAATAGTAAATTTGATATAAAAATCACTAATTCATGCTATGATGTTTATATATAGCAACTTATCGCAGATGCGTTACGTTAAAAACATCATTCAACACCCCGTAATTTTTGATAACAACGAAAATCAATAATGCAAATACTTTTACCAGGGCGGATAAAATTCTGGCATCGTATTTTTTAGCCCAAACTTAAACCTTTAAAAAAATGTATGGAATAGTTAACAAAGCGATAGAGGATTTAGTAGTAGCAAACTTCGGTGAAGAAAAGTGGGAGGCGGTAAAACTGCGTACAAAGCTTGACATAGATTTTTTTATCAGCAGCGAACCTTATGACGATGACCTAACCTATAGCCTGGCAAATGCTGTAAGTGAAGAAATGAATATGTCGGTGGCCGAGGTGTTGGAGGCATTTGGCGAGTGGTGGATACTGAAAACCGGGAAAGAAAAATACGGAGATTTGATGGAAGCCGGCGGCGAGCATTTAAAAGCTTTCCTGATTAACTTACCAATGTTTCATAACCGCATTATGCTGATATACCCTAAGCTGACACCGCCTGAATTCCGGGTTACAGATATTGAGGAAAACAGCATCTTGGTACATTATTTTTCTAAACGGATTGGTTTAAAAGCATTTGTAAGGGGCTTATTGCTTGGCCTGGGGAAAATGTATGGCACCCCGGCACAGGTTTCGCTTTTAGCCGACAGGGATAACGGCGACGACCATGAAATTTTCAGGGTTAGCTGGTAGGGGGAAGGGAGCTTAAAGCCGAAGGCTGAAAGCTTAAAGCACGAAACTGACTTGAAAAAATAGCAAAGTAGAAGTGCATGAATTATCATGTTTGCATAAATGTCATATCATCCTTCCGCAAAAAAGAACAAGTCTCTTGTTAGGAAACCTGTTCTTTGTCATCATAAACAGTAACTTTTGGCCTAATGCCTTCTGCTTTGAGCCTTCGGCTTTAAGCTTTACAACGTAGCCATATCAATTACAAACCTGTAATGTACGTCTCCGGCAAGGGTACGCTCATAGGCTTCATTAATCTTATCAATGTTAATCACTTCCACATCTGATGTAATGTTATGCTCTGCGCAGTAATCCAGCATTTCCTGGGTTTCTTTTATGCCGCCAACCAATGATCCAACCAAACTTCTGCGCCCCATAATGAACGGGAAAGCAGCTACCGGTGTAGGTTGTGGCGGAGCGCCCAACAGAACCATTACACCATCGGTGGTTAGCAGGTTCAGGTACTCGTTATAATCATGGGCAGCCGAAACCGTATCTATAATAAAATTGAAACTGTTGGCCAGTTCGGCCATAGTATCTTTATTGGTTGTTAGTTTAAAGTGGTGCGCGCCTAATTCGGCGGCGTCTTTTTCCTTACTTTTTGATCGGCTTAGCATTGTCACCTCGGCACCCATTGACGCCGCAAGTTTAACAGCCATGTGGCCCAGGCCTCCTAAGCCAACTACTGCAACCTTATCACCGGCTTTTACCCCCCAGTGGCGTAGCGGCGAATAGGTGGTAATACCGGCACACAACAATGGTGCTACTTTTTCGAGCGGTAATTTGTCTGACACGGATAACACAAAGTGTTGCGTAACCACAATATGGCTTGAGTAGCCGCCCATGGTGATAGTTTTTTTATCCTGGCTTTGCGAATTGTAGGTTTGGGTATGGCCGTTTTGGCAGTATTGCTCCAGGTCGTTTTTGCAGTTGGCGCAATGCATACATGAATCTACAAAGCAACCCACGCCAACGGTATCGCCTACTTTAAATCGGGTTACGTTATTGCCCACGCGGGTAACCTTGCCCACAATTTCGTGACCGGGTACGGCGGGATAAATGGTGCCGCCCCATTCGTTACGGGCAGTGTGGATATCTGAGTGGCAAACGCCACAATATAAAATTTTAATTTCAACGTCGTCGGCCGCGGGTTCGCGTCTGTCAATTGAAAACGGAGCCAGGGGCGTTGCTGCTCCCCGGGCTGCATAGGCTTTTACTGATGTCATGGATTGATGTTTTGTGTATTACAAAAATGCAACCTACTTAGCAATAAATATGTTTTTAGACTGCAATTTTTTTAACGTCTACGCAGATTGCCAATATAGAAGATTGCAACTGTGATTAAAGGCATAGCAGGCCGGTTGTTGACGCATCATATCCCGCGTACGCTTGCTCAAACTGGTTTTGCGGGCGATTGCATCAACAACCCAGGAGAATTACCCGCGATTGTTGCCGGTTGGCAATAATTAAGGCTGATAAAAAAGGTACTCCCAAGCCCTGGCTCGCTTTTAAACCAAATATTGCCGCCCTGTAATTCTACAAAGTTTTTGCAAAGCACCAGGCCAAGACCGGCGCCTTTTTCTTTACCGGTACCATAGGTAACCTGCTCACTTATCGAAAATAGTTTAGCCTGTTTTTCAACCGGGATTCCCATGCCATTGTCGGCTATCGCGATAGTGCATTTACCATCGCTTGTAGTTGCGCTAATAGTAACCTTGCCGCCCGGGAAGGTAAATTTAATGGCGTTCATCACCACGTTCCTGACTACTAGTTGCAACATATCGGGGTCGGCAGCAACCCAAATGGCCTCGTCAATGTCATACTGTAGTTCAATTTGCTTCTCTACAGAAATACTTTTTAATAACTGTAGTGTGCCGGTTAGCGTGTGCCGCAGTTGTAATGGCATCAACTGTACTTGTACACCCCCCATCTGGCTTTTTGTCCAGGAAAGTACATTGCCCAGCATTTGCGTAGTATCGCGGGTGCGGTTTAATAGTTCATTTTCAATGTTCCGCCTTTCTGTTTCTTCCAGTTTATAATAAGTAAGTAGTTCCAGGAAACCCTGTACCGAAGCTAAGGGCTCTTTAAGGTCATGCGCCAATATGGATAGCAATTTGTTTTTGGTTTCGTTACTGGCTGCCAGTTCTGTGGCTTCATGCTCGGCCCGGCGGCGTTCCTGGTGATAAGCGCTCCTGATAAAAGCTATGATAAAAAAAATAAGCGCGGCAATGATAATATAACTGTATCCAAAATCAGCAAAGCGGCTGCTTGAGTTAGGGTAGGTATCTTTTATCCAGCCAGGATGGGCCGCTTCCCAGGATATCAGCAAAAGCATTACCGATATGTTTAAAGGCAGCCAAATGGCATATTGCCTTTGCGGAATTATTGATACGGCTATGATAAACGATAACAGGAAGATAGCAAAAGTAGGGCCATTGAGGCCCGAGTTAGCATAATAATTGACTATCAGCATCAGATTGTTAATAACCTGGAACGCCACAATTGCCAGGCTGAGCATTTTATAAAAACGGGACGCATAATAAGCCGCCGCTACAACCAGCAATACCACAAACATAAGCCCTGCCAGCTTTGGCAGGCCAATCAGATAATTGAAAGGGATGTTGAGCGCAAGCCCGAACATTACAATAATACAAACTGAATGGAAGATGCGCCCCTCTAATGCAAAGTAGGGCTTATCGCCAATTAATTTATTCCACAGAACATTCACCTTATAGTTCATCAAACTTTACAGTTAAACGGAATTAACATGCCAAAGGTTGAGCACATAGAAGGCTGTTACCTTGCCGGCATCCCAATTTACTTGTTTTAGTTGGATGCCGGTTTGAATTAATAAGGAAAAGTTGATTTAAGGCTTTAAAAGATACGTAACACTAAGTTTTTGGAACTATGAGACAGGGAAGTACGCTATCAGTTTGTTCCGGCATCATGTAATACCTCTTTATTCATCCTGATGTACTCGGCATTATTTTCGGCAGAAGCCAGCTTGAGCCCCTCATTGGCCGATATAATAGCCGATTTTTTATCACCTGTTTTTAGTTGTAACCTGGCCAGCCAGTATTTGATATTGTAGGCTGTTGGGTTGGTTTTATCAGCTTCCTGCATCCAGGTAAGTGCCTGCGCCAGGTTTCGGTTGTGGTTGTAACACCACACTGCCGACATGTAGTAGGGTTTCTTTTCGCTTTTCATGGCCTCCTGTATATTGGCCATAATGCGGTTATCAACATCGGTTTTTAAATGGATGTTGATGCCGGTGTTTTCCCAAAGTATTTGCAGCAGGCAGTTGTCTTGCTTTACATCTGCAAACTGGATGGTAAGGGTCTCCACTTTATTGGTAAGTTTTGTTGGTTTTACTTTAAAACGCAGCACATCCTGTTTTGGGTCATAGGCATACGCGCCCCATTGGTTAATGGTTTTATTAAATATAATTGTCCATTCGTCGGCGCCGGGTATGCTAAAAAGCGAGTAGGAGCCGGGCGCAAGGGTATTCCCTTCTACCTGGATGCTATCGGTAAGGGTTACAACGGTGGCATTATTGGCCCCGGTTCGCCAAACAATGCCGTAGGGCTCCATCCTGTTAAAAATTTTGCGGCCTTTGGTATTAGGCCGGTAATATTTTACCGATATGGTGCCAAGTCCAAAATCCTGTTCAATACGTTGCCCCAAACTTGCTGCCGGTATTTTAAAAGGCAATTCCTGTGCCCGGGCATCATAAAAATGGAAAGTTATAAAAGTGAGCAGGCAAAATAAGGTTGTTTTCATGGTTTTAATATTGGTTGTTTTGGGAAAGCGGTGGTCGGCGGTTTTTACTATAAAATTATTCTTTATTTTCAATAAGGCCAAATAACAGCAACACAGTTGAAGGGCAAACGCATCTGATTGGGTTAACATAACTTAACACATTTCAAATAAAATATTATAAATATTTGATAATGAATATTTTATATTTTATCATGGTTAACACTAAACTGATAGCGCAATTTAGGCGCATCCCAATATTTGTGGCTGTTATTGAGCAATACAAGTCCCTTCGGTACCTCGATTATATAACCAGGATCAGGCAATGAAAACAAGGTAGCGTTTGATGCTTATATCTTCCCGACGTTATAAGCTTATTCCGTTAGCTATTATTAAATAACAGCTTATGGCCGTTAACAATTTAGATGAGCTTGCCCTGAACGCAGTTGCATACGTATTTTTTAACAGCGCTGCCAATCCGCTGCACGATGCCTTGGTTTGTACACGATCAATTTGATACTGCTTGTTATTTGTGATACGGCGTTCCGCTACCGGTGGTTAAAAAAGCATACAGGCTATCTATAAAATAATCCCAGCCGGCCTCGCATACGTTGTAGCATTCAAAACTTTGGTTTAAGCCCTCGTGTGAAAAATTCAGGGTTGTAGCCTGGCTATCGGCGCTTATGGCCCATATCAGTTTTGTGCCCACCCATTCTGCCTTGTTTGTTAGGGAAGCCATATCTATATAGGCTTTATCACATTGCCACACTACACGGCTATTGGGTACCGCTTCAATGATACTGAAGGTCTTTTTTGTTTTTCCGAAGGCAATATCATACTGGTCGCCGGCGTGTGCGGTTTCGCCGGTTAGGTCATCACTCCACCAATCGGCAATATGCCGGGTAATTGCGGCGTAAACCTCATCGGCGGGTTTGGTTACAGTGATGGTTTTTTGATAATTGTTCATGGTGTATTTAACATGATGTGGTTTACCGTCTTATTTTTTTTCGGCCAGGAGCTGCTCTTCATCTGCCGTTCTAGCAGTGCCGGCGGCGTTGGGCAGGCCTTTACCTGTACTGATGAGACTGGCCAGGCTGTTTTGAATGTAATTGGTCCACGCGCCCCGGCAAATCTCGAAACATTCATATTCGGGCACCAGGCCATGATGGGTGAAAACGATCTGCGTTTTGCCATCTTGTTCCGCAATGTCGAAGCTGATTTTTGTGCCCTTCCATTCGGTTTTATCCTGGGTAAATTTAAAATAGTTATCAAGAATCAGCCAAACTACTTTTTGGTTGGGGATAACTTCTACCAGTTTTATTTTGCAGGTATGGATGTCTTCAAAATGGTAATTAAACTCGTCATTCAGCTTGCTGGTACCGCCTTCAATTTCTTCCGACCACCATCCGCGTACGTTGTTAATGGTATCAAATGCTTCCTTCGGGGTTTTGTCAACCAACAGGGTGGTTGTAAAATCTGGTGTGGTCATTTTTATCAGTTTTTGGTTTGATTGGGAATTGTATTACAAATTTAATGTCTTGACAGCATAAACACAGGGTGTAATATGGACATGTTGACGGGTTGATTTGGACACAATGGTTAACTATCTTTATTCAAAAAAAACGTCATGAAGCAAGTGATCATCTTAGTTCCTAAAGGCTACGCCAACCTGGCCAGCGTGGTAGGTACTTTTCAAATACTTAACCGTGCCAACGGCTATTGGCAGCAGATGGGGCATAGGCCTATGATGCAGGTGCGTATAGCCGGATTTGAAACGGAACTAAAACTGGATGGCGGTTTCTTTTCTATTTTTCCGGCAGATATTAATGAAATATCAAAGGCCGACCTCCTGATTATTCCTTCTGTTTCGCACGAGTACGACCGGGTACTTAAAGAAAACGCAGCGCTTGTACGTTGGATTGGCGAACAATATCAACTTGGTGCCGAAATAGCGAGCATTTGTACCGGTGCGTTTTTGTTAGCGGCTACCGGCCTGCTCGACGGTAAAACATGCTCAACCCATTGGAATGCGGCAACTGCTTTTAAACGCCTTTTTCCGAACATCGAATTGCACACCGATAAACTGCTTACGGTTGAGCAGGGCATTTACACCAATGGCGGTGCCTACTCCTTTTTGAACCTGGTACTTTTCCTGGTTGAGAAATATTTTGACAGGCAAACGGCTATTTACTGCTCCAAAGTTTTCCAGATTGATATGGACCGGACATCGCAATCGCCTTTCAGTATTTTTCAGGCACAAAAAAATCATGGTGATGAGCTGATTGGCAAGGCCCAGAGCTTTATAGAAGAAAACTTACGCGAAAAAATATCTTTTGAAGGGTTGGCCGCTAACCTGGCCATCAGCCGCCGCAATTTCGACAGGCGTTTTATTAAAGCTACCGGGAATACCCCGGTTGAGTACTTGCAACGTGTAAAAGTAGAAGTAGCCAAAAGTACCCTTGAAAAAGGCCGCAAAAGCATTTTTGAGGTAATGGACCAGGTTGGCTATGCTGATGATAAAGCCTTTAGGGAAGTTTTTAAAAAGATAACAGGCCTATCGCCGTTGGATTACAGGGCTAAGTATAACAGGGAAGGGTAGGAGTAAATTGAAGGATGATATACTTGAATTTTTGACAGCCGTAAACTGAAAATTTTTCACCGGGTATGAAATTTTTTCAGTTTTTTACCCCCTGTTAGTCTCTGGCATTTTAGTTGTTGAGTTATTATCAGAACACGAAGTTCTGAAGTTTAATTAATTATAAGTTCAATCATTAAATTTATTTAGGAGGACAACCCATGACATTGGTTAAATTTAATCCCGAAAAAAGGACCAACTCATTACTGCCAGGTTTTAGTGACGTTTTTGACTCTGTTTTTAACGACACCTTTTTTAACGACCGCATGATAGCGCGCGTGCCTGCTGCTAACATCAGCGAAACTGCCGAAACCTTTCACATTGAACTGGCTGCACCCGGCTTAAAAAAGGAAGACTTTAAACTAAGCCTTGACCGCAACGTGCTAAGCATCTCTGTTGAACATGTATTAGAAAACAACAACGACAAAAAGAATTACAGCAAGCGCGAGTACAGCTACAACTCATTTGTAAGATCGTTTACCTTGCCCGATAGCGCAGACGACAGCAGGATTGAAGCTGCTTATACCAATGGCATACTTAAGGTAGACATTGCCAAAAAAGATGAAGCCAAATCTGTAAGCAGACAGATTCAAATTAAATAATCGGCGAGATAAATAGTAATTTATGAGCCTCCTGCATAAGGGGGCTTTATTTTTAAATAAAAAAAATCGTTAGGGTTTCGTCTAAAAGCTTCGCTGCTATATATTTTCGAACTTTATATAACATAATAACTGCGGGCACATGGATACTCCAAATTTAACAATAATTGATATTGCGCAAACGACCGCAATCAACGGCACATACACCAATATTCCAATTGCACTGGTGAATGACCATGTAGTGAGGATGAGCGTTATGACGGAGCCTTATTTCTGGCACTTCCACCCGGATTCGGATGAAAGTTTCCTGGTCATTGAAGGCTCCGTATTTATTGACCTGGAAGATAGCACCATCGAGTTACTGCCCAACCAGTTATTTACCATACCAAAAAATGTAAAACACCGCACCTGGCCTAATGGAAAAAGGTCAGTTAACCTGACCTTTGAAAGCGCTGGTATGACAACAGTTAGATTGGCTGACCAGTAGCAAACATTAATGGTTGCCGGCCGTAGCAGCATCAAACACGCGGCAAAAGTTGCCGCCACCTATCTTGCCTATTTCATCTGCGTTAAAACCGGTGTTCAGCATCGCCTCTACTACGGTGTAATAGAACCCTGTATTTTGATCCGGCCAGGTTTGGTTGGTACCGCCGTCCATTTTGCCGCGGTTCAGGTCGCCATTAGCGCCATCACGGGGTTTATCGCCCGGAGGAATGCCATCAGGACGATTGCCATGCATGCCTCCCGGTGGCGGGCCTTGTTCGCCCGGTTTGGGGCCGAAACCGCCGCCCGCCGGCCTGTAGGCCGGGGTTAGTTTGGTATCGGTGCCGATGCAAACATGATCTATCCCCACAACATCAACCAGCGCCCGGATATTTTGGACATACTCCAATGCTGACCCAGCCAGGTGCGTCCATACGCCGATAACACCTCCTGTATCTGCCACAATTTTTGCCTGCTCCTTGCTGATAAGGCGAGGGCGCATCATGCGGGCCATGTTCTCGTTTTGCCCCAATTGGGTATCAAGGCCGGTGTGCGAAATGATTACCGGCTGCTTAGCTACTTTGAGTGCAGCGGTCACTGTTTCGGCGCTGGCATGCCCAAGGTCGACAAGGATGCCAAGTCGGTTGCATTCGCGGATAACGTCGGCACCGAAAGTGGTAAGGCCTCCCCAGCGTGCGGGATTGGTGAAAACGTCGCCCAGGGGTACTGATGCATCGCTGTCATGCAGCAGCGTCAGGTGTCGCAGGCCGCGGCTATAGGCATCTTCAAGTCGTTCGATGTGTCCTTCCAGAAAATGGCCTCCCTCAACCGATTGGATAACCGTGGGCTGGCGTTTTTTATGAGCGGTGTTAAGATCGGCCATGTTTAGTGAGCGCTTCATACCGTTACGGGCCAGCTGCTGGTCCATGGAAGCCAGCCCATTTTTAAACCGTTCGTAGGCATCGCCGGGGTTTTGCAGTTTTTGATAATCCACAGCGAATGTCATGCAGATGGCCGCTAAGCCCGACTTTTTCATTTCGCCCGCCAGGTTTATATCCGGGCCGGGTACTTCAGCAGTGGTTAGTGGTACGTCGATGTGGTTGTGCGTATCTATGCCCAGTGTATCGGCTACTATTTTGGCTATGCGTGGGTCTACCTCATCAATTGCCCAGGCTGCCATCGGGTTTAGCATTATGGCGGTACCGGCTCCGGCAAGGGCAACCGCGGCCAGGAATTCCCGCCGCGACCATGGTGGTTGAAACTTATTCATGATTTTAAATTACAGGATAGCTGTTTTATATCGTTTAAAGGTAGCAACTACCCGGAGTATCGCCTCCTGTAATCGTCGTTTGGCCGGGATGAATAGACGAATTAGCGGTTAGAGCCGATGAGGGGGGAAAGAAGTTTTTTCGCGCAAAGATCGCAGAGGCGCAATTGATTTGGTTGTTTTTTTAGCCAATTACTGCACATTATCGATAACACTCTGGCAATACTCCCGCAGTTTAATGTCTCTTGTTTCATCTGCCGCAATTTGTTTTACCAATGGGAGGTATTTGCTTTTATGGTAACGTAAAAGCCCCGAAATACACTCAACATAAGTTAAAAAGAAATCTCCCCGTTGTTCCAGTTTTTGCAGCTGGATTTTTCCTGCTGATTTGCCTGGGCTGTATTTTAACAAGCTCGCACCCATCCAGGCAAGTTCGCCTGAGTAGTTAATAATCCATGAGCCCAATTTGGAAACTAAGTTTTTTGGCGTGTCAAAGTCCTCGTCTTCCGAAAGCTCTCGTAATAATCCACCCGCGGCATATAAAAAATCGCATAACCAAACGTCACCTTTTTCGCCACGGCTAATTTGAAGCAGCAGTGGTTCAATAAACCTGGCGTTTTTGAGGAGAACCATCAAGGACGCAAAACTATTGAGGTTATTTATTTTGTTTGGCTGGCTAATCAGGTCAATTGTTTCCTGCTCAAACGTTTCTGAATTATCAATCAAAATTTCGTAGAGGGTGCTTAGCTTGTCGTTTATTTCGGGCATGGTTTGGGTTGCAGGTGTGATTAGGTTAAGGTATAATATGACGTATGATTATTGGGCTAATATAAAAACATCAAAGCGGATTTTTATAGTGCAAGGAGCGATTTGGGGTTTGAGTAAATGATGCTTACGATCATCGCACATAAACACAGCTTTGTTAATCACGACTGGTTTGCACAACCGCAGGGTATTCTCCAATAGAATCCGCGGGGACTGGAAGAGGCATGTTATGGTTGCGAAAGCGGGAACTTTCACCTAACTTAATACGCTATAGTAACAAAGTTGCTCAAGTTAACGCCCATTTTCTTCCATTTGTCCTGGCTTGCTATGCGGGCGTAGCAGTTTTTCGAAAATGGCGTAATTGCCACCGGGAGTACGGTAAGCGGGGTTTCCTGCTTATCCATCCGTCCTTCTATCCACTGAACGGTTATAATAAATTCTCCGTTAACCCTGATGTTATATTGATCGAGGTTGATATTGGTCCAGCCGGTTTTAAAATTATCTACTGTGGCAAAAATTTGTTGGTTACATAGCAATGTGTCGGGCATGGCATTTTTTACGGCGTAAATATTTACCCTGAATTTTATAAAATTGAAGTTGTTTACCGATATGTAAAAGTTGAAATTTTTAATAAGGGCTTTTTTTTGGCTGGTTTTATACAGCATTCCCATTTCGGAGCCTACGGTTTCGTCGGCCGTTTTTTTGTTGTGGACAGACACTTGTACAAATTTGCTCACGGCCTGCCGGCCAATAATTTCTGTGTTTGTTGCCCGTATTGCATTTGTAATTCTTACTTCGGCAAGCTGTTGCGGCTTTACTGATAACCGAATTGTTTTATCGGCCGCCGGCATAAAATCCCTTACCGGGATTTTCAACGCGGCATAGCCCACTATGCTTACCTGGATGGTATCTGCAAAATTATCCCGGCTAATGTCGAAACTAAAATGCCCGGCTGTGTCTGTTACCGTGCCATTGGGCTTGTTCAAAATCCCCACGCTAACGTAAGCCAATGCCTTGCTGTTTTCCTTATCAATCACAATACCCTTAAGTATAATATTTTCGGCAGTGTTAGCCTGGGCGAGAACACGTGAGGCAGTTATACATACCAGGAAGAGCAATAGTAACGGTTTTATGGTCATGATGAGGCGGATTGTTGTAGGCGCATGCCAACCCAACAGGTACGTTGTTTTAACATATTTATTATCAGGTTTATTGATAAATATGTTTTTGTATCAGGCTCTTTCTGCCGGACTGTACCCTGGGGGACCACAGAAATACGGTTTTGAGGATTGCGACTTGCCCTCTACAAACGCCAGCCCCGCCTGAGGCTGGCAGTTAACAAGTTCAATACTCCACCCCGGGGCCCCATAGTTTAACGGCGTTTATCACCATCAGTTAACCAACTGCTTTTTAAACTGGTTGGGGCTAATACCCGTTTCCTTTTTAAAAAGCCTCGAAAAATAGGGCAGGTTTTCAAAGCCGAGCTGGTAGGCTATTTCAGAAACGCTTTGATCATCGCCCATGAGGAGGTTTTTGGCTTCGTTCACCAGGTAAATGTGGATCAGCTCGATAGCGGTTTTGCCGGTTTCCTGCTTCAACAGATCGCTCAGGTAACGGGGAGATAGGTTAAGGCGCGATGCCAGCGTGCTTACCGAAGGCAGTCCCTGGGTAACCAATAAACCGTTTTTAAAATAGGCAGCCAGTGCATCATTGAATTTTGAAACGGTTTTGCCCGATAGCTCGCGCCGGTTTATAAACTGGCGCTTATAAAACCGCTGCGAATATTTAAGCATCGAATCAATATGGGTTAGCATAATATCGCGGCTGTACTCATCGGTGTTGCTGCGGTACTCAGTATCTATTTTATAAAAAAGATCCCAGATGGTTTGCTCTTCCTGCGGTGATAGGTGCAGGGCCTCGTTGGCCTCGTAATCAAAAAAAGGGTATTTGTTAATCTCGGTATGCAACACATGTCCGTTCAAAAAATCCTCATGTATGAAGATGATAAAAGCATCGTCCTCATACTCCACGCTGCTAAATTCAATGATTTGCCTTGGTTTTACAAACATCATACTGCCGTTATCATGATCGTACTTGGTACGGCCATATCTGATAACGCCCGACTTTAGTTTTTTAAAACCGATCATATAAAAATCAGATGTAAACTCCCTGTCGCCAAGGCTGCAGGTTTGCGTGCACCGCTGTATGCTGATGAGTGGGTTCTCGGGCGGTGCGTAACCGTTGGCCCGGTGCATATCGGCTAAGTTTTTAAAATGCTGCATAACGTTAAATAATAAAACAAATTTACGCCGAAAACCGGCGTAAATTATGTCAGTACAATACCATTAAAATTATTTGCCCTGTGCGGCAGCCGATACCTCTTTCCAGTTTTCCCATTCGGCAACTCGGCCTTCATAAACCTGTTTAACCCAGGGGTAAGCCTGGTTCCCCAAAAATAAACGTAGCGGCGGGTTTTCGCTGTCAATAAGCTTTAATACGGCGTCGCTGGTTGCTTCGGGTATGCCAAATATATCATCGGTTAAACCGGCCTGGAATGCTGCCCGTACACCATCATACTCGGGCATGGCCACGGTTTGCGCCGATGAAGCACCTGCCCAGTCAGTTGCAAAGCCGTTAGGTTCAATCAGCGTAACATTAATGCCAAAGCCCTTTACTTCGGTAGCCAGCGTTTCGCTCAAGCCTTCCACGGCAAATTTTGATGCATTATATAAACCCAGTACCGGGAGGGTAGCATGGCCCAATACGCTCGAAACCTGGATGATGTGGCCATGGCCCTGCTGGCGCATTACGGGTAATACGGCCTGGGTTAGCCACAGCAAACCAAAAAAGTTGGTTTCTATTTGGCCGCGGGCTTCCTCTTCGGTAGTTTCTTCAATAGTGCCAAATAAGCCGTAGCCGGCGTTGTTAACCAACACATCTATGGTGCCAAAATGTGCTTTTGCTTTGTTGATGGCTGCAATACCGGCGGCGCGGTCGTTCACATCCAGTTGCAGGGGTAAAATATTGTCGCCGTATTTGGTTACCAGGTCATCAAGGGTACTTAGGTCGCGGGCTGTTGCTACTACTTTATCGCCGCGTTGCAGTAATGCTTCGGCCCATAATTTACCGAAACCACGTGAGGCGCCGGTAATGAAAATTGTTTTTGCCATTGTTTTGTTGTTTTAATTATGACACAAATGTAGAGCGCCTTTTGCAGCCCGATTTATACGGAAGTGGGGAAGAATGATACATTTTGACGTAAGCAGGGCAGGATGGTAATGGGAGTGTCATGTTGCGTTAATTGTAGCAATAGCTATTGTCTGCGGCTTTTTTCTTACCAATTGTTAAGCGATGAACCCAATAGGGCATTCTACATTTGTTTTATGAAACAGAAAGTATTATTAACCGGGGTATCAGGTTTCGTGGGTTCGCATACGGCCATTCAGCTATTAGAAAAGGGCTACTACGTTACGGGCACTTTAAGAGATATGAAACGGGCTGACGAGATCAGGCAGATTATTACTAAGCATACTGCACACATTGATAACCTCACGTTTGCAGAAGCCGAGCTTTCGGACGAGAAAACCTGGCTGGAGCTGAGCAGGGGGGTAGATTATATCCAGCACATTGCATCACCATTCCCAAGGGTATTGCCTAAAAACGACGATGAGCTTATTATTCCCGCCAGGGCCGGGGTGCTAAATATATTGAAAGCGGCGTCGGTAAATAAAGTAAAACGGGTAGTGTTAACGTCATCGTCGGGCGCGGTGCTTTACGGCAAGGAAAAAGGAAAGGAAAGCGGCACCTTTGACGAAACAGTTTGGACCGATGCCACTAACCTGAAAGATACATTGCCCTATTTCCGGAGTAAAACCATTGCCGAGCGTGCGGCATGGGATTTTATTAAAAACCACAAAAGTGGCCTGGAACTGGCTACAGTATTACCAGGGGCCATCCTTGGCCCGGTGTTGGAAAGCGATTTTGGCACTTCAGCTAACATTGTACTTAAAATGCTTGACGGCAGCATTCCCGCATTACCAAATATCGGCTTCGATATGGTTGATGTGCGTTCGATAGCCAATTTGTTGATCCTGGCGATGGAAGATCCAAACGCGGCCAACGAACGGTTTATAGGTTCGGCGGGATTTTTGTCGTTTAAGGATGTGTCTGCTATCCTCAGAGACAAGTACCCGGGCCGGAAAATACCCAAACTTATACTGCCCGATTTCCTGACGCGTATTTTTGCCTTGTTTGATAAAACATTGCAGCCGGTATTGCTTGATTTGGGGAAGGAAAGAATTCCAGACACCACTAAGGCAAAAAGACTGTTGCACTGGCACCCCATTGACAACAAGGAAGCCGTATTATCCTGTGCCGAAAGCCTCATCGGTTTGGGTTTGGTAAAATAAATCAATAAGCTTGCATTATGGATAACCTGAGCAGGGCAATGGCCTTTGGCGGAATTTTAAACACCAGCGAGATTGAACACATCGTGGCTTGTTTTGAGTTAAAGGTTTTAAAAGCAGGCGACCATTTTTACAAGCCCGGCGATATGGCCGACAGTATTGGCTTTGTTGATAGTGGCATCTTTCGCATATTCCTTGCCGGTGATGACCTGGAAGAAGCCACCAAATATTTTGTGCGCGCCAACCAGTTTATGATGGAGTTTGAAAGCTTTTATGATAATAAACCTGCTACATCGGGCATACAGGCTGTTACCGAAGCCAGGTTGCTCACCATTACCCGTAACGGCTGGAACCGTTTGAGCCAGGAAATTCCAAACCTGTTCCTGCTCACCAAAAGTTTGACGGAAGCAGCGCTGATTAACAAAATTAAAGACAATGATTTTCTGCACTTCGGCACCGCTGCCCGACGACACCAGGAGTTTGTGAAACGCTACCCCGACCTTGCCCTGGCTGTTCCCTTACAATATATCGCATCTTATCTACGTATAACGCCGCAGTCACTTAGCAGGATCAGGAAGCAGAGGGGGGAGGTGAGGTGATCTGCGGCGAAATAAAGTGGCGGATTATTTCAACAAAAAGTCCTTAACGATACTTACATAGGCATCCGGTTCTTCAAACATAGGTGCATGCCCGGAATATGGCATAACTGCAAATGTTGCATTTTTTATGAGTGAGGCAACTTCCCGTCCTTCTTCGGGAGGGTTCAATCCATCATGCTTTCCGCTAATCACCAGGGTTTTTGCGGTTGCCTTCCAGAGGTCTTTCCTGAAATCAAATGCGCCAATGGCTTTATTAGCAGCACTAAATTGATCGGGGCTCAGTTTTGTTTCAAATATCTCCAGGTGGTTTTTCATCAATCCGGGATCATAAACCATATATTTCAACAGCTTCACAATGGTTTCGTGCATATCAAGACCTTTAATGTCTTTTTCGTTTTCCTTAAATAAGCGTTGTATTGACGAGGTGTGTCCGTTGGATTTTGTAACGGTCAATATCAATTTGTCAACCCGGTGCGGGGCCGTGATCGCAACCAACTGCGCAATATAACTGCCCATGGAAACACCCAACAGATACACTTTTTCTAAGCCAAAATGGTCCATGATGCCCAAAATGTCGTTCACATGATCCTCCATGGTAAACTGTAATGGCTTGTCTGACCGGCCGTGACCACGGCAATCCAGCGCAATGGTTTTGAAGTTTCGCGATAGTGGTTCAATTATATTTCTTAAGTGTGCGTCATGATCTCCACCCACGCCATGTACCAGGATAACAGGGAACCCAGCCCCCTTGACTTCCACATATAGCTGAATGCCGTTAACTTTTATAAGTCCCATATTCATCGGTTTAATGTGCCATTGTGATGCAAAGGTATGCTTACAGAGAAACTGAAAAATTAAAGTAGTTTAATTTCGGCGTCTTATCCGGATCTCGAGAAGGGAAGCATCAACAAAAAAACTGCAAATAAATTTGCGCAACTCAAAAGTTGCATATATATTGCAACCTGAAGGTTGCTTATTTGAACTTTACAACATGAAACAAGATATATTCCAAGCCATCGCCGACCCAACACGCAGGGCTATTTTAACGTTAATTGCCATACAGGCATTAACACCAAATGCCATGGCTCAAAAATTTGATATGACCCGGCAGGCCGTATCAAAACATATTAAAGTATTACACGAATGTGATTTAATTAAACCCGAGCAGAGTGGCCGGGAGATTTATTATCACTTTAACGCAAAAAAAATGCAGGAATTCGACAACTGGTTAGCCCAGTTCAGGCAAAGCTGGGAAACACAATTCAATCAACTGGACCAACTATTATCAACAATTAAAAAAACAGAAAAATGAACAACGATTTGCTATTTGATTTTAACGTTGACAAAGCAGCGAAAACGGTATTTATAACCAGGGAATTTAATGCCGGCCAATCTTTAGTATGGGATGCCTTTACCAAAGCCGAATTACTGGACCAATGGGGGGCACCTGCACCTATGCGTGCCAAAACCAAGTATATGAATTTTGAAGTAGGCGGGCGGCGATTTTACGCGATGATAAGCCCCGACGGGCAGGAGCGTTGGTCTGTGCAGGAATTTACATCCATTACCCCGAAAACCAATTTTAAGATGTACAACGCGTTTTCAGATAAAGACGAAAATCGTGAACTGCCGGGTTCTGAATGGGATTACAATTTCAGCGAACAAAACGGTATAACAAAAGTGGACATTGTCATTTTTAATGAATCGTTTGAACGCTTGGAGAAATTATTGGAGGGCTTCAAAATAGGCTTTACCATGACATTAAAAAACCTGGAAGACTTGTTGTCAACTTTATCCTAAGATATTAAACCGAAATAATTAACAATTAAAACATAAAAATCATGAGAGCAATTAATCCCTGGATCAACTTCAATGGAAATGCCGAAGAAGCATTCACCTTTTACAAATCGGTTTTTGGCGGAGAGTTTACAAAGATCACCCGTTTCAAGGACCTGGCGGGCCCCGAATTCCCGATACCAGAAAATGAGGCCAATAAAATCATGTACATTGGTTTGCCATTGGGTAAACACAATGTGCTAATAGCCAATGACGTGCCCGAATTTATGGGACCGGTAAACGAAGCCGAAAACCGGTCGAAAATATTAGTTAATGCCGAAAGCCGTGAAGAAGCCGACAACATATTTAACGGTCTGTCAGCTGGCGGTGATGTTGAAGGCCCCATTGGCGACACTCCCTGGGGTACGTATGCCGGAATGTTCAGGGATAAGTATGGGATAGAATGGATTGTGGAGTTTGACGCGAGTTAAGGACTGAATTCGTCGTTTCCCTCGCCGTCCCCTCAGGGTCTCTCGGAGAGGACCCTGAGGGGGGATACGATCATCTCGCATAAACGAGGCTTTGAGAATTGCTACTTACACTGTGCATCCGCGGGGTCCTCTACGAGAGACCCTGCGGGACAGAAGCTTGTTTCCCTCAGGGTCTTTCCCTGCGGGCGCCGAAAATTATTTTAAGCAACGAAAAATCCCTGCTTCCGGAAGAAAGCAGGGATTTGAAAGAAGCTTATACTTTTGAAATAATTATTTTTTGCGTGTTAGTGAAACCACGTAAACTAATAATTTCGTTCCGTTGTCATTCACTTTTTTGGGAGGTGATGGATTTAAAACCCATACATACCACCCGAAACGGAAATTTGCTCGCCCGTAATCCAGGCTGCATCATCCGAAGCAAGGAAAACGGCAGCTTTCGCAATGTCTTCGGGCTGGCCCCTACGTCCAAGTGGTGTTTTTTCAACAAACATCTTTTCATACTCACTGCCGGCGGTAACGCCCGCGCTGGCTGCACCTTCTGTTGCTGTGGCGCCCGGTAAAATAGAATTGATACGAACGTTTTTAATACCCAACTCCTTAGATAAAGCTATTGTGAAGGCATCCAACGCCGCTTTAGTTGAAGAGTACAATGAGGCATTTTGAAGAGGGTATTTACTTGCACCCGAACTGATATTGATAATGTTGCCACCCTTATCGCCGAAAAGTTTCAAAGCTGCCTGGATAGTCAATATTGGCCCTAACACATTCACGTCGAAACTTTGGTGGAATTCTTCCACCGAAATTTGTTCAATAGGTGCATATCCTTGAGATACCGCGTTATTTACCAAAATGTCCAGCGTACCGAAAGTATGCTCAGTTTCTTTAAACAACCTGGTTACATCGGCTTCTTTAGATACATCGGCCTGTACCGCAATGGCTATGCCTCCATTGTCGGTTATCTCCTTAACTACTTTATCCGCGCCTTCTTTACTTGAGGCATAATTTACAACCACCTTGGCGCCTGCTGCCGCGAAGTGTTTGGCAATAGATGCACCTATTCCTTTTGAAGCACCGGTAACTACCGCTACTTTATTTTTTAATTTACTCATCATTTTTATATGTTAATATATTCAAATTCTTCCCGGTTTTTCCGTTCTGAATCATATCCAAAGATGCTGTATTGTAACGAACCGGGGGTTGACATGAATCATTAAATACGCTTGATATAGGTCAATCCAAGGTGATGACCTATATCACATTAATCAGATAAGTAATTGTAAAATAGTAACTTAAGATATGAGTGAAACGCCAAAGCAGCAGAAAGTTTGACGGGTTACAACGGCATATATTCCATTGATAAGCGCTTTTTTTGCATCCGGGAAGATATATTGACGAGGCTCTATTTAATAGCGTTTTTCTTCAGCCTGCTCAAAGTTTCCGGGGATAAACCCAGGTAAGAAGCGATCATGTTTTGCGGGAACCGCTGTAGAAATTGCGGATAATTGCTGATCAAATCCTCGTAACGCTCTTCAGCCGTATAGCTCATTGCGGTCTGCATTCTTTTTTGAGTTGCAATGGTGTTATTTTGACTTATTACGTTCGCCATCGCTGAAAAGGCAGGTATATCCTTCAGAAACTCCTCAATTTGAGCATTGGTTGATTGCAGAACCTCCAGGTTCTCCAGCGCTTCTATATTAAAGCGACTTGGGGTTAACTTGTAAAAGCTTTCAAAATCGGCCAGCCACCAGTTTTCCAAAGATAATTTCAGGATATGTTCATGCCCTTTGTCGTCTACCGTAAAAGTCCTGGCAGATCCTTTTACAATAAACCCGATATATTTGCATACGTCTCCTTCCTGTAAAAAGTATTGCCGTTTTCGAAGTTTTTTGGGTTTGAAATGTGCCATCAACAAATGCTTATCATCCTCCGAAAGCAGTTTGCCTGATATTTCCTTAATGTAATCGAAAAACGTTTCAAAACTGGACATCGTTCAAAGATATAATTATTCGCAATTTACTTAAGCTGCCTGATAAAAGACAAAAAACAAGCATCGTAAATCACTTAGTATGCTCAACGGCGTTGATGACTTTCTTTTGGCAAACTAAATTGAAACAAGAAAAATCCCTGCTTCCTAAAGAAACAGGGATTTTAAAGAAACTTATAATCAAACGGCGTTTCTCTTTGTCCAAAAGGCGGGATCGCATCGAAATTAGCGATCACGATTCATCAGGCAAACTTGATTAAGTCTTGAAAGATGAGTTTACCCCAGGTATTTCCGTGTGCCTGCACAAGCAGTCCGCCTTCCGAAAGCCCGCCAAGTTTGACTGGCGCGAAACCGAGATTTTCAGCAAGCGCACCAATCTCTGCTGCTGCGCCGTCATCGTCGCTCGCCAGGAACACAACTCTCCGGCCACCATGTACGGCCGGGTCCTGGCCAAGAATGGCAGCTCCCAAATGGTTGAAGCCCTTAACCAGTTTTCCGCCGGTGAAGGCTTGGGCCACTAACTTAGCGGAAGGCAGACCTTCCAGCTTTTCAGGGGGCACACCATAAGCATTAGTCACATCTACGATGGTTTTGCCCTGCCAGTTGGGTAGTGCCTTCGCTACATCCGGGTGCGATTCAAAACGCACGGCTAAAAAGATGACGTCGGCCGTAACGGCTTCAGCCAGCGTTGCGGGAATGATCTCTGGCCCGATTGCGGCTGCGTCTGATGCGAAGCTTTCGGGGTCGCGTGTGGTTGCAACGGATACTTTGATTCCGTTGCGGGCAAATGCCTTAGCCAGGGCCTGGCCGATTTTGCCGAAGCCGATAATTGCGTAGCTCGCTGCTTTATTTTCTGATTTACTCATTTTGAAAATTATTTTAATTATATAATGGCACGGGATACATACCCGCGCCGGTGAGAGGTTAATTACTTAGCCAAATAGGTCATACCGCCATCAACAAGGAGTTCGGCACCAAGCATGAACGAGGAATCGTCAGAGGCCAGGAAAACCGCTGCTTTACCAATGTCGGCTGGCTGCCCAATTCTGCCTGTTGGCATTACACTTGCAAAGTGTGTTTTTACAGCTTCAATTTGTTCTGCGGGAACGAACTTTTCAAATGCTGGTGTATCTGTTGTACCTGGTGTTATTACATTTACCCTGATCTTCCTGTCTAAAAGGTCGCTTGAAAATCCTTTTGCAAAAAAGATAACTGCAGCTTTTGCTGCACCATAAAGCGTAAAATTTGCATATGCCCGATGTGCTGCGTTCGACCCTATTAAAATAACAGAAGCACCATCATTCATATAGGGCAATGCTTTCTGAACAGTGAAGTAAACACTTTTCAGGTTTAAATCCATTGTCTTATCATAGTCGGCTTCGCCAATAGTTGCCACAGTTCCTACAGCTCCGCCACCTGCATTGGCTACAATCACGTCTATTTTACCAAACTTTTCAGCTGTCTCTTTGAATACCCTTTCCAGGTCGGCAAGGTTGGTTACATCGGCATTTATGGCTATAAAAGTATCTCCAAGCTGGGCCACAGCACTATTTAAAGTTTCCTGGTTTCTGCCCACAATGGTGCCTACAGCACCTTCACTTTTAAATTCTTGCGCAATGCCAAACCCAATGCCACTATTACCGCCTGTAATCACTGCTACTTTATTTTTTAATCTGCTCATTTTTAATTTATATTTAAATTTGTTTCACAAAGATACTGTCGATAGTTTATATTTGTAACTAACGAAAGTGTATTCTGGTTACCATTGGGTAACTACAAACTTAAATGATATGAAAGACGAAAGGTTTTGCAGTTCAAATTGCCCGTTTACAAGAGCTATTGGCACTATTGGTAATAAATGGAAGCCGATAATTATAAATGTAATTAACACCCGTACCATTCGTTTTGGTCAGCTGGATTCTATAATACCACTCATTTCAAGGAAAGTACTAACCGAGCAACTAAAAGAGCTGGAAGAAGATGGGCTATTGGAAAGATTGGCCTATAAGGAATTACCGCCAAGGGTAGAATATAAGCTGTCTGAAAAAGGCCTGGCATTTTTGCCAATTTTAGAACACATCAAAGAATGGAATTTAAAATATGAAGTAGCTTTAATACCCAAAGAGATTGATAGGGTAACTTATGCCGGATAGTATAAAATCGAAACCTGACACCTCGCATAAACGCGGCTTCAGGAATTACGACTTGCGCTGTGCAGCCGCTGGGTCCTCTTTGAGAGACCCCGCGGGGACAGAATTTAAAATATGAAGTAGCTTTAATACCCAAAGAAACTGATAGGGTAACTTATGCCGGATAGTGCGAGATAGAAACCTGACGATGAACGGGAAATGGAAGATATCGTTTCGTCTATGTACACCGAAAGAAAATTCGCCGTCCCCGCGGGGACAGAAGACTTGCCGTCCCCTCAGGGTCTCTCGAAGAGGACCCTGAGGTTCCCCAATCACCTCGCATAAACTCGG
This sequence comes from Mucilaginibacter sp. P4_D1, assembly GCF_056401935.1. NCBI lineage: Bacteria > Pseudomonadati > Bacteroidota > Sphingobacteriia > Sphingobacteriales > Sphingobacteriaceae > Mucilaginibacter > Mucilaginibacter sp. P4_D1. Next base: position 280,245 of record NZ_JBFUIJ010000003.1, read on the forward strand.
CTTCAGGAATTACGACTTGCGCTGTGCAGCCGCTGGGTCCTCTTTGAGAGACCCCGCGGGGACAGAAAAAAGTTAGTCAAGTCATCAAGGGAAGGGGCGGTGACACTTAGCTTTAATTCGTCATTAGGCTGAAGTGACTCACAATAGCCCAATGGCTCCAATCCAATAAAAAGTATCGTATCCGACGTGTTTTTTAGATTTAGTGTAAAGGGGTTACCTTTAGTTGATTCCATATAATAAACTTTATTTAGCCGATAGTTATTGTTACCCGGAACCGCGTAAGGGATAGCAGCGAATACCGGCCCGCGCCTAACGCCCTGTGCCGTATAAGCGGATGAGCCCGACCCCGCTTCTATCAGCGGGGGTACGCCATAAATATTGGTGTTACCTGCATAGTTCATTAAATCCCTACCTTCCCTTCCCCCGAGGAAGGAATCGCACGGGGCTTTGCTTTGGATGGTGGGAGAGGGGTGGTAGCTTAGCATGGTTTAGATGCAGGGCGTCGAAGATTTCTCTTTCGCGCACCCGCTCCTGGCTCTCCCTTGCTCTATCGAAATGACAAATTTTTCTTTTTTAATCCTGTCAATCCTGCAAAATCCCTCAATCGTGTTATATCCCCAACACCTGCTTCAACTTCACATACCCCGTTTTACTAACAGGTATCTTAGCACCCGATTTTAAAATAGCTAAATGCGCGTCCTTCTCATACGGGTCAATCCGGGTGATCTGCGTGATGGCGATGATATACGAGCGGTGCACGCGGACGAATTGGCGTGGGTCGAGGGTCTGCTCGAAGAAGCTCATGGTTTTGTTTTTGAGGTATGAGCCTTCTTTGGTGATAACGGATACGTAGTCGTCGTCGGCCATGAGGTATTCAACGTCGGCAACGGGGATAATTTTTACTTTGGTGCCGGTTTTTACTACGATGCGCTCGTTTTGGGCGGGCGAATGGGCGGCTACGGCATCCAGCAGTTCTTCGGTATGTTTGGGGGTATGTTTTTCGGGGGTGGTAGCCAGGAATTTTTCGACAGCCTTGTTAAAACGCTCCTTGCTGAAGGGTTTCATAAGGTAATCCACGGCGTGGGCCTCGAAGGCCTTGATGGCGTACTCGTCAAAAGCGGTGGTGAAGATAACGGCGGGCGGGTTTTCTACCAGTTCCAGCATTTCAAAGCCATTGATCTTTGGCATCTGCACGTCTAAAAATATCAGGTCGGGCTGGTGCTGCTGTATGGCTTTAAGGCCTTCAAAGCCGTCGTTACATTCCTGTATCAGCTCAATATCTTTAAAATTTTGCAGGTATTCCATTACAACCATGCGGGCTAATGGCTCGTCGTCAATAATCAGGGCGCGCTTCATACTTGTGGTACTTTTATTATGGTTGTAAATATATTATCATTTGCGTAAGTTTCCATCAGGTCGTTACGGGCAAATAACAAATATAAACGGCGCTGCACCCCGCGCAAGCCAAAACCGGTACCTTTTTTAGGTCGGCTGGTTTGCGGATCGTATGGGTTTTGCACCATTACCACCAGGTAATGATCTTCCATTTCGCCGCGGATGCTCACGGTAACGTCGCCGGTGGTATCGTACAAGCCAAATTTTATGGCATTCTCAACCAATGGCTGCAGCAGCATGGAGGGCAGCAGGGCGGCGCCGCAGCGCGGGTCGCAACTAATCTCGGTTTGCAGGCGGTGGCCAAAGCGTACTTTTTCAATATCCAGGTATAAATTCAGGTGGGCCAGCTCATCAGATAGTGGTACCTGTTGCTGATCGTCCTTTTTTAAGGTGCCGCGCAAAAAGTCGGACAGTTGATGGATCATGGTACGGGCCAGGTCGGGTTTAAAGCCGATGAGCGCGTTGATGGAGTTGAGGCTGTTGAACAAAAAGTGCGGCTGCAGTTGTTGGCGCAGGTTGTACAGTTCGGCATCGCGGGCCAGCTGTTCGGCCTCGGTTTTGCGTTTCAGGGTTTCGCGCTGATCAAGCTGCGAGTACCACAACAGGCTGATCATGGCCATCCAGCCCACGGCCAAAAAGTTGATAAAAAAGCGGATAGTTAGGGATTGAATAACAAAATTAACGAAGATAGCATCCGTATTAAGCAGCGGCAATAGGTACCGGCAGCCCGCGGCGCAAATGCCCGCCAGCGCCACTACCCATATAAATAGGTTAATATAGCTGCCCTTGCCCGGCTGGTAGTAGCGCAGGTTATTGTTGATAAGCCAGCAGGCGCCCGCCAGCAACACAGCGCTAAGCAAACCATCAATAGTTGAGGTGAACCACAAAAAACCAAAACTATGGATAATATACGTTTGCAGCGCCGCCCAGCCGAAGCCACAGCCCACAAACGCACCGTATAACCTGGAAGCTTTTAAATTTGGTATGGCCAAAATGTTGTTCTGTTAATTTACTTTATAATCTTTTGTCATTTCGAACGAGGTACGAGGAGAAACTATCTCTTGAGCGTAGCGAAAAATCTTATACATCATGCAAACCACATGCATTGTCGCCTGGCAGGGCGTCTAAGATTTCTATTTCGCCCTCGCGCTCAAGCCCTCCCTGGCTCTATCGAAATGACATTTTCTTTATTTTCAAATTCTTGATTCTTGACTCTTAATTCTTGACTCTCTTCCCCCTCAATTCCTCACCCCCAGCAACGCTGCCTTGTGATGCGCCCAGGCGATGTACAGGTCGGCGTCGGGTGTTTCGTGTATGTTGTAATATAACTCGGTACCGTCGGCAGGTTCGCTGATGCGGTTAAGTTCGGCAACGTCAATAAATTGCCATTTAACGGTTTGGCGCTCAATATTTTTAAAGCTATCCTGGTTGGCATGGCCAATCTTGTTAGCTTTTTCAAAGGCATTCAGTTCGGTTTCGGCGCTGATTAACCGCAACTGCTCATCAAATTGCGCCTGATGATCGCCATCACCGCTTATCACCCTGAAAACTAATTTTGCTACGTACCAGTTCATATAAGCCCCCTCTAAATCTCCCCCTGAAGGGGGAGACTTTTTGTTTTTGTTTATAGATAAAATATTCCTTCGTTCTAAACTGCAGCCCCCCTCTAAATCTCCCCCGGTAGGGGAGACTTTAAAACCTCTTTTTTTAAAGCCCTCTCCTTTGGAGAGGGTTTGGGTGAGGCTTTTTTTTAAGCCCTCCCCTTCAGGGGAGAGTTTGGGTGGGGCTAATAACTCCTTATATCCACCCCTGCAAAAATCGACACCCCTTTTAGTACCAGTATTTTGCCGTTAACGTTTGCTGCGGTGCTGCGGATACGTTTATCATCTACGCTGGCGAATACTGCGGCCAAATCTGATACCACCTGCCAGTTGGATGGCACGATGATTTTGGTGCCACCGAAAATCTGGGTAATATCCAGGTATACACGGCCATCAATATCGGCCTGGGTAAAGTCGAGCTCGGCCCCGCCGAAGATGTTAACGATATCGCCGCCCTTAAAATTTTTGCTCAGGATGGTTTTATTTACCCCGCCGAAGATGGAAACAGTATCCAGGTAGTCGTCGCCGTTATGGTGGCCGAAAGGTGGTGTATCCTGCGGCGGCGTGTTGGCATCGGCAGCAGCGGGTTCGCCGGATGGTGGTATTTCGCCGCCATCTTTTACGGTGTAGTCAACAATCGGGTCTTCCATTTTACCAAAGTCGAACTTAGGCTTTTCGGTTCTTTTACCCCAGTTGGCAGGGTCAGCAAAATCTTTTTCCCATTTGGTTTTGTATTTACCGGTAACAGGATCATGGCTTTTGCCGCGTTTAACTATCAGCCACATACCAAAGGCAATAATGGCAATAGGCCATACAATGCGATCGGCATTATCAATATTATTGTTAAATAAAAATATAACGCCCAGAAACACCATAATGGCCCACGACGAATTATTTTTGAAATTGTGCTTGCCGCCTACGTACAATCCCCAGGCAATAAGCCACATTGGCCAGCTAAGCAGCCAGCCGGGGATAAGAAAAAAAGAAAGCTGCTTCAGGAGCAGTATAGCCCCTATTGCAAGCATAATCATGCCTGCAATCGCTTTCCCCTTGTTAGGGCTTTTAGGAGAATTTATATCGTTGTTCATTTGTTCTGTTGCATTTTAAATCATATCCCAAAACTAAGGTAACATTATACATGTGCCAAACAAATACTGGCGATATATTTAAAGTAATCGGTAAGGGGCTAAGTTTTGTCGGTGAAAAAGTTGGGGGTAGAGGTATTGCTATGGCAAAGGCCTGTTTGGTAATGGCCGGTAAAGCAAATTATACTAATTTTAGCCATCTGAAATTATCACGTTGAACAAAGAATATACCATTAGCCCCGGCTGGAAAGCTTTCACATACATCGTAGCAATAACTATGGTAACCGGTGGAATTTATCTGTTCGTTTCGGCCAAACCTGCCGAAAACGCAAATGATCAACTTATAGGAGGGGTATGCTGGCTATTGGCCGGTTTTACGGTATATTATAGCATCCGCAAGAAGGTAACCATCACCCCCGACAGCATTATTAACCAGGGTACTTTTACAAGGAACGAATTACTAAAAGCAAACATCAAAGGCTATAAAATAGAAAAAGATAACCTGGTCATAATAGCCAAAACCGGCAAGCCCATATACATAAGCAGTTACACCACGCTTAAGGGTGATGACGAAATGTTGGAATGGGCTGCTCACTTTGAAAATATAGAGGCCAAAGAATACCAAAATGACTACGATGCCATGCTGCACGATGAGGCCATAGGCAACAGCCCTAAAGAACGAAAGTTAAATGTAGCATCTGCTAAAAAGTTAAGTGCCTATGCAAATTGGATTGCTATTGGTTTAGCTATGTGGCTGCTTGTTTATCCCTATCCTTACAGGTACGCTGTTACAACAGGGTTAACGTACCCACCGCTGGTTATCTGTTTGTTTTACGTTAAACGCGATATCATGACGTTTAACAGTCAACAAGGCGAAGGATCTGTTTATCCCAGTTTAAGTCTCGCCCTTTTGGCTACGCCGCTGGGCTTAACGTTAAGGGTTTTACGCGATTGGGATTTACTTAGCTATACTGCTATCATACTGCCGGCATTTATTATCGCTGCAATACTTGGCGCAATTTTTCTTTCCGCTTTAAATGGAGCCAACATTAAAACCCATAGCAATGTATTTACACGGTTCAATATCGCATTGTTTATTTTGCTATATAGCATCACAGCAACCATAACGATCAACTGCGAATTTGACAACTCCGATGCCCTGGTTTATAAGACGACAGTGACCGACAAGCGATATACCACAGGCAAAAACGCTGCCCATTACATCACCATTGATAAAGGCGGCCCGCTGCAACAGCCTACCGAGATTACTATAGGCAAATCATTTTATGAGGCAGTACATGTCAATGAAACTATTAAATTAAATGCTAAACCGGGCCTGCTACATATTCCCTGGTTTTACGTTTCGCAATAGTTTGCCCAAAGGTGGCACAAGAGTACCAATTGAGTGTGCAAAGGGGGCTTAACGGAATATGCTAGCGATGTTTCAGGGGCACCAGGTACATAATCGGGGTGTTGCGCTCGCCGGCAGAAGCGCCGCTCCGCCGGGCTTTACAATACGTCTGCATGCATTACGCCTATGGACCGGTACTCATTTCAATCCCTAAGTGTGCCGTGAATTGATCGCGGCTGTATGTAATTGAATGTTGGATAAAAGATGGTGTAAAGTAGTGGTTTTCGGATGCCAACTGCGTTTGAATGAAGAAAAGACCTAAATGGTTTATTGCCAGCTTTAAGTGCCCGGCTCCCGAACACCTGGCGATAATACCAGGAGTTGAGTTGTAACAGCCCTGCCAAAAATCTTGATACCTGATACTTGCGACTTGATACTGAAATCTTGCTACTAAGTTTTACATTTGCACCATGAGTAAGTTATGGCAAAAAACCACTAATGTAAATCAGCTGGTTGAAGATTTTACCGTAGGTAAAGACAGGGAGTTTGACCAGGAAATGGCCGCTTTTGATGTGCTGGGCTCGTTGGCCCACACCCGTATGCTTGAGAGTATTGGCCTGATGGATAGTGCTGATCTTGAGCTTGTTCAGCGTGAGCTAAAAGCTATTTATGCCGATATTGAGGCTGGTAATTTCACCATCGAAGATGGGGTAGAGGACGTACACTCACAAGTAGAAATGCTGCTTACCCAACGCATTGGCGATGCGGGTAAAAAGATACATTCCGGCCGCTCCCGTAACGACCAGGTGCTGGTCGACCTCAAATTATTCTTCCGTCACCAGTTGCAACAGGTAGTTGAGGAAACCGAAATCCTTTTCCGCCAGTTGATTACACTAAGCGAGCAGCATAAAGACGTGCTGCTGCCGGGCTATACCCACCTGCAGGTGGCCATGCCATCCTCGTTCGGCCTCTGGTTCGGCGCCTATGCCGAAAGCCTTGCCGATGACCTGGAACTGGTATTGGCGGCTTATAAAATCACCAATAAAAATCCCCTGGGTTCGGCAGCCGGTTATGGTTCGTCGTTCCCGCTTAACCGTACACTAACTACCCAGTTATTAGGATTTGATAGCCTGAATTACAACGTAGTATACGCCCAGATGGGTCGTGGCAAAACCGAGCGGATTATCGCCCAGGCGCTATCGAGCATAGCCGCTACCCTTGCCAAAATGGCTATGGACCAGGCGCTTTATCTGAGCCAGAACTTTGCCTTTGTAAGCTACCCCGATACACTAACTACCGGCAGCAGCATTATGCCCCACAAAAAAAACCCCGATGTTTGGGAAATTATGCGCGGCAAATGTAACCGCCTGCAAGCCCTGCCAACCGATGTAGCCATGATGACCACTAACCTGCCATCCGGCTATCACCGCGAGCTGCAACTGCTTAAAGAACTCCTTTTTCCGGCCTTTGCCGACTTGAAGAAATGCCTGCATATGGCCACCTTCATGCTCCAGAATATAACAGTGAATGCTGATATTTTGAAGGACCCCAAGTATGCATACCTGTTTAGCGTGGAGGAAGTTAACCGCATGGTATTGAGCGGAACGCCTTTCAGGGATGCCTACAAGCAAGTGGGCTTAGCTATAGAACAAGGCGATTTTAACCCCGATAAAACTGTAAATCACACCCACGAAGGCAGTATAGGCAACCTGGGTAACGAACATATTACTGCCGCATTTGATAAGCTGCTGACTAACTTTGATTTTGCAAAGGTGGAAACGGCCATAAAGGAGCTGGTGGCCTAACAAAATGGTAATCCTGCTGGATATAGATGGAGTATTGGTAACCGAACCTTCCTGGAAAAAAATAGAAATCGGTGCCGACGGGTTCATGCTGTTTAACAAACAATCGGCAGAAAACCTGGCTGATATGTTGGCGCTAACAGGTGCCGACGTGGTTTTAGCCAGTACACATAGGATTAGCTTTACTATTGCACGTTGGCTGGAGATTTTCAAAATCAGGGGGATAACTATTAATAAACTATCTAAACTTAATGATAGGCAATCCCTCGCGGATATGCAGGATCGTGGTAGCGAAATACAGGAGTGGGTACATAAAAACGGTAAGGCGAACTACGTCATTGTAGACGATGATTTGTCAATAAATAACTTGCCCGAGGCTATAAAGCAAAGATGGGTCACAATTAAAACCTATGTTAGAATTGATGCAGAAGCCAAACAAATGGCTTTAGATATCCTTTTAAATAATCGGTGAAATCACCCTATAAATCAGTGTAATCCTAAAAATGAACGGACAAAACAGAAGCGATATCTTCCCCGGCCTGGAAGTGGATATTATCCTTAAAAAAGACCAGCGCACGGGCACCCTTACCCGCGGCATTGTGAAACGGCTGTTAACCAGCGCGTCATACCATTCCCGCGGCATCAAGGTACAGCTGGATGATGGCCAGGTTGGCCGCGTAGCCTGGATTGTTGATGAGGAAGATTAATTCATGATTTCTACACAATTGTTTACCATATTTACCTTGTACTTACCATAGTACAATCCTATATGCCTGCAAGCCCTCAACGAAAATCGAAATTATGGTTACGGTTAGATACGCATCACCGTTTGTTAGTATCCTTGCTTGTTGCTGCAGCTACACTTATTTTTATTTTGGGGCGCTTTAGCATACCTGCAACAACATTGGTTACGTGGTCGGCATTTGGGCTGAGTGTTATAGTGATGGATTGGGTTATCATCCTGTCATCGCACCCAATGGAGGTGAGGCACATAGCCAAAATTGAGGATTCCAGCCGGGTATTGATATTTGCTTTTGTTATTGTGGCATCCATCGTTAGTCTCCTGGCAATTTTTTTCCTGCTCAAATCATCCAAGCAGCTATCTCCTGCCGTAGTTACCGGCCATGTATTGTTAGGAATGACGTCGGTGATTATCTCCTGGATATTAGTGCATACCATATTTACCCTGCGTTATGCCCATATGTATTACGCTACAGATACCGATGGTGATAACAAGACCAAACCTTTAGGCGGACTGGAATTTCCGGGCGATGAAAAGGGTTTTGAGCCCGATTACCTTGATTTTGTATACTTTTCTTTTGTGTTGGGGATGACTTTCCAGGTATCGGATATCGAGATTTCATCCCGGCAAATCCGCCGGCTGGCATGGATTCACGGGATGATATCTTTTGCTTTTAATACCGCTATTGTGGCATTGAGCATCAACGTGATTTCGGGACTGGTGTCGAGTTAATATTAAGTCGGTAGTCTTTAGTTGGAAGTCTCGAGTCATATTTTGCTTTTGACTCAGAACTTAAGGCTTTCGACTCAAGACTAACCGTTAATTAGTATGGCAAGGCATTAAAATAAACCACCTTGCTGATCAATAAATTTGGGGCGAATTAAGTTTGTGCCAAGGGCCGCGTTTAATTTTTTAGTTACATAATCTGATAGTATGGGCGAAAACCGTTCGTCATGCTGATGCATAAAAAACCAAACCGATTTTAAACCTTCCTGCTGCCATTTTTTTATCCTTTCTACCCATATATCCAGGCGGGCTTCATCAATGCTGTATTCGCCTTCTTTATCTGTACAACCCACAAACCGGATAAAGGCATGAGGTGTGGGCAAACTCATGTGTATCACGTCCCGGCGTCCGGATGCGTCGGTTATTACGGCGCCAATATTAAGATCGCGAAACAGGCTGAATACTTTGTCGCTGTTTTCCTGTTGGGCAAACCATTCTTTATGTCGCAGCTCTACAAAAACGGGTACGTCTTTGGGCAAGCCATCCAGGTATGCTTTCAGTTCGGGGAAGCTTTTGGGTGTGTAGTTATCGCTCAATTGCAGAAAAAGTGGTCCCAGCTTTTCGCCAAATGCCATGATGCCTTCATAGTAAGTTGTAGTAACATCGTCGGCATTTTTTAACCTGCGGATGTGGCTGATACTTTGTGAAAATTTAGGGCAGAATTTAAAACCGGGATTGCTTTCGGCTTTGGCTTTCCATTTGGCAATGGTATCGGGGCCGTAAACGTTATAAAATGTGGCGTTCAGTTCGATGCAATCGAAATGTTTTACGTATTCATCTAAAAAGTTAGCCTCCTTGGTTTTTGGGGGATAGATTTGCCCAATCCATTCTTTGCGTCCCCATTTGGCGCAACCTACGTGAACCTGTATTAGCTCATTGTTTTTAGCCGTTGCTAATACGTTGGTTGTAAGTTCTGCATCAGGCGGAAGGGTGAAATCTATTAAGTGTAATTCTTCGGGTGCTACTTTGCCAAATTCCATATGAATTGATTGTTGAACAATGGGCTAAGTTAGAAAAAGTTAAAATAAAAGTGGCGTAGTTCGGCGCATTACCCGGGGCAAACGCATCAAAACAGGTGATGGAGTGAGCTTATGGCGTCGGGAAGATATAAGCATCAAACAACATCTTGTTTTTATTGGCTGATCCCAGTTAAAAGATCCAGCTACCGAAGGGACTTGTATTGGCCAACAACAGGCACAAATATTTGGATCTGCCTAAATTGCGCCATCAGTTTAGTGTTAACCATGATAAAATATAAAATATTGATTATTAAATGTTTATAAAAAAAATATCTGAAATGTGTTAAGTTATGTTAACCCAATTAGATGCGTTTGCGCTGGCCATTATGATGGGCCGAGCTTTAACCCAATCAACCACTCACTATTACCCCAACAAATCCACTTTAAACAAAGGCTTAACACGTTTTTTACTCGCCTGCTCGTAAGCATACCCCAGCTTAATAATATCGCCTTCTTTCCAGGCAGTGCTAAAAAACGACAGGCCAATAGGCAAGCCATGTAGCAATCCCATGGGTACCGTAATGTGCGGATAGCCCGCCATAGCTGCCGGGCTGGAAAATCCGAAACCGTTGTCATAATCGCCATTTACCAGGTCGATGCAAACTGCGGGGCCGTTGGTGGGGCCTATGATGGCATCCAGTTTGTTATCGGTTAAAATCTTATCTATCGCTTTGCGGGTACCGGCATTGGTTTGCTTTACGGCTTTTAGGTATTCTTCGGTATTTAAGTCGCCTTTGGCCTGGGCCAGTTCAAGGGTTTCCTGTTTAAAAAATGGCATCGCTTTGGCTTCGTTTTGCTTGTTATAGGCAATTGCATCGGCCAGGGTTTTTACTTTGCTGTTAGCGTTGCTTAAATACTGGTTCAGCCCATCTTTAAATTCATATAATAAAACCGGGAACTCGCTTTTTCCAATATCTTTCAGCTCTTTATTCAACTCAACTTCAATTACGGTAGCGCCTTTGCCTTCCAGGGTTTTAATAGCTTCTTTTAGTAAAGCCACCATACCAGCGTTGCCCTCCATTGCCGATTTTTCGACCCCGAGGCGTTTGCCTTTTAAGCCATCGGCATCTAAAAATTTGGTGTAATCAGCCTCTGCCTTGCCTTTGCCGGCCAGGGTAAAACTATCTTGTGGGTCAACTCCGGCCAATGCTCCTAAAAAGATAGCCGCATCCTTAACGGTGCGGGCCATAGGCCCGGCGGTGTCCTGTGTTTTGGAAATAGGAATAATGCCCGACCTGCTCCATAACCCTACGGTAGGTTTTATGCCCACCAGTCCGTTTACTGACGATGGCGATACTATTGAACCATCGGTTTCGGTACCAATGGCTATGGTGCATAAATTGGCCGCTACAGCGCTGCCCGATCCGGCGCTTGAGCCGCTGGGGTTACGATCGAGAATATAGGGGCATTTGGTTTGCCCGCCCCGGCTGCTCCACGCACTGGTAGAGTGTGTTGACCGGAAGTTTGCCCATTCGCTTAAATTGGTTTTACCCAATAAAACGGCCCCGGCATCGCGTAATTTGTGGATAATAAAAGCATCTTGTTTGGCAAAATTATCAGCCAATGCCAGCGAGCCGGCAGTGGTATGCATATTATCGCCAGTGTTTATATTATCCTTTATCAGCACGGGTATGCCATGTAAGGGGCCGCGTACTTTGCCTTTCTCCCGCTCTTTATCCATAGCATCGGCCATGTTTAAAGCATCCTTATTTAATTCAATAACGGAGTTTAGCTTAGGGCCATTCTTGTCAATCTCGTCAATTCGCTTCAGATAAAGTTCGGTAAGCAGGCGCGATGTATATTGCTTTGCCTTCATTTTTTCCTGCAAATCGGTTATGGTAGCTTCGGAAAGTTCAAACAGATCGTCCTTACTGTCTGTAGCGGTGGTATCTGGTTTTTTATCGTCTGCTGCTGGCTGGCTGCATGATGAGGTAACCAATGTTGATAACGTAAGGCCAACTAATGACCCTGTTTTAAGAAAATTTCGTCTGTGCATACCCGGTTGTTGAAAAGCATCTACAAATAACAAAATATTTGTGGGATAAAAAATTATCAACCTAAAATGTTACAACATGCATTTGTGTACAGCCGGTTTATGCACAGGCGGTTAGCAGTTAACGTTTGGCATATATAATTAACGATGCTTTCGCGATAACATTCTGGTTTAGCATAAACCCAACCAACGCTGGCGATGCTTTATCGCCAACACCAAGCTTGTCTGTTTTTAAGGCAAAAATGGTAATAAAATAGCCGTGCGCAGCATCATTTACCGGCGGGCAGGGGCCGCCATAACCCGGAACACCAAAATCGGTGTTGCCATGTATGGCACCGGTGGGTAACTCATTTGCAGATTGACTGCCCGCGCCTTGTTTAAGTTGATGAACACTGGCAGGGATATCAAAAACAACCCAATGCCACCAGCCGCTGCCGGTAGGGGCGTTTGGATCGTACATGGTAATGGCGAAGCTTTTGGTGCCTTTTGGAGCATTTAGCCATTCCAGTTGAGGCGATTTGTTCAGCCCCGTGCAACCAAATGTATTTGATGCAAATTCATTGGTGAATTGCCCGCCCAGGTCGGTGCTTTTTAATGTAAAGGTTTGTGCTTCGGTGCTTAAGCAGCTTATGACTGCAAATAAAAATAAGAGGAACTTTTTCATGATTTTTTGGATATAAATAATATCCAAATGTGGCTTGTTTTCCCGCGCAGGCGTTAATGCCGGCGGCTCAAAAACTATTGAAAACAGCTCATGCTTCTTGTAAGTTCATCTGGTATTGTTTTGGGCTTACGCCAAATTTTCTTTTAAATGCCGATGAAAAGTTCGAAAGGTTGTCGTACCCAAAATCCACATATAGTGATGTTGCATTTTTACCCTGTTCCAGCTCCTGCCGGGCTACCTCAAGCTTTCTTTCGCGAATGTATTTACCGGGGGCCATGTGGTAAACCTTTTCAAAGTCGCGTTTAAATGATGCCAGGCTCTTGTTGGCCAAAAAGGCCAACTCATCAAGCGTAAGGTTATTGAACAGGTTGTTCTCCACTACGTTTTTTAACAGCAATTCGGGCGATGGGGTGTTACTTCGTAACAGGCCGGTCAATTGGCTGCCGTAACTATCCAGTAAAACTAAAAGCAGCTCTTCTACTTTATTGGCGGCCAATAGGTATGGCAAATTTTGCCCCTCCTGTATCAGCGTTTGTATGCTTTTAACATAGTCGGCAATATAATTAGTTTGCCTGAACTTAATATAGTCTGGTGTTACCTGGGTGGTCCGCGAGTTTAATTTATGTCGGTTTAAAAAATCCTGGGCGAAGGCCGACGAAAAGAATACCAATATACTGCTGTATTGATGATCGTTTAAAGTATGCTCGGCCATAATGGAATTTCCTTCGGGAATCACAATCCCTTCGCCGGTGCCCACAATGGTATTATTGGCCGGGCGAAAAATTGCTTTCTCGCCATTAATTACAAAGCTTATGGCATAGCAGTTAAATACAACCCTGCTGTTTTGCAGGCTATCTTTTTCGGTGTAATGTACAAATGAAATATCGCCGGCAGTTATGCGCCGTTGGTTTTCGGTAGCCCGGGGTATGTAAATGTTGGTCATCAATTTATCTCTTCGCCGGTTAAATCTGTGGGTATAGCAGTTAAACCCTGTTACAGTATTTGCTCGGTAGTAGATTTTGGGATTTGCAAAGCCGGGTTAAAATTAGGGATTAGCTGTTTTATTTTATCGCTGCTGGAGTTGTTTAAATCCAAAAAAGACCATGTTTTACCACCATCCTTACTTATTGCCAATAAATAGCTGTGACTGATTATATGAGCATTTGGCAGTTTGATGGTTAAGTTCTCGGGCACAAGGCAATGGGTTTCGGCACCTGCTTTGTAAAATTTTCCGGGAGAGCCTACTGTTGCGCTTTCAAAAATCATTCCCTGGGTTTTCATTTGTGCCATACCCTGGTTAACTATCGATATCATTTTTTGCTTACCGCCCGCCATTTGCACTGCTTTAGGATAAGTATGGTTTATAATAGTTGCGTAATCGCCGGCTATCATGGCCTGGGCTAAAATATTAGCTTGTTGTTTTACTGCAGCTGTATCCTGGGCTAATAAGTTTAACGGTAAAATAGCAATGGCGAACAGGTAAATTGTGATTTTTTTCATGGTGTATATTCAAAAGCCTTTTTTATGGACGCAACTTGAATCTAATATAGGCTTTCGGCAGGTTAAAAAAAATAAAATTTAGTTTAGGTGTGCCTTTACGTCGTTGTAAATATTGATATGAATTTTGCATGTGTGATAAAATCAGTATGCCTCAAAACACTGTGGGTTGCAAATAACAGCGCCGTATCGCTGTATAAATTCCATTACAATGCATAAGCCGCTTTCATTTTAGGTAACTTCATATTTAAAAACATAAATACTTCCTGATGGTGTTAAAATGTCTGATCAAAATAGTATCTCCGGTCATTTTAATGGCGGGCTTGCATGGGTGCAGCCATGGTAAACAAGTATTTAAGAGCGATTGCAATGACGATTACTCGCCCGTTTATAAGCGTGTTCCTTTTACCGAGCTGGTAAAAAATCTTAAAAAATACGATAGGCAATATGTAGAGGTTACCGGTAAATATATTGAAGCGCCAGAGCAATCAGCTTTGTTTAATGACAACCTTTTTGCCGATCACTCGGCAGGGCATGCCATTTGGATAAATTTTAATCCTGATTGCCCGCTTTATTTAGAGGGAACGCGAACAGGGCTTTTTCAATATAATAATGGCCAGTTTACACAAATAAATGATAAGCAGGTAACTATAAAGGGGCGGGTGGATGCCCACGATACCGGGCACCTAAACCAATATAAAGGGGCTATTGAAAGAATTAGTTATATCAATTTATAATGGGAGCCTTGTCCGGCTGTTTTTGATATAACTGAAGTAAATATTGGCCCTAAATCTCCAGCTTTAAACCATCATAAGCCAGCCGGATATTGGGTGGTAACTCTGCGGATATCTCCTGGTGTTTGCCAAGGCGATGACTTATATGGGTAAGATAAGTGGTTTCGGCGCCAATTTCGATGGCGAAATCAATCGCCTCATCGAGTGTAAAGTGCGAGATATGGGTTTGCTTTTGCAGGGCATTGATCACCAATATTTTGGAGCCCTTTATTTTGTCTTTTTCGGCCTCTGATACCGTTTTAGCATCGGTGATATAGGTAAAATCATTTATCCTGAAACCCAATACAGGCAGCCGGTAATGCAAAACTTCGATAGGGATAAATTTTACACTGCCGATATTAAAAGGATCTAAGCTGATGGGGTGCACGGTAACCTGTGGGATACCGGGATATCCGGTACCATCAAATACATAAGGGAATTCGCGGGCAAGCGCGCGCTGAACCCTGAAATCGGCGTAAACATCTACAGGGCCTTGCTGAAAATAGTTGAATGCCCGAATGTCATCCATCCCGGCTATATGATCTTTGTGCTCGTGGGTGTATACAATGGCATCCAAGCGTTTTACGCCAGCGCGCAGCATCTGGTACCTGAAATCGGGACCCGAATCAATAACGATGGTTTTATCTTCGGCTTCAATTAAAATAGATGTGCGTAAACGCTTATCGTATGTATCTGCAGACGTGCACACCTCGCACCCGCAGGCAATAACAGGTACGCCCTGCGATGTTCCGGTACCTAAAAATGTTATGGTCACAGCTGCAATTTTGTTTGTTTTATTTCCTGTAAAAATGCAACCTGTTTTTCGTCAAGCAATCTAAAATCTACTTCCAGTTCTCGGAGCAGTTCAACCAGGGCCAGAATTTTACTTTCCAGGTTCGAAAACCGGTTTACAATCACCATACGGCTGTTTAATAGCAGGCACGCCCCGGTTTTAAAGTTGCCTTTCTCGTACCGCACCTTGTAGCCTGCTGTTTTGAGCAGTATCTCCAATTTTTCGAGTGTATGGTTGGTAGCGGGTAGCATTATTTCAAAAGTAGTAAATTAAGTGTAATTACAGGTTCATTTTTGGATATGGATGCCTTTGGTTTAAATAGCTTGTATCGGTATATTTATAAACCAATTGTAATCCTTTATCATCATGAAAAAAATTATCGTTTTTGCTGTTTGCATCATTTACATCAATGTAGCTTTTGCACAGCAAACAAAAACCTATGCCGAAAAGCTGGGCTGGCCAAAAGGCGCACGTGTAATTATTTTGCATGTTGACGATGCCGGGATGTCGCATGAATCGAACGATGGGGTAGAGAAAGCTATTGAAAAGGGTGTGGCTACCTCAACCAGTGTCATGATGCCCTGCCCGTGGGTGCCCGAATTTGTAAAATACCTGGATAAGCACCCCAATACTGATGCCGGCCTTCATTTAACCTTAACATCCGAATGGGATAACTATCGCTGGGGGCCACTGGCGGGTAAAAGTATCGTACCAGGCCTTACAGATAAACAAGGATGTTTGCACCCCAGTGTTGTGGCTGTTTATTTTAATGCATCGGCAGATGAAGTTGACAAGGAAATACGGGCGCAACTGGATAGGGCTTTAAAAATGGGCTTTAAGCCCACACACCTTGATTCGCACATGGGTACTTTGTTTGCCAAGCCGGCATTTACTGAAAAGTATATTAAGCTTGGAATTGAAAAGCAAATTCCGGTAATGTTCCCCGGCGGCGATGACCTGTTTTACCGTGCCGAAGCCCGGGCCGCTACCATAGCCGAATTAAAACAACAGGGTAAATATACCGAGGGCATGCCGATACCCGATCCGGCTGTATTGGCCAATGTGAAAGAAACCGGGGCCATGATCTGGAAGGCCGGGCTGCCCGTACTCGACGATCTGCATAACTCAAGTTACGATTGGCAGATGCCCGATATTGATAAAATGACCGATGCCGAAATTCAAAAATGGTATACCGATCACTATATCGAAAGCATTGGCCGCCTGTCGCCTGGATTAACCATGGTAATTATGCATTGTACCAATCCCTCGCCAAACTTCGATCAGATATCCGATACCGGAAAAAAACGCAAGGGCGACTTACTGGCCATGCTCGATCCACGGTTAAAAGCGTTTTTGAAAGAGAAAGGATTTATACTAACCACCTGGCGCGAAGTAATGGAAAGGAGGGTGAAGGCAGGTGGGCTTTAGATATGCAGATGTGCAGATTTCAGATGTGCAGATTCTGGGTGCAGATTTTAGATGTGTAGATTCAGAAGTATACATCAAATGTTACGTCATCTGCCCACCTGCCGCATATCTGTAAATCTGCTTTTTCATCTGCACATCTGAAATCTGCACATCTGCATATCAGGTTAGTTCTGTATCAACTTATACTTTCCTGATTTGATTAGCTTTTGTTGCTCGGTCGAAAAGGAGGTGCGGCCGCCAAAATCCTGTACCCAATAGCTTTTATATTCTGCTACGCCAACTTCCTTAAAGTCGGGGTTCATCAAGTTTCGGCAATGGCCTTCGCTTTTAAACCAGCCCTCCATCACCTCGGCTATACTTTGCTGGCCCTGGGCAATGTTTTCGCCTATGGCAAAGCTTTTAAAACCTTTAAACTTATAGCCTGCCAAAACGATCCTATCTTCCATACTGCGGCCGTCTTTACTGGTATGGCTAAAATAATTGCGTTTAGCCATATCCTTTGCATGGCCGGTGGCTGCATCAAACAGTTTATTGTTCCAAGTTAGGGCAGGGGCGGGTGGGAAATACTTATCACCACAATTGCAGCCCCTGGCCCGGGTTTGGTTTATCCGGGTTAGAAACTCGCTTTTAAATTCTTCGGTTTGCCCGTAGGCGTTGCCGCATATTAACAATGCGGCAACTAAATATATAGCGCTTAAAAATGATTTAGTCATATACTTATCAGACAAACAAAACTGAATGAGGTTTAGTATGG
Organism: Mucilaginibacter sp. P4_D1; assembly: GCF_056401935.1. Classification (NCBI taxonomy): domain Bacteria; kingdom Pseudomonadati; phylum Bacteroidota; class Sphingobacteriia; order Sphingobacteriales; family Sphingobacteriaceae; genus Mucilaginibacter; species Mucilaginibacter sp. P4_D1. The sequence continues at coordinate 297,928 of NZ_JBFUIJ010000003.1, forward strand.
CGCAACTAAGAAATTTGTTGAATAATTGAAACAGCGTTATTGATCAATTGGCATTCCTAATAAGATTACTGGATACAATGTGACTACTGCCTGGGTTTTCGGAGCCTTATACGCCAACGGCTTCGCTTTTTACGCCGCACGTAATAAACCATTACCGCTATTGCCATAACTGCAAGGGCGATGATAAGCGTTACAACGAGACGGTATGCCTTGCCGAGGCGAGTTTGGAGCCGCGTTTGAAGCTGGAGGTATATACTTTTTTTTTGACGATGATAGAATCCTGTTTTTTAATCTGAATAGAATCTTTTTTGGCAACCATTGCCAATTTGGTTTCCTCCGCTTTTTGGATGCTGTCGTCTAAAAATTCATGTCGTTTTATGGCAACGGCAGCTTTGTCGTAATTCTTCATATGCCGGTATAAATCGGCATAACCTACCTGTACTGCCGATTCATTCCTGGGGTCTTTATTTTTTACTGCGATTTTAAGTGCCTCATTCAGATCGCGCATGGCCAGTGTGTAATCTTTAATATCACCTTTTATAGCCGATAGTTCAATTAACGATGAAATGATGTTAGGAACATCGTGTTTTAAACGGGAGATGTTGTTTGATTGCAATATGAACCATTTGGCCTGGCTGTAATTATGCTGAGAGCGGTATATTTTTGACAGGTTGTTGTAACACGTACGTAAACCTAAAGAATCATTAATGCTTGAGTATACGTGCAACGCCAGCATGGAGTAATTTAACGCTTCGTTTTTAAAATAGTGTCTTAAGTTCCTGTTGCTAACTGTATCATAGTGCATGTATTCTTCGGCGATAGCATTGTAGATAGGACCCTTTAAAGAATCGCTTGTGACCTGTAATTTTTGCTTAAGGCTATCCAGGTCACCAGTGTAGGCTGATAATTTTGATCCGGCTAAAAGGATAAAGATGAGGCAAGTAAGCAGTTTCTTCATATAGGGGTTATCGAATATAGCAATATGTTTTAATATTACTTAGTCAAATAATGTGCCCGACTACTCAAATTGCCTGCCCGGCCGAATAAAATTGATATGAAATATTAATTCCTGCACTGTAGGGGCGCTTTTTGCACTAAACATGGGCGAGTTTTTTTTTAAACAGCGGCGCGTTTTTTTTGAACATTTCATTTGGTACACAAAACAGGACATCATTTACGCCCGGTATAAGTATTATGTACTAAACAATAGTCTGTTCGTAACGGGTGATAAAGTGCAGCAGTGTCTTTGATCGTTTCAGCAAAAAGTTGAAAAGGAAAATGCCGATGGATGCGCAGGTGATGCCCGCCAATACATCAAGCACATAGTGGTGGCTGGCATATATGGCGGTAAACCAGATGCCCAGCATTACTATGGCAAAAAATAAATTTGCTTTGCCAAGGCGGTTTTTAATGCCATAATATAAAACAATAACCGGGTACGACGAATGTAATGATGGCATTGCAGCAAATACATTTGAACCTTTGGCATAAATAGACTTAAAAACGCCTGCGTGAAAAAAATCATCAAATTTAGCCAGGCCAGCTGTATTACCCTGGGTTAAGGGATGAAATTGCAGGCCATGGTATTGCACATACCAGGGTGGTGCAGCCGGGAAGGCGTAGTATACCACAAAGCCCAATAAATTAACCAGTACAAAGGTGAGTGAAAATTTGAGGAACTGTTTTTTATTTTTAAAGAACAAAAAGGTTGCAAAAGCAAGCGGTACGGGAATCCAGCACAGGTAAAATATACCTGCCATAACATCCATAACCGTGTTACCGTTTGCCCGCCAGTATTCATTTGGGGTAAGCAGGCTACCTTTGTAATGGATGCCGAACAAGCGTTTTTCGAAATTATAAATATCGGCTATGTGTACGGTATTGAAATTGTAGTTAGGGAAGGCCTTCATATAATCAAATATGATCCAGTATACAATGAAGATGCTGAAGCCAAGGATAAATTTACGCGTAACTGCCGATGCGTAAAAAAGGGAATTAAATATCAGTACAAGCGTTAATTCATCGCTTTTATAACCTATTAAAAAGTAGGAGAGTACTAAATACCCTATCGAGATGAGCGAAACAATAAGTACCGTTTTGGTATTGATTGTTACACTGTTATGCGCGGTAGTATTCACCTTATTTTTTTAAAAATCCGGAACGGAATATTTTGTCCCACAGCGGCGAGCTTACACCGTAGCCCCTGTCGGGATCCTGGTAGTGGTGCAACATATGGTGTTGCTTTATTTTTTTAAACAGGCCGCTTTTAAAGTTAAAGTGATGCATAGCATAGTGCGATATATCATAAAACAGGTACCCTAATATAAAGCCGGGAAAAAAGCCAAAAACATTATCGGCGGGCAATATCCATTTAAATAAAAAGAAAAAACCGGTAGCCAGCGGGATACTTAATGACGGCGGCAATACCAAACGTTTGGCATCACTCGGGTAATCGTGGTGTACGCCGTGCATAATAAAATGCAGTCTTTTCGCCCATTCCCAGTTTTCGTTGGGTTTAAGGTGAAAAACAAAGCGGTGCATAATGTACTCGGTAATTGTCCAGATAAATAAGCCCAGGATAAACAGTTCGGTGTATTTTATAAAACCAATACCCGCGTTAAAGGCCAGGTAGGTTGAGTAAATGATAACCGGTACAAAAATATACAAGGGTACAGTATAATGCACCTTTGATAAACCCTCTAAAAAGTTGCTTTTAAACATCCTCACAGACTCCTGTGAGTTAGATACATAATTCTTTGTCGCCATAATATATCAGGTTTAAAATTTTTAACTATTTCTTCGCCTGTTATTTTAATGTTTTGTTTTGATATAATTTATTACCAGGAACTGTAGTACAGCCCTTGCACGAAGGTACGATAATTTAGCCGGGGGCTCAAGTTGTAAGTTCAAAGTCTTGACCTGTCAGTTATAAGTTGAATTTCATATAACAAATATCCAATCCCGCTTCAGGCTTATAACTTGCTGCTCTAAGCTTAAGCTGCTTCTTCCTCTTGTTTTATTAAAGCTTTTTTTGCTTCTCTTAACCGGTTAAAAGCGGTAATATTGGTTAGCACAGCCAGTAATACCAATGGGAAAGTAAATATCGATATCGGCTCAAATATGTGAAATTTAACACCTGGTATAAACAATTTATAATTGCCGCCAATGTATTGTGCAACTATACCGCTTATTAACGCGCATACGCCAATAGTAACCACACGCTCGGGCCGTTGCATTAAGCCGCCTTTTACTTCAACACCCAGGCCTTCGGCCCGTGCCCTTACATAACTTACCATCATCGAGCCTATGAGGGCTATAAACGCAGCTATCGAGCTTATAAAATAGTGGTGCCCAACCAGGTAATAACAAATACCCAGGAACATGATTAACTCGCTGTAACGGTCAAGAACGGAATCATACAAGGCGCCAAAGGTTGATTTCATGTTGCCTAAGCGGGCTACCTGGCCATCAAGCATATCAAATAAGCCGGCAAACAGTATTAAGCCACCTGCCCAGCCCACATAACGCAAATCGCCGCGGTTACCTTCTTCGGCACCTAAAATAAAAATGGCCGCAACACCCACGTTCAGCACAAAACCAATTGATGTAACTGCGTTTGGTGTTAATCCGACCTTGATCAGAATTTTTACAACGGGATCAATCACCCGGTAAATACCTAATTGCAGGTTTGTTCTAAGCGATATTTTTTGTTCCATTTTTGTAATAGTTTGATGTACAAAATTAAAAATCAAATTTAATTCTGGTGCGTATACCCCAATTTGCTACGTTCGGATGATTAAGGTAGTTAAACCTTTCCACAAAATCAACACGAATTAGCTTAAATATGTTTTCGATACCAACGCTTCCCTCAACATAAGGAGTGCGGCCTAATGAATAAGTAAGGGGCACTCCATTAGCATCAACAGGTAACTGGTACAGTGACGGGTGTATCGAAGGATTATTACCATCACTTAAGCCACCCCAAAGTACCTTAAAGGAAGCGGTTTCGCGCCATTTTAATTTTTTAAACAAGGGCACTTTATTAAAGAAGAAACCCATAAAGTGCTGATCAATCCTTACACCTTCATAATGATCATAAACAAACTCCAAAAAGTTCATCAGGTTATAGGAGTCGATATCATAGGCATAGGTTTGATTGGCGCGGGGAATTGATAACAGCGGATATGGTACTGTTCCAAACACCTTGCCACCATATACGGCTACATCGGCATAACCTAACTGCGATTCATAAACCCGTTTATCAATACGGGCATCAATTTTTTGGTAATTATATTCGCCACCAAAAATATTTTTTACACCCGCTGTAAATTGTACCTGGTAAATAGGATATTTATTGGGTAGCGGGGTACGGTAAATTTTGCCCTGGTAAAATTCTTCGTTAGGTGCGTACCTTAAACCTGCGGTAAATTCTGTTGTAGTTAAATCATGAACCGGATGTGTAAGGTCATTAGCCGGCCTGAAATATAATGATCCGGCAGGCTCCTGGTTCCATGCGTTAAAACCGGCGCTGTATGAAAAATGGCTTTCAAACTCGTGTACGTAATCAATTCTATAATTATCGTTGTACAGGTATTTGTCATTTACCCCACGTTTGAATGACAACAGGAAGTTATCCTCTTGTACAAACTGAAGGTTGGCCCCAGGTATTTTCGTATCACGCTGAAAGCTAGCCCTTAAATAGTTTTGTGGGAATTTATAGATTGATTTGTTATTAAGCGAGTAAGTTGCGCTCAGGAAATATTTCCAGCGTTCGTCTTTAAACCCGTAAGCCGCGTAAGTTTCAAAATAGTAGCGCTTGCTTAATGCCGGTGTGGTACGGCCCCCAAACCTAAGTTTGAAACCTTCTACAGGGTTAAAGCTATAAAAAGTGTTTGCAGGGCCAATTTCAAATTTGCCAAAGCCTTTGTAACCCGCAAGTAACAGCGTAGCAATATCAACCGTACGCTTATAAGATGGCATATCTTTTAAGCTATCAATGTTTTTATAAACTTTTGATTCGGCCGTAGTAAGCGTATCAAGCCTGTTTTTTTGCCAGAAAGCGTCCGGTCTGTTTTTAGCTTCATCCGAGGCTTCTTCTGATTGTTTATTGTAAGCTGTATCGGGCCGGGGCTTGTTTACAACATAGTTACCCAGCGTAATGGTACGGGTACCAAACAGGCTGCTTTTTGCTTCTTTTTTTGATGCTCCAAAATCGGCGGTGGTGGTACTCTTACTCATGTGGTAACGCCCGTCCGGATTTTGTTCAAACGTTAAATCTACCTGTATCGACCGGATAAAGTTGATGTTGATATTTTTGTTTACAATAAGGTTGGCCTTTTGAACCGCATAATTACCATCGAGAGTAATATAAATCCGCCCCTCAAATAATACATCGGTAGTGTTTCTTGGAGTAAAGCTTAACTCAACCAGTTTATGATTATGCTCGTCGGTAATGGTATCGGTGATGAAGAATTTGTAGTAGTTAGGTGAGTTATCTGATATCGGGCTTAAAAACTGGCTGGTTATTAACAGCACATTGTTATCATAGATATTAACCTTGGTATATAAGTGCTTAAAATATTGTGTAAGGCCGGCGTTATCAACAGCAGGGCCAAAGTTTACATTTTTTTCACCCAGTACAATTTCCCTTGTTTTTTCGGGCGTTTTACGATAGTAATTCTGCGATATTTTTTCGTTCAGGAAAATAGGTAAGATGGATTTTCCGGGGACAGTGGTTGAATCCCTGTTATCAAGGATGAACTTATATTTCCTGAAAAATTTACGATCCGAAAATTTTGCCGAAACATTGGCTGCCCCAAACATCATTTTATCGTACTCGCGGTACTCAACATAATCATAGGCCTCCGGGCGGTTTTTTTCTTTATTTTCAATAACCTTACGTATCAGTTCAACCGCGGGGTTGTCTTTATTGCGGTATTTGGGTTTTTTGCCGGCTTTAATAGTAACCTGGGCCAATTGCTGGGCCGATGGAAAAAGCTTCACGTTAATAACCTGCTCTTTACCTGGTACTACAGCCAAAAACGCGTCTTTGTATCCCAAAAAGGAGATTTTTATTTGCTTATAAGTTTGGTTGGTTGTTGACAGGCGGTAATTTCCATTATTATCGGTAGTAACCCCGGTGGTGGTTCCGGTAAAGCCAACCACTACATAGGGAAGGGTTTGTTTATTGCCCGCATCAGTAACCTTGCCAGTAATAATAGTGGTTTGGGCAAATATTGATGTAACGGAAAAAAAGAATATTGAAAAGAATAGACTTTTGTAAATTTTTTTAAACTTCATGTACTTTATGCAATTATGCAAATACAAACCTTTTTTTGAATGATAATATAATCTCGCCCCGCTATTTAGCTAACCTTTTGGTTACCGATATTATTAGTTATCAGTTTAAATTATCAGGCCGATCAATCATCCGCACTGATCCCACTTTTTGGACTAATCAGGTGGTAAACCTGTTTTAAATAGGTTTAATGCACCTTTTATAACTCCTATATCACGCTTGTAACTGCATTCCAAAGGTAAAAAAAATCCCTACAGACTAATGTGGTCAAAAAGTCAAATATTGTCTGCGGTAGTTACAACAACGGTAATCATTTAAATAAATTACCTTGAAATTATACTAATAGCTAAATAATGATAATAAATACATAGCAGGGCATACTAATCAGTATTTGCATATACATAACCTGTAGAATTACAGTCTTTAACAAAAAATATTGTTACAAGAGTACTAAAAATTGCAGGCCTGCTGTACAGCTACCATAAGTATTTAACATTTATTAACAGCTTAATTGATATTTGGCAGCTTAGCAATTAATAAACTTAGGTTTAAGGATGGCTTATAAACAAATCAGCCACATAAAGATCGGACTTTATACGGCTGATTTTTATTTTATTACAATTTATTATGCTTCCTGGGCAAACATATCGTCATAATAATCTAAACCAAGGTGGGTTATCAAATCTTCGCCCATTAAATAACGAAGGGTGTTCTCTAACTTGATCAATTGTTTAAATATATCATTCTCGGGATGTAAACCCTCAGCAGTTTGGGGCGATTTAAGGTAAAATGATAACCATTCCTGAATACCACTCATGCCGGCACGTTTGGCCATGTCACTAAATAAAGCAAGGTCAAGCGCAATAGGAGCGGCAAGGATAGAGTCGCGGCAAAGGAAGTTAATTTTGATTTGCATTTTGTAACCCAACCAGCCAAAAATATCAATGTTGTCCCAGCTTTCTTTGTTATCGCCATGTGGTGGGTAGTAATTGATACGGATTTTGTGGTAAATGTTACCATAAAGCTCCTGGTTGTCTTCGGGTTTAAAAATATCTTCCAGCACGCCTAATTTTGATACTTCTTTGGTTTTAAAGTTATCAGGATCATCCAATACCAAACCATCGCGGTTACCTAATATATTGGTAGAGAACCAGCCGTGTACCCCTAATGAACGTGCAGCAAGGCCCGGAGCCAAAACTGTTTTCATTAAAGTTTGGCCGGTTTTAAAATCTTTACCCGCAATAGGTGTTTTGGTTAATTTTGATAGCTCAATTAAAGCAGGAATATCAACGGTTAGGTTAGGGGCACCGTTTGAGAAAGGCACACCTAATTTTAAAGCTGCGTAAGCATATATCATGCTTGGCGCTATCAATTTGTCGTCATCTTTTAACGCCTGTTCAAAAGCAGCAAGCGATTGGTGGATGGCCGATGCCTCGTAATAGATCTCTGTCGATCCGCACCATACCAATACAACACGGTCTAATCCGTTTTGCTCTTTAAAGTTTTTGATATCCTCCATTACCTGTTGCGCCAGCTCATAGCGCGTTCCGGTTTTAACGTGGGTACCCCTTAGATTTTTAGCGTAGTTTTGATCAAAGGCGGCCTTCATCGGTACAATTGCTTCCAATGCTGGTTTTACGGCATCCAGTAACGACGATTCCAACACCTTAGCGTTTGATGCAGCCTGGTAAACATTGTCTTCATAAACATCCCAACCGCCAAAAACAATATCGTTTAGCTGGGCAAGCGGTACAAATTCGTTAATTTTAGGGTTACGGTTTTCGGTACGTTTGCCTAAACGGATGTGTCCCATTTGTGTAAGAGAGCCGATTGGTTGCGAAATGCCTTTTTTTACAGCTTCAACGCCGGCAATCAGCGTGGTGGCTACTGCGCCCAAACCAGGGATAAGGATACCCAGTTTACCTTCGGCTGGAGAAATTTTGATTTTCATTATACTTATTTATTGTTTAATTGTTGGGGGCAAAAGGGCTGTGTAAATGATTTGTCGCCGTTTTACCTTTTGTTGTTTTTAAAGTTGCGTTTATTGATAAGTCCTTGATTATCAACTTACTTAAACGTTTAAGTAAGTTGATAATATTTATGTTTTAGTCAATTTTTAGTACTTTATGTAATCATGTTTTTTTGCCGGGCGTTACAACCAGTCGTTGGCCCTATACCACTTTAGTGTTTCAATTAAGCCGGTTTGTAAATTGTAGGCCGGATAAAACCCCAGCTGCGACTTCGCTTTTTCGATATCAACCGACCAGTTAACGGCCATGAGTTCGTCAAGCTTCTCCATATTTATAATGGCGGCTTTATTGCTCAAAGAACTCACTTTTTCTGATACAAAGGCTATTATTTTTACAAATATTACAGGTAAATGAAATTTAAAGGTTTTTAAGCTCAAAGCTTCCTTGGCTAAGTTGGCTAACTCATATTTACTGTAAAAATTGCCGTCGCTCAAATTATAATCTGTATTGTTTCCGTCGTACAATGATTTTATGGAAGCTTTGGCTACATCCTTTACATATATAAAGGTTAGTTTTTGATCGGCCTTGCCCATATACGGCTCAAGGCCTCGGGTAAGCTGCTTAAAAAATATAAATATTCCTGTATCCCTTGGGCCATAAATAGCCGTTGGCCGCAATATAGTATAGTTTAAATTTTCAACCGTCCTTAACTGTTCTTCGGCCAGTAGCTTACTGCGGCCATAAGCAGTAACCGGGTTGGGTTTGATAGTTTCGCTGATGGTGCCGGATAATGTTTTAAGCGGCCCAAGTGCTGCCAGGCTGCTGATGAGCACAAACTTTTTCAGGTTAATGCCCGCCTGTACCGCGGCAGAAGCGAGGTTGAACGTATGGGTGGCATTAATATAGTTATAGGCCGCCTGTGATTTTGCTGCCGTAACGCCGGCCGCGTGGATAATATAATCGGGCTTGATATCGGCCAGTTGTTGTTTTAGCGCAGTAAGGTCGCGGTAATTAAGGTTGACAAATTTGATATCGAGATTTTTCAGGTGATCTGTTTTGCTGCTTTTGCGCACGGCGGCATATACCTCAAGGTTGTTGTGTAATGCCTCTTCGATAATATGAAACCCAGCAAAACCGCTTGCCCCGGTTATCAAAACCTTTTCCCTCATATCGTTTTTTGGTACAACCTGTATGTTTTATACGGGTCGCCTTTGATGGCTTCTATAGCCCGGTTTACCATGTCATTATGCTCTAAAGTCCAACCGGCTTCGGCGTGTTTAAAGCCTTTGGCCTTGTACTCTCTGATAATAGTACCATATAAACAGGCCTCAATACCCATTTTACGGTAACCATCTATTACCCCTAACGCATAAATGCGGATGCTTTGTATATTTTTTTTACCAAACAGCAGTTTAAATATGCCGGTTGGCAACAAACGGCCACGTTTTATTTTCTGAAAAATCTCGTTATAATTGGGCAGGGCCAAACCAAAGGCTACTATTTTGCCATTTTGCTCGGCAACCAATGCAAAATCAGGATCGAGGATCAGTTTAAGATCTTTGGCCAGGTAATCAAATTCCTCGTCGGTTAAGGGCACAAAGCCGGTATTACTATCCCAGGCCGAGTTATATACTTCGCGAAGCTTGGCTGCTTCCTCTTTGAATTTTTTTAAATTTACTTTGCGGATAATGATATTGCTCCGTTTTAAACGCTCCTCTAAAGAGTTTAATAACCTTACCGATTTATCATCATATTCCTGCCCGTCCCAGTGCCATGCTATCATGTCAACATCCTTACCAAAGCCATAGCTTTCAATAAGGTTGGCGTAATACGGTTTATTGTAGGTGTTCATTAAAAACGCCGGGCTATCAAAGCCTTTAATCAATAATCCGCAAGATTCATTGGTGCTAAAGTTCACCGGGCCTAAAAGCTGGCCGGTTACACCTTTGTTTTTAAGCCAGCCGGTAACTACATCAAACAACAGGTTTGAAACCTCGGTGCTATCTATACAATCAAAAAAGCCAAAAAAACCATCGTTTTTCTGATTGTATTCGTTGTGGGCGTTATTCAGGATGGCTGCGATACGGCCTACAATTTTATCGCCGTCGTAGGCTAAAAATGGTTGTAACTTGTTATGCTTATGAAAAGGGTGGATGGTTAGCAGGTCGCGCTGGGCTATAAACAGTTCTGGAACATAGTTTGGGTCGCCCTCATACAAATCATGCGGAAAATCAATAAATGAAGCCAGTTCCTTTTTGGAACTAACAGTTACAATTTTTATCATGAGTGGTTTGCACTAATTGGTTGCCCTAAGGGCTATATGAACGTAAAAGTCCGTGTGTACAGGCTTGCTTTTAATAAAACAGCAGCCAGTCATACACACGGACACTTTATATGGTTATATTTTTTCTTTAACAGAAGTAACGCCTACTTCTTTAAATACTTTAGTCAGCTTTTCAACAGCTTCTTCAATTTGCTCAAATGTATGAGTAGCCATTAATGAGAAACGCAGCAACGATGAATCTGAAGGTACAGCCGGCGAAACAACAGGGTTAACAAAAATGCCAGCCGCTTGCAGTTGTTTGGTTACCAGGAAAGTTTTCTCGTTATCGCGTACGTAGATAGGCAATATCGGGCTTTCGGTTGGGCCAAGGTCAAAACCTTCGTCAAGCAAAAGTTTCATAGCATAATTGGTATTATCCCAAAGTTTCTGAATCCTTTCGGGTTCTGATTCCATAATATCCAATGCTGCAATTACGCTGCCAACAGATCCTGGTGTCATACTCGCGCTGAACATTAACGAACGGCCGCGGTGTTTAATAAAGTCAACAGTATCCTTATCGGCAGCAATAAAACCACCTAATGAAGCTAATGACTTACTAAAGGTTCCCATAATAAGGTCAACATCCTTGGTAAGCCCAAAGTGCGATGCAGTACCTGCCCCATTATGACCGATAACCCCAAGGCTATGCGCATCATCAACCATGATGTTTGCACCATATTGGTCGGCAAGCTGAACTATTTCAGGTAACTTAACAATATCACCTTCCATGCTGAAAATACCATCAACTGCAATAACCTTTACAGCTTCTTCGGGCAATAATGCCAGCTTGCGCTGCAGGTCGTTCATGTCATTGTGGGCGTATTTTAACACTTTTGAAAACGAAAGTCGGCTACCATCAATGATGCAGGCATGATCGTATTCGTCTAAAATAATGTAATCATTACGTCCGGTAATGCAGGATAGTACGCCAAGGTTTACCTGGTAGCCTGTGCTAAATAAAACGGCGGCTTCTTTACCAACTAAAGTGGCAAGCCTGTTTTCTAACTCAATATGAATATCCAGTGTACCATTTAAGAAACGCGATCCGGCACAGCCTGTGCCATATTTATCAATCGCTTTTTTTGAAGCTTCTTTAATTTTGGGGTGGTTGGTAAGGCCTAAGTATGAGTTAGATCCAAACATTAATACCCTTTTGTTGTCAATTAATACTTCAGTGTCCTGAGCAGACTCAATAGGCCTGAAATAAGGATACAATCCCTTCTCCCGGAGCATATTTGCAACCTGGAACTCGGCGATCTTCCCATGTAGTTTTTTAACCATGTATTAACTCTGCTTTAATTTTGCGTAAAAATACCATGAATAAGTGTATAACTTATACGGTAAATGTAATTTTTTTTAAATAAGCTTTCCCGAACGTTTAAGTTCTGACAAAGCCGTATTAAACCACATGGCAAATTAATTAAAATTTTTATTTATTTGCTATCCCTTATTTTCATTTTTTTGTAAAAACGGCCAAAACACGTTTTTTGTCGCATTTTTATAAAGTTTACGTAAAATTTTTGTGGTTGATGCTAATTTGCTAATATTAACCACATATTCGCACATTCCCTATATAATTTAAACTAAAACTAAGTGCAGCTGCATTTGTAGTTTAGGTCGGCGACCATTGACATCTATTTCCTCTGTATGAAAAAACTAAAGTACTTATCCCTCTTAACGATAGTCAATTTAACATTAATTTTACATTCGCAATCTTTCGCGCAAACAGGTGCTGATACAATTACCGGGCCAGTTACGTTAAAGCAGGCTGTTGATTACGCGTTGCGCAACCAGCCGGCTGTAAGGCAGGCTTCTATTGATGAGCAGATTAACGAACGTGATATCAGGATCGGCTTATCGGGATGGCTGCCCCAGGTAAATTCATCGGGCCTTTATAATTACTATTTTAAAGGACAGCCGCAGGCGGGTTCGTCAGGAGCCAACATTCCGTCAAACGCGGGCAGTATCCGTAACCTGTCAACCCTGGGTGTTACCGCATCGCAGGTTATTTATAATAATGATGTGCTGCTGGCTTCAAAGGCGTCAAAATATTCGCGGGAGTACTATAAGGATAACACGCTAAGCAGCCAGATAAATGTGGTAACAGATGTAAGCAAGGCTTTTTTTGATGTGCTGTTGTCGCAAAAACAACTGGATATTACCAATGAAGATATTACCAGGCTGCAACGGAGTTTAAAGGATGCTACCAACCGATACCAGGCAGGCGTATCTGATAAAACAGATTTTAAACAGGCAACCATCGCCCTTAATAATTCAATCGCCACCCGTAAATCGACCGAGGAGTCTATCAAAAGTAAAACTGCTTATTTAAAACAAATTATGGGTGTAGCCGGGCCCAATACACTTACGCTGGCTTATGATTCATCGCGCTATGAGCAAGAGGCTGCCATTGATACCAACCAGGTGCTTGATGTAAATAACCGTATTGAGTACCGGTTGCTGCAAGCCAGTAAAGCGCTGAAGATTTTAAATGTTGATTATTACCATTATGGCTTTTTGCCTTCGCTATCGGCGGTGGGTAGTTATAATTATGCCTACTTTAACCACAATTTTAGCCCGCTGTATAGTAATGCCTACCCCACAGGTTATGTAGGCTTAACATTAAACCTGCCCATTTTTCAGGGCGGTAAGCGACTTCAGAATTTAAGCAAGGCGCGTTTACAGGTTGAACGTACCGACCTTGATATTGTAAATACCAAAAACAGCCTTTATACCGAGTATATACAAGCCCTTGCCGGTTACAAAAGCAATTTTACCGGCTATAAACTGGTGCGCGAAAATGTTGACCTTGCAAAAGATGTATATAAAATAGTAAGCCTGCAATACCGCGAAGGTGTTAAAACTTACCTTGATGTTATTGTAGCGCAATCGGACCTGCGGACGGCTGAGCTGAATTATTATAACGCGCTGTTCCAACTGCTGGCCAGCAAAATTGATCTGCAAAAAGCATTAGGCACATTGCCCGTACAATAAATAAGATTAGCACTCAGGATATAAAAAAAACACTCAAACGAACAAATCACTATAATGAAGAACAGATATATATATTGGTTAGCCCCTGCAGCATTATTGGTATGGGCATCATGCGGCAAACAGGATAAAAAAGGCGCGGCCGCCCCGCCGCCAACGCCGGTTTCAATTGCCGATGCCACAGTTGGTAACGCTACCTATTATGATAGCTACCAGGGAACGGTTATATCCATTAATACCGTTGAACTGCGCAGCCAGGTACCAGGGTTTGTAACCGGTATATTTTTTAAAGAAGGCGATATTGTTGAAAAAGGAAAAGTGCTTTATGAAATTGATAAGCGTAAATATGAAGCAGCTTACCAGCAGGCTGCAGCCAATGTATTGAGTGCGCAGGCCAACCTTACCAAAGCACAAAAAGATGTTGACCGTTACAACATGTTGTTGAAAAACGATGCTATTGCACGGCAGACTGTAGACCAGGCCGTTGCAGCTTATGAAACCAACAAAAGTTCGGTTGCAGTGGCCAAAGCAGGCCTTGCATCGGCAGCCACCGATCTATCGTACGCTACCATACGTGCACCATTTACAGGCCGTATCGGCATATCGCAGGTGAGGTTAGGAGCGCAGGTGGCCATTGGTACAACGCTGATGAACACCATATCGGCCGAGCACCCAATTGGGGTGGACGTGGTAATTAACGAGCAGGATATTAACCGTTTTTATGGCCTGCAAAAATCAAGCAGCGATACCACATTTAAATTACAGTTACCCGATGGCACAACTTATAATAAAACTGGTAAAGTTTTAGCTATTGACAGGGGAGTAAGCAGCGGTACTGGTAGTATAAAAGTAAGGATCCAGTTCCCGAACGAAGATGATGTGCTGAAGGATGGTATGAGCTGTGTTTTACAGGTACTTAACAGTCAATCGGGCAAGCGGGTGCAAATACCTAATAAAGCGGTTACCGAGCAAATGGGCGAGTTTTTTGTTTTTGTAACCCGGGATACCACGGTTAAAGATACCGGCGCCGATAAAACCGTAAAAGACAGGCGCGATACTATTGCCAAACAAATAAAAGTAAAGCTTGGCCCACGTGTAAATACCAGTATTGTTGTAATGGATGGCATTAAAGCCGGGGATAAAGTGGTAACCGATGGTTTCCAGCGCTTGCGCGATGGCGGCAGGATTACCCTTGGCGCAGGTGGCCCGCCGGCTGGTGCAGCCCCCAAAAAATAGTATGAACAGATAAGGAAAGATTTAAGCGATTGGCAGGATAACACCTGCGAAACTTAATAATAAAAAGAATGATTGCAGATACTTTTATAAAACGACCGGTTACCGCGATAGTGATCTCATTAGTGATTGTTATTGTAGGTTTACTGTCAATGAGCAGCCTGCCTATTGGGCAATATCCTGATATAACGCCGCCCACGGTTTCGGTGACAGGTACTTACACCGGTGCCGATGCCCTCACTGTTGAGCAAACTGTTGCAACCCCTGTAGAGGTTCAGGTAAATGGTGTGCCCGGCATGACCTACCTGCAAAGCAACAGCAGCAGCAACGGCCAGATGAGCATGACCGTTAACTTTGATGTAGGTACTGATATTAATATTGCAGCGCTTGATGTGCAAAACCGGGTGGGCATTGCAACGCCTACTTTACCACAGGAGGTACAGCGCCTTGGCCTTGTGGTACGTAAACGTAACCCCAGTATATTAATGCTGGTGGCCATGTTTTCGCCAAAGGGAAGTCATGATGTTACTTTTACCGATAACTATACCAACGTTTTTATAAAGGACGCTATATTGCGTACCAAAGGCGTGGGCGACGTAGTTACCCGTGCCGATGATTTCAGTATGCGCATCTGGCTCAATCCCGATAAGCTTGCAGCCCTCGGGATGACAGCTGCCGATGTTACTGCTGCCCTGGCCGAGCAAAACGCCCAGGTTGCCCCCGGAACCGTTGGTGCAACACCGCAACAAAAAGCCCAAACCTTTGAATACTCGGTGCTGGTTAAAGGTCGTTTGAGCAAACCTGAAGAATTTGGGAATGTAATAATTAAAACAGTGCCCAGTACCGGCGCCATTGTTCATTTAAAGGATGTGGCACGTATTGAACTGGGTAAGTTTAACTACTCGGGTAATTCGTTTGTTGATGGCAAAAGGGCATCATACCTGCTGGTTTACCAGGCGCCAAACAGCAACTCGCTGGAGACTGCCGAGAATGTGTATGCCACCATGAACGAGCTTAAAAAAAGCTTCCCTGCCGATATTGATTACGTAGTACCGTTTGAAGCAGTTACCGTGGTAAAGGTATCTGTAAGCGAAGTGGTTGATACCTTGCTTATTGCTTTGGGGCTGGTTATTGTGGTGGTATTTTTATTCCTGCAAAACTGGCGCTCAACGCTCATCCCGGTTCTGGCAATTCCTGTATCTATTATAGGTACGTTCATTTTCTTTATACCGTTGCACTTCACTATCAATACCCTAACCCTCTTTGGGTTTGTACTGGCCATCGGTATTGTGGTTGATGATGCCATTGTGGTGGTTGAGGCTGTGCAGCATTATATGGACGAGGAGGGGATGACGCCAACAGAGGCTACCAAACACGCCATGGCCGATATATCGGCACCGGTAATTGCCATCGCGTTGATCCTGGCGGCTGTATTTGTGCCGGTGGGCTTTGTACCCGGCATTGTAGGGCGGCTTTACCAGCAATTTGCCATCACTATAGCTATATCGGTACTGATATCGGCTTTTGTGGCGCTTTCATTAACACCGGCTTTGTGTACGCTGTTGCTTCGTCCGCATAAAATAGATAATAAATCAAAAGGGCTTAATAAATTCTTCTTTGTATTTAATGAATGGTTTACCCGCGTAACGGGCAAGTACCGCAACACGGTTGATAAGGGTATCAAAAACTCCAAATTTGTTATTATTATACTGGTATGTATTATTGTTGGCGCGGTGTGGCTTTTTCACAGCAAACCATCAGGCTTTATACCGCTGGAAGATGATGGCCGTGTTTATATTACGTATGACCTGCCCGAAGCATCGTCAACCGTACGTACTGTTGATGTACTGCACCAGATGATGAAAACGTTAGACAGCGTTCCCGAGATAGCGCACTACGCCGCTCTGGGAGGCTTAAACGCTATTAGTTTTGCCAGTAAGGCCAATAGTGCAACCATGTTTGTGCAGCTTAAACCCTGGGACGAGCGTAAAGAAAAATCGCAGCAAATTACGGCCCTTGTTGGTAAGCTAACCAAAAAACTGGCACGGTTTAAAGAAGCCAACGTAATTGTTATTCAACCGCCTGCTATACCAGGTTTGGGCAGCACAGGTGGCTTTTCATTTATCCTTGAAGAAAAACAAGCCGGGGGCGATATCAAAGTGTTTGAAAAAACGCTGAAAACCTTTGTTGGAGAAGTTAACAAACGGCCCGAAATTGCCAGGGCCTTTACCTTTTTTACAGCAAGTACACCTGCTTATCAACTAACTATTGATAGGGAGAAGGCCAAAAAATTAGGCGTATCAATAGCTGATGTTAACAGTGCCCTGCAAACATACCTGGGCAGTACCTATATAAACGATTTTACTATTTACGGGCGAAACTTCAGGGTGCTTGCGCAGGCTGATACTGCGTTTAGGAGCAACATAAGTAATATTGGGCAGTACTTTGTGCGCAACCAGTTTGGCACCATGGTGCCCTTAAGTACCCTTACATCCTACAAGGTTATTGAAAATTCGCCGTTAATTGCCCATTATAACCTGTTCCGCTCGGCCGAAATAAATGGCAGTACCAAACCGGGTTACAGTAGTGGGGATGCTATTACCGCCTTAAAAGAAGTTGCGGCCAAATCATTACCACAAGGTTTTGGATACGAGTTTTCGGGATTAAGCCGCGAGGAACTACTATCCGGATCGAAAACGGTTTACATATTTGCCCTGTCAATCGGGTTTGTATTCCTGTTCCTTGCTGCTTTGTATGAAAGCTGGTCGGTGCCATTCTCGGTACTGCTATCGGTACCATTAGGCGCGTTTGGGGCTATCCTTTTCCTTACTTTCTGGCCCGACCTTACCAACAACGTTTACGCACAGATTGGTTTGATAACGTTGATAGGACTGGCCGCCAAAAACGCCATCCTGATTGTAGAGTTTGCCAAAGAGCGGGTAGATAAGGGCATGAACCTTGAAAAAGCCACGCTTGAGGCTGTGAGGCTAAGGCTAAGGCCAATCATTATGACATCAATGGCCTTTATATTGGGCGTTGTGCCACTGATGATAGCTTCTGGCGCCGGTGCCGAAGCCAGGAAAACCATAGGGTGGACGGTATTTGGAGGGATGTTAACCGCTACATCGTTGGCCATATTTATTGTGCCGGTGTTGTATTACCTGATTACCAAATTGGCTTACGGTAAAGACAAGCTTGCCGAAATGGAAAAAAATTATAAGCCCGAAAAAGGGCACGAGCCACAAGCTTAATTTTTAATAAAATTGTAATAAAACAAAAAAGAGAGGCCGAAAACCTCTCTTTTTTGTTTTTGGCAAGCCGCCAAATTAATTATCGGGTGGCGCTTTTTATACCATTTTAGTTTAAACCAAACAGAATTTCTTCATTTGAATACACTATCGTGAACAGTAGTGTTCCTTTTTTCTGTACATTAATTTGATGTTAATTTAATTATTGAAATTGATATAAAATTGTTGTTTAATGATAAAATAGCGCATTGATAATCAATGTTTAAGCATTTAATTTTTGTAACATACTTGTTATAAATCTCAGGTTTTCATTCGTCATGCCAATCTCACAAGCGTCAAAAATGGCTACAATGGCAAAGTATTTGTAAAAGGGCTATCAACGCGGCCAAATTTTAACCGCAGACTATTTACTAAAAAATACAACTATGAAAACAATGACAAAAATTATAGCCGGTGCTTTTACAGCAGCAGCTATTTTTATCGGATCAAATGTTAATGCTCAAACTACTCCCGCAAACGCACTTCGCTTTGGCGTAGGTGTTGAAGGTTTATTGCCTGTTGGGAATCTTCATGATGGTTCAAATGTAGGTTTGGGTGGTACTGCCCGTTTACAATACGGTGTGAATAACAATGTTGCCTTAACACTAACTTCTGGTTACTATAATTTCTTCGGCAAGTCTTATTCCCAAACTTTTACCGATGCAACGTCAACTACCACTGTTACTGTAAAGGGCAGGTCACTTGGTATTGTACCAGTTAAAGCAGGTATAAAGGCTTTTGTTGCCGATGGTTTTTATTTCTCAGGTGAAGCAGGTGCCGGTTTCGAAACTCATGAGCCTATTGCAGGTGAGCATAAAGATACCAAACTTATCCTTGCTCCGGGTTTAGGTTATGCAACCAAATCATGGGATATAGGTGCACGTTACGAAAACTTCTCTGGCCAGGGTAATAACTACGGCACAGTAGGGTTACGTATAGCTTATGGGTTTGGATTATAATATTCCGAAACACTAATGAACAGGAAAGCCCCTCGTCGTGATGATGAGGGGCTTTCTTGTTTGTCGTCTGAACTCGAATTAAACGAATTAATAGAATTTATTGAATTTTTATTCAAATTCTGATAATTTTTTAATTCGATAAATTCCGGTTCAGAATTTAAACCAGTTTCCCCAAGGCTTCTTTAATCCTTTTTACCGCTTCAATCAACTTATCTTCGGCCGCGGCGTATGATAAACGGATAGCAGTAGGATCGCCGAACGAATCGCCGCCAACGGTGGCAACATGGGCTTCTTCTAAAAGATAAATACTCAGTTCATCAGCATCTTTAATGGTTCTGCCATTGTAGCTCTTACCAAAGAATGAAGTTACTTCGGGGAAGAAATAAAACGCACCATCGGGCAGGTTTACTTTTAGTCCTTCAATTTCGCTCAATAACTTGTATACTATGTCGCGGCGCTTTTTAAATGCGGACCGCATTTCCAGTACGGTTTCTAATCCGCCTTCGTAAGCGGCAACACCGGCACGTTGGGTGATTGAACAGGTACCAGAGGTTATTTGTCCCTGCATTTTATCGCAGGCAATAGCTATCTCTTTATTTGATGCAGTGTAACCAATTCTCCAACCAGTCATGGCAAACGCTTTCGACCAGCCGTTGATGATGATCACACGGTCTTTAATGTAATCAAACTGCGCTATTGATTCATGTTTATCAACGTAGTTGATGTGCTCATAAATCTCATCGCTTAAAATGTATACATGCGGGTGTTTTTCAAATACCTTTGCCAAACCTTCCAGTTCATCTTTACTGTAAACGCTGCCTGTTGGGTTACAAGGCGACGAAAACATAAATAATTTGGTTTTGGGAGTAATAGCGGCTTCTAATTGCTCAGGGGTAATTTTAAAGTTTTGCTCAACGGTAGTGTTTATAAAAACGCTTACACCTTCGGCAAGTTTAACCACCTCGCTGTACGATACCCAGTAAGGGGTAGGGATAATTACTTCTTCGCCCGGGTTAACCAAACATAATACCGCGTTGGCGATGGCTTGTTTAGCTCCTGTCGAAACCACAATCTGGCTAAAATCATAATCAAGGTTGTTCTCATTCTTTAGCTTGGCAACAACAGCCTTACGCAGTTCAGGATAGCCCGCTACCGGAGTATAGTAGGTAAAGTTTTTATCCATGGCCTGCTTGGCAGCTTCTTTGATGTGTTCTGGTGTATGAAAATCAGGCTCGCCAAAGCTCAAACTGATCACATCCACGCCTTTTGCGGCAAGTTCACGGCCCAATTTGGCCATTTTAATTGTTGCTGATTCGGACAGATTATTTATCCGGTTACTTAATGCGCTCATATAAATTATGTTATCGCGGCAAATATAGAAAATAACTTTACTGCTACTTACGCTTGTTATTTATAAATTTGCGGCCTAATAAAGATTGTTTTGAAGGAACAAAAAAGGATCATATTAATTTCGCTGATTACGGGTATAGTGTTAATGATGGCGAAATTCGGGGCTTACTTTTTAACCGGTTCCAATTTTGTATTAAGCGATGCCGCCGAAAGTATCGTTAATGTAATAGCCAGCTCCTTCGCTTTCTTTAGTATATACCTTGCTGCACAGCCACGCGACGAAAATCACCCCTACGGGCATGGCAAGGTAGAGTACTTTTCGGTATTTATCGAAGGATCGCTTATAGGCATTGCCGGACTCATCATTATCGGAAAATCGGTTTATAGTTTAATTCATCCCGAAAATATTCATGATTTGCTCACCGGCGCGGTTATTATTGGCGCAACCGGCGCTGTTAACGGCGCTTTGGGTTATTATATGATCCATAAGGGGAAAGTATTACGGTCAATAACGCTTGATGCAGACGGGCATCATTTAATAGCCGATATGGTAACCAGCATTGGCCTGGTGGCTGGTTTACTATTGATCCACTTTGTGGGCCTGGTATGGCTTGATAGTGCTTTATCTATACTGGTAGCCTTGTATTTAATTTATAGCGCCTACAAGCTGGTACGCCGCTCTGTAGGCGGACTGATGGACGAGGCCGACATTGATGTAGTTAATGAAGTGATAAAGGTATTAAGCGATAAGCGCCGCGATGCCTGGATTGATGTGCATAACCTGCGTGCTCAAAAATATGGTCATGAACTGCATATTGACTGCCACCTGACACTACCCAGCTATTTTGATTTGACCACGGTGCATAACGAGGTATCGCTGGTTGATAAAATGATTAACCAGGAGGTAGGTATAAAAACCGAATTGTTTATCCATACCGACCCCTGCTTGCCCAATTGCTGCCACTATTGCAGCATGCCCAATTGCCCCATCAGGAGCGAGGCTAAAACAGAAACCATTGAGTGGACGATGGATATTGTAGTACGAAATAAAAAACACTTTGAATAATGGCAGCGTATTTTAATGTAAGGGTTTACGGCCTGTTGCTTAATGATAACGACGAATTGCTGGTAAGCGATGAGCAGGAATATGGGATGCAATTTACCAAGTTCCCCGGTGGCGGCCTTGAATTGGGTGAAGGCCTGCTTGACGGCCTGAAGCGCGAATTCATGGAGGAGTGCAACCTGGATATTGAGATTGTAGGGCATTTTTATACAACCGATTTTTTTGTAAAATCGGCTTTTAACAATTCGCAGGTCATCAGCGTTTACTATCTGGTACGTAGCGTAAGCCCGGTAAATTTAGTTACCAAAACCATAGCCTTTGATTTTGACGGTGAAGGAGAAGTGCTACAGTCATTCAGGTGGATAAACTTAACTGCCCTAAGTATTGCTGATTTTGCATTCCCTACCGATAAACGGGTAGTTGAACTTTTACAGGATGAGCTATGAGCCTTACCGAACGCGACCTTAAAGTAATATGGCACCCCTATACCCAAATGAAAACAGCGGCGCCGCCCGTACCCATAGTAAGGGGAGCAGGCGCTTTGTTGTTTGATGAATCGGGTAAGCAATATATTGATGCTGTATCGTCGTGGTGGGTAAACATTCACGGGCACGCGCATCCGTATATCGCCCAA
This sequence comes from Mucilaginibacter sp. P4_D1, assembly GCF_056401935.1. Classification (NCBI taxonomy): domain Bacteria; kingdom Pseudomonadati; phylum Bacteroidota; class Sphingobacteriia; order Sphingobacteriales; family Sphingobacteriaceae; genus Mucilaginibacter; species Mucilaginibacter sp. P4_D1. The sequence goes on from NZ_JBFUIJ010000003.1 coordinate 320,036, forward strand.
AAAGTAGCAGAGCAGTTGCAAAAACTGGAGCATGTGATCTTCGCGGGGTTTACCCATGAAGGCGCAGTTGAATTAGCCGAGCGGTTATTGACCCATTTGCCCAACAACCAGCAAAAAGTATTTTACTCCGACAATGGCTCAACCGCCATCGAGGTAGCTATAAAAATGTGCCTTCAATACTGGAATAATAAGGGACATCAGCGTACCAAAATACTGGCTTTAAACAACGCCTATCACGGCGATACCTTTGGTGCCATGGCAGTAAGCGGTCGTAGCGCATTTACCAAAGCCTTTGATAGTTTATTGTTCGAAGTAGAGTTTATTGATACGCCCAACAAAGAAAACATCCAAAGTCTCAAATCTCACATCTCACATCTCAAATCCGAACTGGCTTGTTTTATTTTCGAGCCATTGGTGCAGGGATCTGCGGGCATGCTGATGTACGAGGCCCAATACCTAAATGAATTGATGGCCCACTGCAAACAGGAAGGAGTGCTGATGATTGACGACGAAATTTTCACTGGGTTTGGCCGTACAGGAAAATCATTTGCATGCGATTATCTCGACGTACAGCCCGATATCATGTGCTTTTCAAAAGGCTTAACGGGCGGTACTATGGCATTAGGCTTAACCACCTGTACCCAACACATCTACGATGCCTTTTTATCTGATGATCGTTTGAAAACGCTTTTTCACGGCCATTCTTTTACAGCCAACCCAATAGCCTGCGCATCGGCACTGGCAAGCCTGGATTTGTTTGAACAACCCCAAACAACTGCAAATATCCAGCGGATTGTTAATGCGCATGCATTGTTTGCTGGTAAAATTAAACATCACCCTAAAATAAAAAACGTGAGGCAAACCGGTACCATACTGGCAATGGAGTGGGGAACGGGGGATAATACCTCTTATTTCAGCTCGCTTCGCGATAAATTATACCATTACTTTTTAACTGCCGGTGTTATATTACGCCCCCTGGGCAACGTAATTTACATTTTACCGCCGTATTGCATTACTGATGATGAACTACAGTATGTTTACAGCAAAATAGAGCAGGCATTACAAGAAATATAACATGTTATTAAACAAACTTCTACCACAAATAATAGCCGATAACCAGTTACATTCGCGCTGGCTAAACACGCTGTCGCTGATGGAAAACACCGGGGCCCGCAAAATTTCGGCCAGTGAAGACCCGCTTACTGTGACCTATATTATCCTGAAACATGCTGCCGAAGAGCATCGCCATGCCTTCTACCTCAAAAAACAACTGGAAAAAACAGGAGTGGAGCTGCCAACCTACGCCGTCGAGTACCTGCTGGCCCCCGGTTCAAGTAAATACTATTTAAACCAACTGGATATTGATGTTTGCCGATACCTCAAAAGCGAATTAAACCTTACAGGAGCAGAACTCCGCTTTGCTGCTTACCTGCTGGTAACCTATGCTATTGAAGTTCGTGCCGATGAGCTTTACCCTATCTACCAGTCTGCACTTGACGAAGCAGGCAGCAAGGTAAACGTAAAATCAATCATCCTGGAAGAAGAAGGTCACCTGGAAGAAATGCTTAACCAGCTGCACAAATTCTCGCCCGATTGGGAAAAACACGCCAATAAAGCGGTAGCCTTTGAAACCAAACTGTTTGAAATGTGGGTAGAGCAGCTGGGAGCGGCGCTAAATTCAAAATTCGAAAGTTAAAATTCAAAATTTATTTCTGAACCTGAATTTGTTGAATTTAGGAATGTGCAGAATTTTTTAATTGGTCTGCTGACGAAATCCGCCGTTTTTCATCGAGTATTTTGAATGCGTCTTCAATTGGGATCGAGGGTTCGTTAAGTAATTTCACTTCGTCATATAATCGAATATCTTCCAATTCGTCTAATTCTTCTTCTGTAAGCATATCCAAATTTCGGTTATTAAAAGTCAAAGAGCAAACTAAGAGCGCTATTAATATAGCACGTTTGTTAATCTAAATTCTGCCAATTCTTTAATTCTAAAAATTCTGGTTCAGAAAAAAATCCAGTCAATCCTGTAAAATCCTGAAAATCGTGTTTAATACCTCATATACTCTGTATACACCTCCTGCAAAAAGGCCTTACCGTATAGCAGCACATTATCAGTAGTCTTTGCATCCGCGTTTTTATTGCCCGTATAAACTACCCTGCGGCCTGAGTTATCGTACGATACCACTTGCTGGGGGGTCATAAAGCAAAAGCCGTTGTCCCAGTCAAAAAAAGCAAAATCTTTAGTGGTAGGGTTCAGCAAATCTTTCGACCATTTAAACTGTTGATGGGGCAGCCCCAATTGGGTAAGCAGGGTGGTGGCAATATCGGTTTGCCCGCCCAGTTTGTTAATTTTTTTGCCGCGGTATTCGGGTTTTATTACTTCGCCCAAAAATAGCAACGGGATGTGGTATTTTACGGGGTTATAAGCTTCGGATACATTGCGCGGCAGGCGGTGGCCGTGGTCGGCTACTAAAATAAAGAGGGTGTTTTTATACCATGCCTGCTTTTTGGCTTGTTCAAAATAGGCGTTGAGGCACGAGTCGGTAAAGTAGGCAGTACTTCTGAATTTGTTGGCTGCGTCGCCATCTTTATCTTCCTGTGGGAAGTGCGGCTTGCCCGGCAGTACAAAAGGTTCATGATTGGTTGATGTTTGCAGGTAGGTAAAAAAAGGCTGCTTTTGTTGTTGGGCAAAATCCAGGTGTTTGGCAAAAAGCACATCGTCGTATACGCCCCACTGGGTTTTAACCAGGCTTTTGTCAAAAGCCAGTTCGTCGGTAATATGATCAACCTGGTGGTTTTTCATAAACAGGTCAAAATGCATGTAATTGCTTTTGCCGCCATAAAAATAGGATGTTGGGTACCCCGCAGTTTTAAGCGACGACGATATTGCCGGCAGCTTTTTGTTTTTTAAAGTATCGGCAACAATGGTACGAATGGCCTGCGAAGGGAAGCCGCTCATGATAGATACGATGCCTTTATCGGTCCTGTCGGCGGATGAATAAATATTGTTGAACAGGATGCCGTTTTTGATGAATTTTTCAAAGTTGGAGGCCACGCCTTTATCGCCGCCCAACGATTCAATTACATCGGCGGTATAGCTTTCTATCTGGATAATTACAATGTTTGGCCTGTTGGTGGTAAGTATATTTCTTGTGCTGTCACCATTATAGCTATAAGCTTCCTGCACAAGTTGGGTAGCGCTGCCTGGCTGCATAAACACAAACGGGTTGTACGGGCGGCCAAGGTTTTCAACTACATTGTTAAACAGGTTCCATTCGGTATTAAGGGCTGCCTGGTTGAGGAATTCACGGTCGGAAAAATAGGCTGAATTTTGATCTACGGGTACAGGTTGTAAACCGCCGCGCATCAGCAAAAAGTTGAAGAAAAGGAGCAAAATGATAATTATCGTTTTTAGCCTGGGCTCCACCGCCGGCTTTTCAAATTTAAAGTCAATGATCTTTAATGACAGATATATACCCGAGGCTAATAGCACCAGGCAAATGGTAACCGTGCGGCCCACCGGCGAAGAGCCTGTTGAGGCAAATGCTTCGGATGGCGCATCGTACAGCGATTTAAATACCCTGAACACCACCTTGGTACCCCACTCGCGGAAAATGTTGAAATTGAGACCCGTATTTAGCGAGATAAAAAACAGGCAAACCCAAACATATATTTTAAGCCAGATGGGTTTGATATGCGTATTTGGTATACACCAGTTAACCAGGAAAACCAAAAGGGGGATGGCACTGATGTAGGCTGCTGCCGAAGCATCAAGCCTGAGGCCGTAAAAATAGGTTTGTATGATGTCGCTTAGGCCGGCATCTTTAAGTTTAGGCAGAAAATATAGTTCGAACGCCAGCCGGGTTATTGCGAAGAACAATAACCAGAATAAAAGGAAGCGCACTAAACTGAAAAGGTTTCTTAACATACAGGGGTACAAAAGTAGTACTTTACTGCAATGTTAAGAAACCTTTAGTTAATTGTTAAAGTTTGGCTTATCTGCCGCCGCGCATAGCCTTCAAATCGTCAAGTGTTATCTTTTCAAAATCGGCAGGGATGCCAAATGTACCTGCAGGAACTTTTTGCTCGGTTACACTGGTAACAGTTACCTCGGTTGACTGGCCCTGGCTAAATGATGTATATTGAACCGGGAAGCCGCCAATACCCTGGTAGTACTTAGCTACGCCAGCCAATGGTATTTCAATATCATTGGTGATCCAGATATCGAAAGTTTTGCTGGTTTTTTTATCAGTAGCCACCACTTTTTTACAGTTAAAGCCATTGATAACCTTAGTTTCGGTGCCTGGTGCAAAAGTAAACTGCGGTAAACCAGCCATTGCCTGGTCAATATCATCTGGTGTTGCAACGGCTGCCTTTTTAATATTGGCAACAGGAACATCAACCAAAATAACCATTGATTTAGCGCCGGCATCAGTCAAAATTTTGATGTTGGCGGGGCCGTTCGAAAAAGCAAAGGCGTTTGAATCTGCCCGGAAATAACTTTTGGCATTTATTTGCTGCCCCATCATGGCTGTAGTAAAGTTTACTACGCCTTCGGTGTATTTTTTTTGTGCGCTTGCACTCATTACAGTTGCGGTAAGGGCAAGGCCTAAGGCAACATTTAAAAATTTTATCCTCATTGTTTTAATTTGATTATACCAATTTACCTGTTTTTAGCTTAAAGACAAATTTATTGGTAGTTAGTTTAATGTTGTTAATTAGATACTATAATCAGCGAATTGTTACGTTTTAATATTTTATAGTTTACATTGAGTGCCTTTGCGCCTTCAGTAAATCTTTCAACGGTTTGGTTACTGTTGCTGCCATCAATAATCAATGTTTGGTAGTCAAAGTTACTATTTACCGCTTGTAAATTGGTGTGTGGATTGCCGGTAATATATAAATAACTGGCTATCAGTTTACCCGGTAGCTGTTGGTTTTGTAATTGCTTATCAAATATAATTATCCTTTTATTATAAAACTGCATTAATGCTCCCTGTTTTTTAAACCATGTTGAACTGATGTTTTGGCTTAAGCCTATAATGGTGGCATGCTCCACCTGTGCACTATCTAAATAAGCCTGTACCGAATATTTGTAATTTTTATCGGTATCTGCAAGGTTGGTAAGTACAACCGCGCTGCCACCGTTTTTAAATACAATGCATGTGTTTTTGCGCAGGTTTAAAAATGCGATAGAGTGGGTACTTTCGGCCCGGTACCTTTTCAGGCTGATGCTTGTGGCAAATAGTAGTACACCGGTCAGGCTAAGCTTTATAAGCCATGTTTTTTTATTGTACAAATAGTAAAACACGCTTATTATGATCAGGTAAAGCAGCAAATACTCCGGCACTGTAAGCCATATTTTACCAATGCTGGCAAAGGGCGCATATTCAATAATTGCCAGTGCTTTGTTCATGAACAATATGGTATACTCCAATAACCGCGCCAGTAAAGTTGATAGCAAGGGCACCCATGAAAGCGCCAGGTAGGCTACACCACTGTACATGATAACCGATGTGGGTATAATAATAAGCAGGTTAGTCAGTAAAAAATAAACCGGGAACTGGTGAAAATACAATGCACTCAACGGAAACGTGATAACCTGCGCGGCTATCGATACCGAGCAAGCCATCCAGATTTTATCTGCCCATTTATTTTTAAACGCCACCCATTTGTAAACCACCGGCTGTAAAACCACCAGCCCGGCCACAGCCAGGTATGATAGCTGGAAACCAACATCGGTTATTAAAAGTGGGTTATATAACAGCAGCGCAAATGCCGATACGGCCAGGATATTGAGTAAATTGATATACCGCGCATAAGTTTTGCCGATGATAACCATACTGATCATCACCGCTGCCCGGCAAACAGCAGGCGAGAAGCCACTAAGCAGCGAATAGTACCAGATGAGCGCGATAATGATAACCGCTTTTATTACCCTGCCATGCCGGTAGCCGTTTAAAAAACCAAGGGTAAATTGCAGCAAAATATAAATGATGGCCACATGCGCACCTGAAACCGATAGTACGTGAATGGTACCTGTTTTGGAATAGGCCTGCAAAATATCGCCGCTCAAATCGGCTTTGTAACCCAGTATCAGGGTTGATGCTACAGCGATGGCGCCGGGATCGTACATTTGCTGCTTAAACCGGTTAATCATTTGCTGTCGTAGCCGCAGCGAAAACGCGATGAGCGCGTTGCCCGTACCATGCTTTACAACGCGGTACATTCCCGGGTATAAAAATGCCTGGTAGTATATGTTTTGATGCGCCAGGTATTTTTTATAGTTGAATTCGCCAGGGTTAAAGGGTGGGTCGATAGGGGTGGATTTGGCCGGGATAACTAACCCGTCGCCATATTGCAGGGATATGGCTGCACTGTCTTTAATGGTCACCAAGATTGTGCCGGTAACGGGAATTAATTGTTTATGGTTAATGCTTTGCCCAACCGTTGCCGTAAACCTTAGCAGTCCGTTTTTGAGCTGCGGTTCGGTATTGATTTTTATGGATAAGTATTGCGCCGGCGACCTGGAAAAATGCCTTGCATCGTTCAGTTCGTTATTATTGATGGCGCAGATGCAGCCTGCTGAAAACAGGATGAATGTAACTAATAATCCACCAAGCCACCTGGTTTTATAAATGGCCAGCCGCTGATAGCTTAAATTCAGCAGGATAAAGGCAATACCCAAGCCGCCGAAAATGCTCCAAAGTAAGGGAAGGTATGCGGCCGTAATAAAGCCGATACCTGAGGCTATCCCCAGCAAAAAAGGCAGGAGCAATACAACAAAAGGGATCTCGCCTTTATGGTTCGCGATCATTTATGATATGGTGAAAGCAATAAAGATATGTTTTAGGCGGATACGTCAAATAAATGAGTTGAAATAAATCAGCAGATTGATCGATCAGGGAATATTACACTTATTAATTGCCGGAATTTAAGGGGCATCGATTTTTTGCAGTTCAAGGGCGTCGCCCTGGTAAATATTGTAGCCACGGGTTTCAACCCGTGGTTATAAAACGGCATAGAATAAGTGCCGTAGGTACGGTTCATTTATTGTACGCTGATATTTGGAATATTAAAAGAACTCGTTGATTATATGGGCCGAGCCTACGGCTCTCTTTATTCTTGGGTTGGTATTCTCCTACAATATCGGTCAAGGCTACGCCTTTTGCCTGGTACGGAATAATAGCGGAGTGAACCTACATTGATAAAACCTACAACTGGTCGCGCACTTCTAATAGAAACTTTTTGATATTTTCGAGCGAGTCGATCACGCGCTGGTTTTCTTTGTGATCGCCAAGGTTGCTTTTCAGGTGTTCTTTGGCGCCGTTCAGGGTATAGCCTTTATCGCGAATGAGGTGGAAGATGATCTTAAAATTCTCGATATCCTCGGGGGTAAAATAGCGGTTGCCTTTTTTGTTCTTTTTAGGCTGCAATACATCAAACTCCTTTTCATAAAAACGGATAAGCGATTGGTTTACATCAAACATGGCCGATACCTCGCCCATGGTGTAATACATTTTGCTTATTTCGCGTTCTTTGTAAGCCATATATGCAAAGGTATCTTTTTGAATTCGGAATTGGGAATTTCGATTTCGGATTTTTGTCAGCAAAATGTAGACGCATGTGATGCACCTTAACAAAACATTGTGTTAAGTCAACAGTCGTAAGTTTAAAGTTGATTTTTTTCTTTTTTGGCTTCGACCTTAATCTTGCGCTGAACCGGCGTATTTGCAAACCATTGCGAAAACAAAATTGGTGTCTCAGTTTATTTTCTTAAAATATTTTGAAATGCAGTTGGACTTATTTAACTTTATATTTCAAAGTACTTTTTATTTGTAATAAAAACTTAATAGGAATCAGACAATATAATATACTGATATGAACAGACTTGAAGAACTATACTACGAGGCAAGGGCCGACAAATGGCTTAAACGGTTTGCCGTTTTTTGCCGCATTGCTTTAGCAGCCGGGTTTTTAATAGCGGGCATCGTAAAGATCATGGGCGAACGATTTGCCGCCGTCCTGCCCCACAATAATCCTTTAGGGCATTATTTTGATGCCTTGCAACTTACCGGATACTACTATACTTTTATCGGGATTGTTCAGGTTGTAGCAGCTATCTTGTTACTTATCCCGAGAACTTCTCTTCTTGGTGCATTGATGTATTTTCCAATCATCGTAAATATTTGTGTGCTTACCTATGCTACCCGTTTTGACGGTACCCGCGGTACCACGATGATGCTGCTGGCAAGCCTGTTTTTATTGATTTGGGATTATGACCGCTTAAAACATATTTTACCAGTTAAGCAGCAGCCCAAAACAGATCCTCATGTGGTGAAGAAGCCCCTGGGGATGCGCCTTCGGGTGATATTTTTTGGGGGTTCCTTTGCATTGGTGGCTTTTATCATCGTCGGTACTTTCTATTTATATGATATTATACCGGGCAATGCCGAAGATGAGTGCAGAAACCAATGCGCTTCCAGCAAAAATCCCCAGGCCTGCCAGGTTTTCTGCGACGGTATTTATAAGAAAGGCCAACCGCTGGATAGTTGTTTGGTAACTTTTGATAGGGCAAAAGATATACGCAAACCTGGCACGAAGTAGCTGGGTTTCAGTTTAATTATTTCCCTCATTACTTTTACACGCATCCAAATTCCCAAATCCAAATAATAGTATTATATTTCATCCTCTGATTATAATATGATTTTTAAACGATTGATTGCGTGCGCCTGCTGTACGCTGTTTACCCTGGGGGCGTTTGCTTTAGAAGGCGATTCGCTGGTAACTATAACCGCCTTAAAAAATGAGTACCAGTTTAAATGGAACGGCCAAACCAACAGGGTTGAGATAAAAGAGAAACTGAGCAATACCTACGTCAGCAATACCTATGGTGTAAGCTACCCGGTATCTGAATTTTATAACGATAACACCAGCATCGATGCGGTAACCTGCAAGGTTGATGGCCATAACTTACGGTCGTTTAAGCCAACCTACACCTATTACAGCCAGGACGATGTTTTTTACTCGGACGCAAAAATTTGCTACTTCCCGATGGATATGCCCAAAAAAGGAAGTGTCGGCACGGTCACCTTTGAAGAAACCCTGAATGATCCCCGGTATTTTACTTCCATCTATTTTTCAGATGCGGCAATAGTGCAGCAGGGCGAGGTGAGCTTTAAAATTCCCCGCTGGATGAAAGTGGATATCAAGGAAATGAACTTTAATTCCTTCGGCATAAAAAAAACTACCGAATACATCTCTGGCGAAGATGCCGATGTTATCACCTATTCGTTTGCAAATATACCGGCCATGAAGCGCGAGGCCAACAGCCCCGGCCCAACCTATATTTACCCGCACCTGTTGGTCTTGTGTAAATCGGCGGCGCCGGGCGGCAAGCAGATCACCTATTTCGGTTCACTTGCCGATCAGTATGCCTGGTACCGCAACCTGGTTAAAAACGTGGCGGGCGATCAAGCCGTAATCAGCGCGAAAGCAAAGGAGTTAACCGCCGGGCTTACTGCCGATATGGATAAAATAAAGGCCATATTTTATTATGTACAGGATAACATCAGGTATATTGCCTTTGAAGACGGCATGGCGGGCTTTAAGCCGGAGAAGGCCGACGAAGTGCTGCGCAAAAAATATGGCGATTGTAAAGGCATGGCCAATTTAACCAAGGCGCTACTGGTATCGCAGGGCTATGATGCCCGGCTATGCTGGCTGGGTACCAAACATATTGCCTATGATTACCAAACCCCATCAATGGCGGTTGATAACCACATGATTTGCGCCCTAAACTACAAAGGGAAAAAATACTACCTTGATGCAACCGAAAGCTACCTTAGCCTTAATGAATATGCCGAGCGCATACAGGGCCGCCAGGTTTTAATGGAAGACGGCGATAAATACATCCTGAATAAAATACCTTATGCCCCGCCTTTGCAGAACTCAATCAACCAGTTCAGCAAGTTAAGTGTAAGCGGCACCAGCCTGATAGGCAAAGTAAATTATACCTGGAAGGGCGAGGATAAGGAAAGTATTTTAAGCGGCTTAAACAGCATTAAACACGAAAATACGGATAAGGCTATGGTGAAATACCTGGCCGATGATAACAACGATTACACCATTAACAACCTGAAGCTAAGCAGTACTGCCAACCCTGATAAGGATTTGACAGCTGCGTTTGACCTGGAGCATAAAAATGCTGTAAACGTGTTTAGTAAGGATTATTACATCAACATCGACAGCCAGAAGGAACTGGCCGATTTTACTTTTAAACCCGCCGTGCGCAAGCTTGATTATTGGTTTGCCTATAAAATGAACATCAACAGCCAAACCGAACTGGATATTCCTGCCAATTATAAAGCCGCAACCGTACCTGCCGATTTGAATATTGTGAACCCCGATTATGAGTTTCACATCAGCTACACCCAACTGCCCAACAAACTGGTGTACAAAAAAAGCCTGCTTATTAAAAACACCAGCTTGCCCAAAACCCGCTTTGAGCAATGGAACCACGATGTGGAACTGCTGAGCAAGGCTTACAACGATACCCTGATCCTAAAACCTACAAACTGATATATTAAATGAAACCACTTTACCTGTCACTATTTTTTTTATTCATCACTACTTTAACCTTCGCGCAGGACAATGTGCCTTATGCCGAAAAAGCCGCCCAATTGCAAAAAGAAATCTGGGGTACCAGCGCGCCCGAGTTTAAAGTTACCAAAGTACCCGATAGCCTGAGCAAAGAGAGCGCTGTTGTGCTGGCACGGTCGTTTAGCCTTAACCGTACATCAAACACCAAAATAAAATTTTTGATTATTACCGCCGCTGCAAGCCTGCGTACCGTTAAACTCAAAACCTTTCATGAGCGTGTGAAAATTAACGATAAAGTATCGCTGGAAGACTACTCAACCCTGGAGTACCAAAAAAAGTTGGATAAAACGGTGTCCTTTTTCCTTACCAAGTTTGTGAGCACCAATAACACTTTTATCGGTGCAAAAATTGTTAAGCCCAACGGCAGCGAGGTAATTGTAAATACCGGCGAAGAGGTTTTAACCAAAAACGAAACCAAAGACCAAAAGGGCAAGTTGGCCATCCCCGGTTTGCAGGTGGGCGATATTTTAGATTATTATGTGAGTACCGTTGATGTTGACGAAAACAGCAAAAACGCATCCTATAAAAACAACGACGATATTTTTGTACTGGCCGATGAGTACCCTGTTTTGTATTACAGCCTCGATTTTCAGTACAATAAAAAAACCGATGTAAAATATATTTATGCCAATGGCGCCCCACATTTTGATGGCGGCCGTAACGCCGATGGCGACCTGGTGCTGAGCCTTAAGCTGCACAATATGCCTAAGTACAAAAGTAATATCTGGGTATCGGCCCTGCGCCAGTATCCATATATCGAAATTGGCAGCACGTTTAATAACGGCGCCGATGCATCATATGATACACGTGCTGTGGCCATTAAAAAAGCGTTCAAATATTCGTTCGAGGAGTACTCCGGCTTTAACGAAGCCGAAAAACGCACCAAGGATTATTTTAACACAGGTAAGCCATTTAAAAATAATGCCGCAGATAGCGTGCTAAAGGTGTTGTATGACATATGGAAATTCCAGGTTTTTTGCAATTACGATGGCGATGAACTGGAAAATATCGACGGGATGAATTACCGCAGCGCCCGCAGTGTACCGGCTGCCATAGGCATGAGTATGATGCTTACCCAATTGGGTATTAACCATGATGTATTGATGGTAGCATCGCGTATGAGCAATACGCTCGATAACATGTTTACTTTTAACGATTTTGATGCTGTCATCCGCATAAAAAGGGCCAAAACCTATTTTATGAGCTTTGATAATGTGGTTACCCATTTTGGCGAATTACCAGAGCGCTTTGAAGGCGAGAAGGTAATTGCCCTGAATCCCGATCGCATCACTAACAAGTACTACACTTTTACCGAAAAGGACGATTCGTTATCGGTTTCAACCAGCGATAAAAATTTTATTGATGAACAGCTACAGGTAAACCTGCTGCCAGCAGATATGCAGAAACTAAAAATTGCCCGGCAGGTAAGCGAAAGCGGTTTCATGCGTCTTGAAGACCAAAAATCCTTGTTGCCGGCAGGCGATATTGACAAAGGTTTACAAGCCTTGATAAAAGGCGAAGAACTATCAAAAAGGATAAAAGGCAAACACAAAGCCGACGAGTACTCAAATGCCTTTGAGCAACAACGTAAAGACCAGGTAAAAGCCTTCACCGCCGAAATTAAAGGTAAATACGACCAGGAACCAACCGAAGTAAAGGATTGCAAGATCATCGACCCGGCGATTGAAAATACCAACCCGGCGTTTAAATACGGCTCGTCATTTGTGCTTAACAACCTGGTGAAAAAGGCAGGCAACAATTACCTGGTTGATGTAGGCAAACTCACCGGCGGTTTTTACAAACTGGAGGATACCGAACGCAAGCGCACTATTGACGTTTACATGCCCTGCGCCCGCAGTTTTAAATATACCATATCGCTGGCTATCCCCCAGGGATACACAGCCAAAGGTGTAGAAGAGCTGAATATTAAAAAAGAGAACAAAACGGGCTCATTCTCGTCAACTGCAAATGTAAACGGCAACACATTAAATATTGTAGTAACGCGCGCCTACGCCCACAACTTCGAAAAAGCCGCCGACTGGCCCGCGCTGGTTGAAATGATTGATGCCGCCTCGGCTTATAACGCTAAGAAAATTTTGCTGGAGAAGAAGTAGTTAGTCGTCTGAAAGTCCGAAAGTCGGAAAAGTCCGAAAGTCAGAAAGCCGGGGAAGTCCAAAAAGTCAAAAAAGTAGCCGGAGTTGTTGGTCCGGAAGTTAGAAAAGTAAGATAGGAAAGTTGGAAGTCAGAAAAATCGTATGAGGGGGGACCCTTCCTTATTTCCCAACTTCCGGACTTTCCGGACTTTTCTGACTTTCCGACTTCCGGACTTTCCGACTAATAACTACATTTGCACACTATGACAGCTACCGAAATACGCCAGGCTTTTCTTGATTTTTTTGTTTCAAAGGGACACGTTATTGTTCCTTCGGCACCAATTGTAATTAAAAACGACCCAACCCTGATGTTCACCAACGCGGGGATGAACCAGTTTAAAGATATATTTTTGGGCGAAGCAGCAGCCAAGGCAACCCGTGTAGCCGATACCCAACGCTGCCTGCGCGTAAGCGGCAAGCACAACGATTTGGAAGAAGTTGGTATTGATACCTACCACCACACCATGTTTGAAATGCTGGGCAACTGGAGCTTTGGCGACTACTTTAAAAAAGAAGCCATTGCCTGGAGCTGGGAACTGTTAACCGAAGTTTACAAGTTACCAAAAGACCACCTGTACGTTACCTATTTTGAAGGCGACGAAAAGGAAGGCCTTGAAAAAGATACCGAAACCTATAATCTGTGGAAGCAGTTTGTAGATGAAGATCACATATTGCCCGGCAATAAAAAGGATAATTTTTGGGAAATGGGCGAAACTGGTCCCTGTGGCCCATGTTCCGAAATTCACTATGATAGCCGGGAAGAAGGTGAAAGGTTAAAGGTGAAAGGCCAAAGTCTTGTAAATGCTGATCACGACCAGGTGATAGAGATCTGGAACAACGTTTTCATGCAGTTTAACCGCTTAAAAGGTGGCGCATTACAGCCATTGCCTGCCAAACATGTGGATACCGGTATGGGCTTTGAGCGTTTGGTGCGCGTGCTGCAAGGCAAAACATCCAACTACGATACCGATATTTTCCAGCCGATTATCCAGTTTATAGCGGAGAAAAGCGGGAAAAAATACAACAGCGCCGCCAAACCCGGTGATACCGACTGGAACGAAGCCGTTGCCATGCGTGTATTGGCCGACCATATCCGTGCCATCAGCTTTGCCATTGCCGATGGGCAGTTGCCTGCAAGCAATAAAGCCGGTTACGTGATCCGCAGGATCCTGCGCCGTGCCGTGCGTTATAGCTACCAGACTTTAGGCTTTAAAGAACCTTTCTTTAACCAACTGGTGCCTTTATTGGCCGAACAGTTTAAAGGGGTGTTTGATAATCTTTACAGTCAGAAAGATTTTGTGCAGAAGGTGATTTTGGAGGAGGAGATAGCCTTTCTAAGAACGCTACAAAACGGAATAAGGAGATTTGATGAAATAACTACAGTAACTTTCGTTGGACAGTCTATTGGTTCTGATGCTAATATCAAAACCATAGATGCTTGGAATAAGCTAATATCTGGACATGCAGCATTTGAATTGTCGGATACTTATGGATTCCCCATAGATCTGACTGAACTTATGGCGCGCGAGAAAGGTTGGACGGTCGATATCGAAGGCTACGAAGTAGCCCTTCAAGAACAGAAGAACCGCTCCCGCTCCGCCGGTGCCATTGACACCGGTGATTGGATCACCCTGAAAGACGACGAAACCTCCATCTTTACCGGTTACGATGAAACCGAGACCATTTCGCACATTGTAAAATACCGCAAGGTAACAGCCAAAGGTAAAGAGCAATACCAGATTGTTTTGGATAAAACACCTTTCTATGCCGAAAGCGGTGGCCAGGTAGGGGATAAGGGCGAGTTGGTTTTCCCGGATGGCACCATCATTTTGGTTACCGATACCAAAAAAGAAAACGGTTTAACCGTTCATTATGTAGATAACCTGCCCGAAGATATTGAGGATGCTTTAACCGCCATTGTCGACCCTGCTTTGCGCGGGCAAACCAATGCCAACCACTCGGCTACGCACCTGCTGCATGCCGCCATGAAACAGGTATTGGGCAGCCACGTAAACCAAAAAGGCTCATTAGTCAACAGCGATTACCTGAGGTTCGATTTTTCGCACTTCGCCAAAGTTACCGACGAGGAACTGGCGCAGATTGAAGCTATCGTAAACCAAAAAGTCCGCCAGAATATCCCGCTGAAGGAAAAGCGCAGCGTGCTTTATGCCGAAGCCATCACCAGCGGCGTAACCGCCCTGTTTGGCGAAAAATATGGCGAGTATGTACGCGTGATAACTTTCGAAGATGAGTTTAGCAAGGAGCTTTGTGGCGGTACCCATGTTCAGGCTACCGGACAGATAGGCTTCTTTAAAATCATTGCCGAAAGTGCCGTAGCCGCAGGTGTACGCCGCATCGAGGCCATTACCGGTGTTGCTGCCGAGGTGTTTATCACCAACCAAAGCCGCATGGTCGACCAGCTTAAAGATTTGCTTAAAAATCCAAAAGACCTGCCAAAAAGCATAGAAAGCCTGCTGGACGAAAATAGCAAGCTGAAAAAAGAAATTGAGAAAGCCATCCTCGAAAAATCATCAGGCTTAAAAAACGAACTGGCACAAAAAGCCGAGGCTATTAATGGTATCAACTTCATTGCCCAAAAAGTAGCCCTGCCCAATGCCGAGGCCATTAAAAACCTGGCCTACCAGTTAAAAGATATTGTACCCAACCTGTTCCTGGTACTCGCCGCCGATTTTGACGGCAAACCCAGCCTGACGGTTATGATAGCCGAAAACCTGGTAAAAGAAAAAGGCCTGCACGCTGGCAACATCGTAAAAGAACTCGCCAAAGAAGTAAAAGGCGGCGGCGGCGGCCAGCCATTTTTCGCAACCGCCGGCGGCAGCGATGTAAGCGGCCTGGATAATGCACTGGCCAAGGCGAGGAGTTTTGTTGGGTGGTAACAAATCAAGGTAATAAAACGTTAATAACGTTAGAAGAGGTCAAATAATGATTGCGTTAGAAAACATAGATCGGATTAATGCCATAGAAGAAAGCGATTCGAACAAGATCAGCATTGTTTTGTTCGAGTGGTTGTCTTTAAAACAAAGTTATAAAAACGAATCTTTAGTTAATTACAGTGAATACGTAATAGATACCCTTGCCGATCTTTTTAAAAAAATGCTTGTTCAGGATACAGCGATGACTAAGAAGGCCAAACTAAACGTTGTTGACCTACTTGATAAACTTAAAACTCAGAAAGAAAACTTAGATTTTATTAAATCAAATATTGTCGTATCTGACATCCAGCAAGCATCGAAGAGGTTGTCTAAAAAAGCCCAATCAGCTTTTGAAATTAAATAAGGAATTTATCCTCGGATAGTTTGTCCGTACATTGCGGATCAACACCCGCAGCTGAAATTCTGTCCATTCTTTAATTCTGTAAATTCCGGTTCAAACAATTGCGTTGGATTGGCGCGGATACCGGCCAATGTGGCTAAGGCCCGTGTAGTATGAGCAAAAAGCCCGATCCGCAGGGGACGCCATCATAGATATGAGATTTAAGACCACCCAAGGGTCACCAGGGGCTTACAAAACCACTCACCGCTCACCATTCACCACTCACCGCTACATTTTTCCTGACCATTAACCCCCAAAACCTACCTATACTGTATTAACTTTTATATATTTGACCTTACAATCAGCACATCACAGCTGAATTTATTTTTATGACAGTTCTCGCAAACGGGATAGGTGAAAAGTACGAATTGGTTGTAGGCCTCGAGGTACATGCCCAGCTATCCACTTTAAGTAAGGTTTTCTCGGCCGATTCTGCCGCTTTTGGTGCCGGGCCTAATCAGCATGTAAGTGCCATATCTTTGGGACACCCCGGTACTTTGCCTTTTTTAAATAAACGCGCGGTAGAGTATGCCGTTAAAATGGGCCTGGCCTGTAATTGCAGCATCAACTTGAATAACAGCTTCGCCCGTAAAAATTATTTCTACGCCGATTTGCCCAAAGGCTACCAGATAACGCAAGACCATGCGCCCATATGCCTGGGTGGTTACGTGCCTGTAAAACTGGCCGATGGTACCGAAAAAAACTTAGCCATTCACCATATTCATATGGAAGAGGATGCCGGCAAAAGTATGCACGACCAGCACCATGCCGATTCGCTTATCGACCTTAACCGTGCCGGTGTGCCCCTGCTGGAAATTGTTACCCAGCCCGATATGCGCAGCGCCGAAGAGGCCGGTCAATTTTTGACCGAAACCCGTAAAATACTGCGTTACCTGGATATTTGCGATGGCAATATGGAAGAAGGCAGCATGCGCTGCGATGCCAATATCTCTGTTCGCCTGCGTGGCGCTACCGAATATGGTAACCGTTGCGAGGTAAAAAACCTCAACTCTATCCGTAACGTGCAGCGCGCCATCGAGCACGAGTTTGCCCGCCAGGTAGCTGTGATTGAAGCGGGCGGCCATATTGACCAAAACACGCTCAATTTTAATGCCGATACCGGCGAAACATCGGTATTGCGCAGCAAGGAAATGGCCAACGATTACCGCTATTTCCCCGAGCCGGATTTAATGCCGTTGGCGCTTACCGAGCAATACGTTGAAAACATTCGCAAAAGTTTGCCGGCACTACCCAGCCAGCTTTACCACAAATACCTTGAATTGGGCTTGTCGGCCTATGATGCATCGGTTATTACTGCCGATAAGGACGTGGCCCACTATTTTGAAGAGCTGATAAAAGCTACCGACCATTATAAAGCCGCGGCCAACTGGATCATGGGCACGGTAAAATCATACCTGAATGATCATGACGTTGCCATCAGTAACTTTGCTGTTACCCCGGCCAACCTTGCCGGCCTCATCAAACTAATTGACGCGGGCGTGATAAATAATTCTGTAGCTTCGCACAAGTTATTCCCCGCCATGGTTAAAGAGCCGGGCAAAAAAGCCGATGAACTAGCTATGGAGCTTAACCTGTTAATCAGTGCGGATAATGACGATGTAAACCAATTTATTAAGGCCGCCATTGCCAAGTTTCCGGATAAGGTAAAAGAGTACCAAAAAGGGAAAAAAGGCGTGTTGGGCTTGTTTATGGGCGAGATTATGAAGCTATCAAAAGGTAAAATAGATCCGCAGAAAACAAACCAGTTATTGATCAAGGAATTAGAAGTAAAGTAGTAATGAAATTAAAAAATCTGGCAGTTTACAGTGTACTGTTTTTAACTGCATTTGTTTATTCATGTAAAGATAATTCGCAGTTTACCATTAATGGTACCATTAAAAACCCAGGCAGTATAAAGCTGGTTTATTTAATTGAGGCCGATAGCAGCCAGCTTAAAGTGGTAGACTCGACCACGCTGAGCGAAGATGGTAAATTCAAATTTAAACATGTGGCGCCTTATGCCAATTTATACAAGCTGCGTATTGGCAGCGCAGGCGGTGGCGATCAATCGGCAGCGGCCAATAACGTATACGACCTGATAGCAAAAAACGGCGACGATATTGATTTTGAAACCGACAGTAAAGATGCCACGCATACTTATATCATCAAAGGCTCTGATGATTCGGACAAGATAAAAGAGTTTAACAAGATTAGTAATTTTTACGGCGAGAAAAATTCTAAACTTGTGGCCGAGTACCAAGAGAAATCACAGGCCCTGGGCAAACAATCAGATTCATTGCTGAAAGTTTATATGCCTACCTTCCAAAAAAACGTGGCCGATTATGGTGTTGCTGTTTTAAAGTTTGTTAACGATAACAAATCGTCGCTGGCGGCCTTTTATGGCGCAACATCGTTGGATGTGTATAAGTTTGAACCGCAGCTGGTGGCCTATGCCGATGATATTAAAGATAATTTTAAAGATAATCCGGCGGTGCAATCCTTCGTCAAACAGATGAATAAAATTAAGCCTGTATCTATAGGCCATAAAGCACCCGATTTTACAACCACCGGGATAGATGGTAAGCAGGTTAGCCTGGCCGACTATAAAGGCAAATATGTAATGATTGATTTTTGGGCATCATGGTGCGCGCCCTGCCGCCAGGAAAACCCTAACGTGGTAAAACAATATGCCGCATTCCATTCAAAAGGCTTTAATATTTTAGGTGTATCCTTAGATAAGGATAAAGCTGCTTGGCAAAAAGCCATCAATGATGATAAACTGGAATGGGCTCACGCATCGGATTTAAACAGCTTTGAAGGGCCAACAGAAAGGCTGTACAATATCGAGGCTATCCCGTCAAATTTCATCATCGATCCGGCCGGAAACATCGTTGCCAAAAATATTACCGGGGCCGATTTGGAAGCTTTTTTAACCAAAACGTTCAAATAGGTTCAATTTATCGTTAACAAAAGGTAACCATTAACAATTTGTTAATATTTGGGTAACTTTGAGGTGTTGTAAAGTGTATACTTTTATACAAAAAAATTAACGCATCATGAGCAGCTCTCCAAAACAGAAAATTCTTATTGTTGATGATGAACCGGATATTTTAGAGTTGATAGAATACAACCTTAAAAAAGAAGGCTACCAGGTGTTTTTGGCCCGCAACGGCCAGGAGGCTGTAGCCGAAGCCAAGAAATCACTACCTGATCTTATTGTACTTGACATTATGATGCCTAAAATGGATGGCATTGAGGCCTGCCGCATCATGCGTACCATGCCCGAGTTTAAAAATACCTTTATGGTATTTTTAACCGCCCGCAGCGAAGAATATTCAGAAATTGCAGGCTTTAACGTAGGTGCCGATGATTATATAGCTAAACCGATAAAGCCCCGTGCCCTGGTAAGCCGTATAAACGCCATATTGCGCCGCAACTCGCCAACAGAAGAAACACCCGACAACAAACTTGAAATTGGCGACCTGGTTATTGACCGCGAAGCTTACCTGGTTTACCAAAAAGGTGTTAAAGTGGTTTTGGCCAAAAAAGAGTTTGAACTGCTATACCTGCTGGCCTCAAAACCCGGCAAAGTATACACCCGCGAGGTAATCCTGAAAAATATCTGGGAAGACTCGGTAGTAGTAACCAACCGTACCATCGATGTTCACATCCGCAAACTGCGCGAGAAACTTGGTGATGAGGTAGTTGCAACTGTTAAAGGTGTAGGGTATAAGTTTGAAGCGTAAGCCCGGCCTCCTAACCCCCTGAAGGGGGAACTTTTGATTAACATATTTGAAGCTTCGGTTTTCTTTCGGAAAGTCGAAGCTTTTTTTTGGCGAAAAGCTTTTGGCTTGTTTGGGGCGTTGCCTGCGGCCGGGCCATTCGTTCATACGCGCACAAGGCGTTAGGCACGGCCCTCCTTATGGCCATCGCGCGGGCCGGTATCCACTTTTGTCCCTAACGTAATTGTCTGAACCTGAATTTTTCACATATAAATGATTTTTTTAAGGTGTTCAAGAGGGCTGCGCCGTTTACAGAATTTTAAAATTAACAGAATTTAAAAAGCCAATTCGAGAAATTCTGAAAATTCGTTTAATTCGGGTTCAGACAACAACCCCAATAAAAAATAAAACTAATTGCCGCCCAATTTGTATACCGGTTAACAAAATTTCTCCCGATGAAAAAAATAGTCTCCATAACCATAGCATTTGTGCTGATACTTAGCGTTTGTTTCGCTGCTATAAACAGCCTTACAGGCAAATGGGCAGGGCCGGTTACATTGCCGGGGAACAAGCCCTTTCAGCTTGGTTACAATTTTAAAGTAGATAGCGGTAAACTAACAGGTACCGCACTAACCCCGGCCGGTGAGGTGATTATAACCGACGGCATGATAAACGGCGACGATTTTTCATTTAACGTACCCGTACCCAACGGGAACGCCCCGCACACCGGGAAACTATATGCCGATAGCATTGCCCTGCACTTTGTGTATCAAGGGCAGCATTTGGCAGCTACATTAAAAAGGGCTAACTAAACTTTATCCTATAGAAGCTAATACTTTGAACATTAAAGTTGGCGAACTCATTTTTGATGATAACAACGGCCTGTTTAAACAAACAAGGACCGCAAGTTACGCTGCGGACCTTCACCCCCCCTCTGATCAAAAAAAACTATTGTTGTACTACCTGTGCTTTTAAGCTCACAATAATTTTGCCCAGTGAGCCTATTAAGGTTGATGGCAGTTTATTTTTATTAGCGCCTTTCACAACATCGTCAACAAAGGCGTCAAAATCGGCAGCGGTGGCTTTGCCGTTCATACGTGGATTTTTTGCCGGGTTGTGGGCATCAACCATGTTGTCGCCTGTGTAAGTGAAGTTTTTTGCGCCTGTGGCAACAGCTACAAACGTGGTTAGGTTGCCGCTCAACTCGGTAAAGCCCGAAAGGTTGCCTTTGGTCACTTCGGATAGCAACACAGTAAAATGCCCGTTTATCCTGCTATCGCCGGCAATAACAAATATGGTGCTATCAATAACCGAGCGGATGCCTAAGCGGCCTTTTTCGATGGTGGTACCTGGTTTTGCCGGGTCGGATACCATTACCGATCCGCCTAACGAGTCATATAAAGTAGCTTTTACAGGTGTTACCGACGAATTACTGCTGCAGGCCTGCAGCGCGAACATTGCACTAACAGAAAGCGCGATTAACGTAGATGTGTTTAGTAGTTTTTTCATGTTTTTTTGAAGATTAGATTACCTGGGTTATTAGTTTGTAAATTTTATAGGTGTATGATGATTTGGCTACCGGGCAGCCGCTTTTTAAACTTTGTGCATCGGGCATGTAGCGATCGGCTTTTAGGTTAAGGGCTTTTTTAAGGTTATCAACTACCTGGTTGCCGTTGGTTTTAACCGGGAAAAAAGTAAAAATAACAGTGTTCGATTCCGGGTTAACCATTACATGGTCAATTCCTTTTTGCTTGTACATCCAGCCGGCAATGTTATTGGCATCCCTGGGTGTTATCGGCTGCTTAATATCAATGCGGGCCATTACTTTGGTAAAGGCATCGGGCGCCGGCCGGTAAACAAAATAAATGTGAATGGCCAGCACAAAAAGCAGGAACAAGAAGGTTGATAAACCATAAATGACAATTTTTTTTACTGTGCTTTTTTTCATGAGGATAGGCTTTTAGTTTTAAGTATCTTGAATATGATTTATAGCGAAATTTTACATTTCTATTATGAAATACGGCGCTTTAATTACCCCGGTTTTTAGATGCTGATAAATAAGCTACTTTAAATTAGAGTACTCCGTGTAGTGGTAAAAAATGTTTTGGGAAGTAGCCTGGAAAGGAAGAATGGTAGCTGCGTATTTTTAAAGAGGACTAAGTATGCAGCTGTGCGGGTTAATTGTTAGCGATAAATGTATTATCAGCTGTTAATACCGAATATGAAATAAAGTGCCGAAAATGCCTTAAGTACAGGCTATTGATCCGTGGCTGATGATTGCTATTGACCGGGTCGTTTGTTTATATGAGGTTAAGCAAGGCGGCTACCCGGTTTTGTCCTTCAATAGAGTTAACTGCCGCTAATTCAATCAACGGAATATTTTTCGTAATCTTCTTTTTGCTTTATCCGTTACTGTCAATATCTTATTAGTGTCGCTCATATCCAGGTTGTTGCAGATTAAGCTAAACGTTGCATAACCTGTTATTATATGTTTTTCATCAAATATAATTAAGCCAAAATCTGAACCAAAGCAATCTAAATCCGCTTTTTGATAGGAGTGCTTGTTCCGCAAAATTTCCCTTAACGTATTTATTTCAGCAACGCTTAATGCCTTTACCTTATGAAAACAAGAATCAACCTTATTGTTGTAAATAATTGGTGGATCTTTTGAATCGAGGCAATCGTGCGTATTGCGCTGCATTTTATATAAATCAATAAACCTGGCTTGTTTTAAAGAGTTTTCGGCTTTTGTACCCAATTGCTGGCTAAAGCAAACATTGGCAAAAACGGAGACGAGGAATATCACTAATAAATATTTCATTTTAACTATGATGGTTAAGATCGTCAGGTGCCTCCTATACGTTAAGGCAGTTTATTTCTTTACTGTAAGTGATGTTAAAATCGCTCTCATCTCTACCGAGTCTGCACTGCTGCAGGCCACTTTTGACAAGTGTATGTTTACAAACAAATCTTTACCTAACATCGCATAGCCATACATATGTTTTTGGGTAAAATTATTGCCATCTACAACCACATTATTTTGCCGGAACATAAAATCATCCGTAGGTTTCCCCCAATCTTCATTGTTACGTTCCATTGTTTTCAGGTTGGAGTAGTTTGAAAAATAAGCGAATGGATATGCCGGGCTGATATCGGGGCCGCCAATGGCCACTTTTAGTGCATCAACCAGCTGCAGTTTTTCATCGTCATTAAGTTTGTAATATAAAACTGAGCAAATGAAGCCGTCCTGCTCGGCGTAATAGTAGTAATCGGTACCGCGCCATTCTTTTTTGAATTTTTTAAACCGGCTGCTTGCGAGGGTAAACGTAGTGCCTGTTCTTTTAGGATAAGCGAATTCAAATAGGGTACTGTCTGCTATTTTAAAGGCAAGTAACCCGATAACAAAGGCGATTGTTAAATAAAAAGTATTTTTTTGTTTCATGGTTTTAAGGTTATAAGTACGGTGCTGTAGTCAAATATAAGTTTTATGTTGGATTATGAAATACAGTGTGCTTATTGATAGCCGATTGTGCAATTTTGGATACCTGACAACATTTCAGTTTACCTTTAACCAAATAGTTTATGCGGGGGAACTAAAGGTTAATTCTGTATTTTTTTTAACTTTAAGTCGCCGAGGAAATTTTAGCCTCACGGCCATCACATCACCAAATCATATGACAGAAGCCAGGATACAAACCTTACATCCCGATAAGGAAAAACAAAACAAAATTATCTCGGCCGAAAAGTATGAAGTGATCAAAGCGGCCATACTGCAAATTTTGCAGGAGCAAAGCCTCACCCATACCCAGCTCATGCAGGCCCTTCACGATAAGGTGCATGCCACCTTCGCCGGCAACGCCCACTGGTACGGCGAAACCGTAAAACTGGATCTTGAGGCACGCGATATCATAAAACGAAACACGGCCAAGCCGCCGGTTTACAGCATTCATCAACTTTAACCCACTGCGCTTCAAAGTAAATTAATGTGTTAGCTTTAAGCCTTAGGCATTTTGCTTTTAGCTTCTCCCTGTTTCGATACTATTTTACCAAAATGTGCTCAGATAGTTTCAACGAGGCACATTTTTTAAGATAGCTGTGTTTTTAACACTTATTTTTAGGGGCAAATTATAAATCCCAATTCAAAAAATCAGTGCTTATCCAATATATATGAAAACGTTGCGCCTTTTGCTGTTGTTATCTATTTGTCCTTTAATTGTGTCAGCACAAACGGCTGGCGCCGGGCAAAAATCGAGGGCGCATATTTGTATAGATACAGGCTGGCGGTTTGCTTATGGCCACCCTTTTGATGCCGCCAAAGATTTTAACAACGGCACCAGCTATTTCTCTTATTTTGCCAAAGCAGGCTACGGCGATGGCGCCGCCGCCGCTGATTTTGACGACAGGCCCTGGCGCAAGCTTGATTTGCCGCACGATTGGGCTGCCGAACTTGGTTTTAGCGAAAGGGCCAGTTTTAGTCACGGTTTTAAAGCCCTGGGCCGCAATTTCCCGGAAAGCAGCGTAGGCTGGTATCGTAAAAAGTTTACCATACCAAAGCAGGATTTTGGCCGCCATATCACCATTGCATTTGATGGCGTTTTTCGCAACTCTACCGTTTGGGTAAACGGGCATTACCTGGGTACCGAGCTAAGCGGCTATAATGGTTTTGAATATGACATTACACAGCTTTTAAACTACGGCGGCGATAATACCATCGCTGTAAGGGTAGATGCCACCATGGAAGAAGGCTGGTTTTATGAAGGTGCGGGTATTTACAGGCATGTATGGCTCAATAAAACATCGCCGCTGCATATTGCTGCCAACGGCACATTTGTGAGCAGCACTGTTGGGATTGGTAAGGCACAGTTAACAGTTAAAACCGATGTAAGTAATTACGATACCGGGGCCGATAATTTTGCCATTGTACAAAAAGTATATGATCGCCAAGGCCGTTTGCTGGCTACCAAACAAACTGACGGCCATACCTTGCAACCTTTTAAAACGGGAGAGTATAGCAGCCAACTGGAAATAGCGCACCCTAAATTATGGTCGGTTGATACGCCGTACCTGCACCGTTTGGTTACCACCATTTTGATAAATAATGTGCCTGTTGATGAATATGTAACGCGCTTTGGCATACGTACCCTGCGTTTTGATGCCAACACCGGCTTTTACCTGAACGGTAAACGGCTGGAAATAAAAGGCACCAATAACCACCAGGAGCATGCGGGAGTGGGTACAGCTATACCCGACGAACTGCAGTACTATAGAATTGCCCGTTTAAAGGAGATGGGTAGTAATGCTTATCGCTGTTCGCATAACCCGCCTACGCCCCAATTGCTGGATGCCTGCGATAGTTTGGGCATGCTGGTGATTGACGAAAATCGCTTGATGGGCATTGATGAATACCACCTGGGTAGCCTGAAAAAAATGATTGACCGCGATCGCAACCATCCAAGCGTGATCAG
Organism: Mucilaginibacter sp. P4_D1; assembly: GCF_056401935.1. NCBI lineage: Bacteria > Pseudomonadati > Bacteroidota > Sphingobacteriia > Sphingobacteriales > Sphingobacteriaceae > Mucilaginibacter > Mucilaginibacter sp. P4_D1. Next base: position 345,374 of record NZ_JBFUIJ010000003.1, read on the forward strand.
TTGGTCGGTAGGTAACGAGGAGTGGGGAATAGAAAACTCGGAGACAGGCGCACGAATTGCGACCACCATGCAGGCCTTTGTAAAAAGCCTGGATACCACCCGTGCTGTTACCGCGGCGTTTAGTGGCGGCTGGGGGCAGGGCTTATCAGGTGTGATGGACTTAATAGGCTTTAACTACATAGCTCAGGAAAACCCCGACGCACAACACCAGAAATTTCCGCAGCAAAAGGGCTGGGGTACCGAGGAAGGATCGACCTTTGCTACCCGTGGGGTTTACTTCACCAACGATTCGCTCCATTATAAATCTGCTTACGATGCCAAGCCAAGGCCCAATGCTTATAGCATTGAAGAGGGCTGGCAATACTATGCCAAACGGCCATTTTTAGCAGGTATGTTTATCTGGACGGGATTTGATTACCGGGGCGAACCTACACCTTATGGATGGCCATCAATAGGGTCGTACTTTGGGATGCTCGATCAGTGCGGCTTTGCTAAGGATGATGCCTGGTACCTGCAGGCCTGGTGGGGCAACAAGCCGACGCTGCACCTGCTGCCGCACTGGAACTGGAAAGGTAAAGAGGGCCAATCCATAAACGTTTGGGCCTACAGCAACTGCGATGAAGTGGAACTGTTTTTAAACGGCAAAACCCAGGGCAAAAAAGCCATGGCCAAAAACGGGCACCTGGAATGGACGGTTCCGTACAGCTCCGGAACGCTAAAGGCCATCGGCTATACCGGCGGCAAACAGGTATTAACCGAAACCGTACAAACGACCGGCAGCCCGCAAGCCATCGCCCTTGAAGCCCATAAAAATACCCTGAAAGCCGATGCGCAGGATGTAGCTGTAATTAAGGTTAGCCTGCTTGATAAAAAAGGATTAGCGGTACCCGATGCCAATAATGAAGTAAGTTTTAAAATTGAAGGGCCCGGCAGAATTATAGGGGTAGGCAACGGCAACCCAACCTCGCTTGAGCCTGATATGTACCTGGAAACGATAGTAAATATGCCTATCGAAGCCTTGAAAGAGTTGCCGGTTCCCGATACCATCCGCAAAAGCGAGACAGCCGAAACCTTTGATGATAGCGGCTGGAAAAAGGCGTTTACCAATATTAGCGATACCAACATAAAAGCCTGGGTTTATCGCGGCAGTATTAATTTAACCGATGATTTAACGCGACAGCCGCTCATCTTTTTTTATAAAAGTATCGGCCGTAAGCAATCGGTATATTTTAATGGTCACTTGCTGGCTGCCAATGTCGATTTTCATAAAGACCAGGATGTGTTTAACATCAGCAAAGCCTTTTTAAAGCCGGGAAAAAATAGCATAGTTATTGTTGCCTTGCCCATCAAAAAACTACACCCCTGGGATAACCCAAACCAGGACCCCGGTGTAATTCAGTTTAAAGCACCCGCCACTGCCTGGAAAAGAAAGCTGTTTAACGGCCTGGCCCAGGTTATAGTTCAATCAGACGGAAGCCATACAGGGCCAATCATCTTAACCGCTACTTCGGCAGGGTTAAAAGAAAAGAAAATAGTTATTAATGCCGATAAGTAAAGATAGTTTTGAGTCGGGAGTCTTGAGTTCTGAGAGTGTGTTTATAGATATCTGATTGTCAATTGTTTATTTTAAAGTTATTGACTGTCAATGCTGCTTTTTTGTAAAAGCTTTCGTCTTCCCCAAATTGTCAGCAGAACAGCTTCGGGCGAAAACGGACAAAACGATGCGGGGTTGTACGAAGGCAGGGCATAGGGAGTTTTTGCAGAGTGGGGCTAAATGCACTGGGGCAAAATAATCCCAGCCCAGGTTTTGGCCGTTTTGCAGGGCAAAGGCCCGTGCGGCAAAGAAGCATTTCTGCTGACTTGAATTTTTTGGTACTTTTTGTTTCAAGACAAAAAGGACTAGGCCTCCCGCGGCCATGAGCGGGCCGATGCGGTAGCTTCTACAAGGTAATTTCGAAACTCACAAACATGAAGCATAGTGGGAGATTGCTTCGTACCTCGACGGTCTCCCCGGGGCTGTGATATCTAAATAATGCTTTGTTCTGCCGGGTGCTCCTGGTAAAATTGTTCCAGTTGTTTCAATACTTCAACCTGGCTTTTGCGCGGGTTAATAAATGTGCGCACTTTTTTTACCATTGCAAGGGCATCGTCAAAAGTTAAACCTGTTTTAAGCAAATATGCAATAGTCATGGTTGGGCCGCGGCCAAGGCCCTGGCGGCAATGGATGTATACCTTGCCGCCGCTTTTTACGGCTGCATCGGCAAAGTTGGCCCCTTCCTTTAATACATCCAGCGGCGGTGGGGTATTGTCGGGCGTGGGCAAATGCAGGTAATGGAAGCCTTTGTATTGTGCGCCGCTATAAATGGAATGCATCCGCATATTTATAATTGCTGTAACGCCTAAAGATTTCAGTTTGCGCAAACCCACCAAATTATATTGGCTGCCTAAGTACAGGTTGGCGGTTATCTGGCAGCGCTTAAGTTGAGGAAGGCCGGTTATTATGCGGTAAGCATTATCATAAGCCATTTGGGCCGATAAATAAACCACTTTTAAAATACTTTTAATTTTTGCAAGCATATTGTTTTGTTGTTTTTAACGCGGCACTAATATATTGATAGCTGCCGGTACAACTTTAATGGTTAACTTTTTCGCCTTTTGTTCGCAATCATCACGGATAAAAGCCTGTTCGGCATCCATTTGTATAACTATATTTTTGCACCGCCAATGCTTTAAGGCCTCGGTTTGGTTTTGCAGTAAGGTGTTGCCCGCAATTTTTAATACCGAGGTTAAATCGTTATCGCCCATCAGTATTACGTCCAGCAAACCATCTGTTATGCTGATGCCGGGCAGCATATCTAAGCCGGCAATGCCAATATTGCCCGAATTGGTTATCGTGAGCGAAACGGCCGTTTCGTCTATCTCCTTGCCGTCTATCTTCAGCTTGTATTTTACCGGGGTGGCGTTTACCATGGTTTTAATAGCAGTATAACCGTAGGCCAGCTGGCCAATGGTATCCTTCAGCCCGCGGTCTGCCTGTAAAATCATATCGGCCATGATACCCAGGTTAACCCTTAATAAAAAAGGATGGCCGTTTACCAGGCCCATATCAACGGCTTTTAATTTGTGGTGGCTTTTTATGAGTTCAAGAGCAGAAATGCTATCCAACGGAATTTGCAGCTGTTTTGCCATAACGTTGGCCGTGCCGCCAGGAATAACGGCCATTGGTGTATCCGTTCCGTGTAAAGCGCCGGCCGTATCTGTAACAGATCCATCGCCGCCATACACCGCAATCAAATCAGTTTTGCCGATAAGTTTTTTTGCAATATCACCGGGGTTTTTGTGGCGCTGGGTAACAGATACGTCCCATTTGATGGCACTGCCGTCAAAAACCTGGTTAATGTAGGTGAGTATAGGCTCTTCCTTACCTGATGCCGGGTTGATAATAAAGTGGATGTGTTTAAATTTCATTGCTTAACCTTCGGCTTTTCAACACAGAAGATAGGTAATAGTTTGATTTATTTGGGCGGAAGTCGTGACAGAAATCCATCAAAGCTACCCAGGCAATTATTTTTCAATCTCCGATTCGGCTTGCGTAGCAAAAGCTATTATTTACTATCAGTAATCTAGCTGTAATATAAAGGTGGGGCTTTAGCTTAGATAAAGTTTTCACAATGGAAGGTAATAAAAAAGGGTGGTTTACAAAACCACCCTTTTCATAATATGCTCTAAAATGTAAGCAGCTGCTATAAACATCTTAAACCTGCGCCGTGGGGCGCACCACAATCTCGCTTACATCAACATCGGCAGGTTGCTCTATGGCATAGGCCATAGCCCGCGCAATGGCATCCGGCGATATGGCGATGTTATCCATCGCTTCGGCTATTTGCGCTTTGATGCCGGGGCTGGCTATCGAGTCAACAAGGTTGGTTTTTATGATGCCCGGTGTAATTATGGTAACCCGCAAATTGGGGCCGGCTTCCTGTCGTAATCCCTCCGAGATGGCGCGCACGGCAAATTTTGTTCCGGAGTAAACAGCCGCCGCAGGCGTAACTTTTAGTGCGGCTGTAGAGGCTGTATTAATAATATGGCCAAAGCCCTGTTTGCGAAAAACAGGCAGCGCCGCCGCTATGCCGTATAACACGCCTTTAATATTAACGTCTATCATCATATCCCAATCCTCAACCTGTAGTTCATCCAACAGGGAGATGGGCGCTATGCCTGCATTGTTTATAAGCACATCCAGCTTGCCGTAGGTGGCAAGTGCCAGTGCTACAAGTTTTTCCAGGTGTTGCCGTTGGGTTACATCGATGGCTGCATACATGGCCTGGCCTCCTTCGGCTTTTATTTGGCTGGCCAGTTGCTCAAGTTTATCAAGGCTGCGTGCGCCAAGTACAACAATGGCGCCTTTTTGGGCAAGCAACAGGGCGGTTGCATGCCCTATGCCGCTGCTTGCACCGGTAATTACAATTACTTTTCCTTTAATTTGATCCATTATTTTTTGTTTTGATCATACAAAGGTCGCCACTTATTAAGGGTGAGTGTTAAAGGTTATCAAACCGAAAACTAAGAAATTCAAACCAAATTTGGCTGCCTTAATGAACTTGGGGTTACCCCGGTTTGCTTTTTGAAAAAATTATTGAAATAAGTAGGGTACTCGTAACCCAGGCTGTAAGCAATATCATTAATGTTCCAGTCGGTATGCAGCAACAGCGCTTTGGCTTCCATCACCATCCGCTCTGTTAAATGCTCTGTTGTTGTTTTGCCCGTTACTTCTTTTACGGCGCGGTTCAGGTAATTAACGTGTACGGATAAATGCAGCGCGTAATCATTCGCGGTACGCAATTTTAACTGGTACTGGGGAGTATCAACAGGGAATTGCCGCTCCAATAATTCCAAAAAAAGAGAGGCGACGCGCACCAATGCATTTTGCGGCTTAAAATAATTAACCGATGGCTGCATTTTAAGGGCCTCGTGCAGTAACAAATTCAGGTGGTTGCGTAACAGGTCTAATTTATACATATAGTCTGATTCGAACTCCCGGAGCATGTTTTGAAATATCCCGCTGATATAAATAAGCTGTGCAGCGTCGACAAAGAAAACCGGGTCGCTACCAATTTTAAACAGCGGCGTATCCTGCAGGTTTAAATCGCGGTTATTCCCTTTTAAAAAATCTTCGCTAAATAAACAAAAGAAGCCTTCCTGCGATTCACAAATCCCTTCCCAGGCATAAGGCACCCTCGGGTTAGAAAATATTAAGGCAGGTCTGTCTATGCTAACCGCTTTGTCTGCATAGTACAACGTGCCGGTACTTAGCGTGAGCGATATTTTATAAAAATCCCTGCGGTTATACGGTACCGTTTTGCGCGCAAATTCCTTACGTTCATACACGGTAAACTGGTCGGTTATTTTTAAAGCGGGGATAAAATCACTAAAGGGCTGGGTTGTAATTTTAGTTTTGCTCATGATGTAAAGCTATTGACTAATTTATGAAATTCAAACCAACTGCGATATCAGCTATGTGCCGGTTGATAAGACAAGCCCTACATCCTGAACAGCTCCGACTTAAGTTTTGTCATTTCGCCTAATAAAGCGGTAACCGGAACTTTAATGTTGCCAGACAGCTGGGCTACTTTGGCTACTGCAAAATTTAACGTTTCAATCTCTGTTTCCCGTTTGTTAAGTATATCCTGGTAGGTAGATATTTTTTGCCCGTCGGACATTTTACTTATTGTCAGCACGTTTTCCAGTACATCGTGCTCCGTTAGTCGGATGTTGTTCTGGTTGGCTACTGCAACGCATTCAGCAATTACAGTTTTGGCTATCTGCAAGGCTGTTCCATTGCGGTGAAATACCCCATTATCAATCTCGAGCAGTGGGCATATCGAATTAAATACGCAGTTGCTGATTGCTTTTTTCCAGATCACCGTTTGGATGTTTACCTCGGGCCTAAATGAAAATACACCGGTATTCAGTTCATCAACAATACTATCCAGGTTATCAAATGAGCTTTTAATAACGCCTATGGGCGATGATGCAACCGGCCTGAACCTTACTTTATTAGTTGATACCGATTGGCTGGTTACAAATAGCACACACCGGTATAATTCGGTAAAGCCCGCGCCGATAAAACTATCTTCAATATGAAGGCCGTTTTGAAGGAATACAATGGGTGAATGCTTTGCTTTGAATTTGAGCTTTTCGGCCAGTTCCTGGTTGCCGAATGATTTGTTGGTTAACAAAATAAGCCCATCAAGCTGCGTATAATTATTTAAGGTGCTGATGGTTACTTCGGCCTGCAGGGTATTATTATCCGTTTCTATCTCCAGCAATTCGCGACTGGTCGGCTGATCATGAACGCTACCGCGCAGGATGGTAACCTGTTTTTCCTTTAGGGTTAGGGCCACGGCCAAAGCCTTGGCAATAACGCCATTGCCTATAATGTATATGTTTGTATCAACCTTTATAGTTTGCTCAGATACTGATTCCATAACGTTTTAATTTGCACGTTTTGTTTGTATAGTTTTAACAGATCATCATCATTAGTTATTCAGCTGCAATTCCATCTGGATATTGCAACGCTCGTAAGGGGTAAACCGGCCAACCACTTTTTTAAATCCTAACTTTTGATACAGGCTGATGGCTTGTTTAAGCATGGTATTACTTTCCAGGTACAGTGTGTTGCCACCCCGGGCTTTGGCGCGTTCGGCAATGGCCTTGCCCAACAGCCAACCTATGCCTTTGCCGTGTGCTTTGGGCGAAACAGCCATTTTTGCCAATTCATAATCATATTCGGGATCGTCCATTTTAAGCAATGCACATACGCCCACAGGTTCGCCTTTGTACAGGGCAACCAGTATTTCGCCGCCCTTGTTTAAAATGTATTCCTGCGGATGGTCGAGCGATTGATAGTCCTTTTCTTCCATTTTAAAGTAGGTGCTTATCCACTCCACGTTAAGTTCGCGGAATGCCTTACTATATTGCTCTTCAAAAGGCACAATGGTAACGTCGCGGCCCTCTCTTAATTTTTTCTCGTCCTGAACCCTCTTTAACAGCGATTTTTGTTCGAGCATAAATCCCCACTCGCCGATGGCTTCCCACAGGTTGTGCCGGGTATTATCCAAAATGTTTTCTACAGCGTTTTTAACATCAACCAACTGGTACTGCAGCTTTTCATTAACCTGTTTTCCCTTGTCAGATAACGACAGTACATTCCTGCGGCCGTCATTGGCATCTTTGCCTTCCGTTACCAGGCCCTTCTTCACCATTTCGGATACAATTTTGCTAACAGAAGGGTGGGAGTGCCCGATGTGCTGGGCGATCTCGGTTATGGTGAAGTTTCCCTGAGATAAGGTATAAAAAACAGGAAACCACTTAGGCTGCATGTCAATTCCAAACATCCGGTAAATGTTTGCGGCATCGTCTGTAATCTTTTCCTGGAGCATCCGCAGCCTGCTGCCAATGCCCGCTTTTCCAACTGAATTGAAGAATGAATTTTCCATTAAAACAAATTACGTAACTAATTACGTAATTTGCAAAATATAATTAAAGCAATAAATTAAAAGGTATCAACTAATGGTTTAAAATAGTAGACAGCCGGTAAAATGCGGACTACAACATCTTATTGGGAGGTACAATTGAGTTCGTAATTAGCTGATTATTTCCTTTTCCAATAAGCCAATAATCAGCATAATCTCCTCCTCAATTTCGTTTACAAGGGTTTGCGTGTTTGCCACTATAAAAACAGGCATATGCTCCAGCTCCCTGGCCAGTTTGGCCAGGTGGTTTAAGCCGGCTGTTACCGCGGTGCCGTACAACTTATGGCCATGTAAATTTAATTTTTTCAAATCAGCGGCTTTTAAATCCAATTGTAGTATTGAAATTGAATCTGTCAACTCAACTTTTGTAAGGCTAAGTAATTCCTTTAAAATCTCGTCGTCATCACCAAAATAGCTCTTTACGTGTTTTATATCAAAGTGTACAGGCGTGCTAACCGGTAAATCCAGAGCTGCTTCGGGCGTTTCGGGGGAGCCGAAAGAACGCAGCCATTTTTGAAACACGGCCAATATGGTTTCTTCAACCACCGGCTTTACAATAAAGTCATCCATCCCGGCCTCCAGGCATTTCTCCCTTTCGCTTTTAACGTTGCCCGCTGTTAAGGCAATAATTGGGATTTGTGTGTCTTGTTGTATTGCACGGATTTGCCGGGTGGCCTCGTACCCATTCATCTCGGGCATCTGGATATCCATTAAAATCAAATCGGGCCAGCGTAACCGGCAGCTGGCAAGGGCCTCCAGGCCATTACCCGCTTCCTGGATCAGGGCATTCGGGGCAATCCGGCGGATGATAGTTTTGGCCAGCAACATATTCACCGCGTTATCCTCGGCAACCAGGATGGTTAGGTTGCCCGTTATTTCTGCAACAACTGCAGCGGCGTCATCGGGCTTAGTTTCAGTAGTGGTTTTCTGATGCAAACGGGATAAGGCGTTGTATATATCCTCGGTTTTGATGGGTTTCACCATCCGGTGGTTCACCTTCAATTCTTCGCATGACCTGATCACCTTTTCATCGTCAGATGAGCTGTGTAATAAAATAATAGGCTGGCCGGTTGCAGCATCGTTAAAGCTTTCCCTGATCTTTTTAATCGTTTCCAGCCCATCCATATATGGCATGTGGTAGTCAATCACAATCACATCATAATGTTGACCAGCGGCCAGCAATTGCAAAGCTTCGAAACCGTTTTTTGCCTCGGTGCTTGCAATTTGCCGTAACAACAACATTTGCTTTATAATTAGCCGGTTGTTGTCGTTATCGTCAACAACAAGCACCTTTTTTACCATGCCGATATTTTCCCAGCTAATGGGCTCGCCCTGTTCTGCCCGCAATTGGATATCAAAGTAAAAGGTGCTGCCTTTGCCAGGCCAGCTTTCCAGTTGCAGTTTGCTATCCATTAAACCCAGCAGTTTATTGGAAATGGTAAGGCCAAGCCCGGTGCCGCCATATTTTTTGGTGGTCGATCCATCTTCCTGCGAAAAGGCCTCAAATATTTTGTCCTGTTTTTCGGGTTTTATCCCGATGCCGGTGTCCCGCACGCTAAAGCGGAACATGGTGCCGGGGACCGGCGATGACGGCGTAATTTCTTCTATTTTTAACTCAATCTCGCCAGCCGCGGTAAACTTGGCAGCGTTGCTGAGCAGGTTTATCAGGATTTGTTTTAGCCGCACGGCATCCACCCAAATAAACCTTGGCAAATCATAAGGGATGTTCAGGAGCATTTCCAGCCCTTTTTTCTGAACCTGGTAGGTGATAATGTCTGTTGATTGAGAGCCGATATCGTATAAGTCGCATTTTTCGATGTCAAGCTCCAGTTTTCCTGCTTCTATTTTTGAAAAATCCAGGATATCATTGATAATGCTTAATAAGGCATTGGCCGATTGATTGACGATGGAAAGATACTGGTGCTGGGTTTCGTTTAGTTTAGTTTTTAAAACAAGGTCGGTAAATCCGATAACGCCATTTAATGGCGTCCGGATTTCATGGCTCATGTTGGCCAGAAATTCCGATTTGGCAATACTGGCCTGGTCTGCCAGTTGTTTGGCGCCCTGTAGTTCGTCCCGTTGTTTCACAATGGAGGTGATAATCTCGGACGAGGTCATGATGCCACCTATAGTGCCGTCAAAACGGTACCAGGGCCGCATCTCAATGTTCAGGTATTGTTCTTCCTCCATGCCCGGCAATTTAACCAGCACTTCTTCGCGTCTTATTATATCGCCGTTTAAAACCCTTTGGTGTGTTGCCCGGTTTGTTTCGCTGGCGGGGCCAAATACTTCATAGGGTGTTAAGCCGATAATGTTTCGGTCGCCTAAGCCATAATCCTGTAAATATTGCCTGCTCACCGCTATAAACCGCATATTCGTATCGGCCATGGCAATTGGCGAAGGCGAATGTTCAACAAAGGCCGATAAAATGGCTTTTTCGTTCAGTAATTCGGTCTCCGCTTTTTTTTGCTGTTCAATATCCTGTATAGTACCAAATAACCGTTGGCAAACGCCGTTTGCAAATTCGGCCTGGCCTAAACTCCTTATCCAAAGTTCTTCGCCTCCGGGGGTTACAATTTGTAGCTCCAGGTCCCAGGGCGGGCCATCAGTCATGGCCAGGTGGGCCGCTGCCGAAATTTTATCCCGGCTTTCGCCTGCTTTATAAAAATTGATGATGCCGCTTAAATCAGGTTCATAATCCGCCGGCACGCCATATATCTGTTTGGTAACTGTTGTCCATTCAATTTTTTGCCGCTGCACATTATATTCCCAGCCGCCAATACGGGCTACCTTGCCGGTTTCTTCCAGCATTTGCCGGGTGCGTTCCAGGTTCCTTTCCAGGAAGTGTTTTTCGGTAATATCAATGGCATTACCTATCACGTAGGTCTCGTCGCCCTGTTGTTCAAGGATGTTGTTAAACATCCAGATGCGGGGGCTGCCATCCTTATGCCGGGTAACCATCTGGCCCCTGGCACCCCCCTTTTCCCTTATCTCTTTTAAGTACCCGGTTAACTGCGCATGACGGTTGGGTGGTACGATATCAAACAAACTTAAAGTTAAAATTTCTGCAACGGTATAGCCCAAAAGCGAAGCCCCGGCCATATTTACAGATAGGAAACGGCCAGACAGGTCATGGGTGCACATGAGCCCTTGCGAGTTCTCAAAAAAAACGCGCAGCCTTTCCTCACTGATGGCCAGTTGCTGTTCCTTTAATTTCTCGTCGGTTACATCGCGCCCTATGCAAAACAGGTTGCCGGTATTTGGATCGGGCGTGGTTTCCCAGCGGATGGCTTTGTATATGCCCGATTTAGTTTTGGTACGGTAGGTTACCTGCCGTACTTTTTTATCCGATACCATCCCGGTCACTTCCTCTTTGGCGGCTTTCAGGTCGTCGGGGTGCACCAGTTCCAGGTAGGGGGTAGCCAAAATGTAGGCATCATCCCATCCAAAAGTTGATTCAAACGCAGGATTAATCCTTTTAAAATATCCATCTGTTCCGGCGATGCAAATCAGGTCGGCCGATAAATTAAACAGCTTTTCGAAATTTTGAAGCTCCTGTTTTTGACGGCGTTCTGTTATTACCGTCGTTGCCTCCTGTGCCAGTAGTTGCAGCGATTCCTGTTGCACCTCTGATAGCTGCCCCGGTTCATATCCCAGCACACTTAAAATGCCCAGGGTATTACCCTCAGTATTGATTAACGGCAGGCCAGCGTAAAATTTTACCGGGCGCCGCCCGGTGGCCAGCGGGTTCTGTTTAAAACGCTCGTCATGTTGGGTGTCGGGCACTTCAAACAGCATATGTTCTTTTACCGCATAGTCGCAAAAGGCGGAGTATCCGAGGCCTTCGGGTGATTTGGGGAATGTTTTAGCATGCGTCCATGCGTTATTTTCCTCGAACAGGGAAACCAGCGCAATGGGTACTCCGCAGGTGAGTGCAGCCAGCCGGGTAATAAACTCAAATCCTGGTTCGCCAAAGAAAAGTAATGGCTCATCCTGGGCCGGGCCGTTCAATTGGTTTTTTTTAAAGTCAGAACTGGGCATACCGGCTATTAAGTTTATTAGTATGGTTCAATAAGTGGAAAACAAAAATACTAAATTTAGCGGTAGCCGATTTGTATTAATTTGAAGTGAAGCCCGAGGTGTTTGGGCCCGCCGCCAAAAACAGCGGGAATTGATTTTTCTTTTTACTTTCGCCAAAAATTAATCTGAATGAAAGAGCAATTACTTACGTTAATTACCGCATCCAAACAAGGATTATTGTTGTTTAACGAAGTTATAAATTTGATTGAAACTTATTACAATCACCAGCCAACTGCCTTTAAAAATGGCGATGCATATAACCAGGCCACGCAAAACCAAGGGAGTGCAAAAGTTTTTTACAGCGCCCAACTGAACAACATAAGCGCGGCCGACACACTGTGGCTATTTGCCGAACATTACCAGTCGGTATTGGCTAAGCCGGATGCAACAGACCATCAAAATATAAGACAGTTTATGGCTCATGGCTGGGAGGGTGTTGTTTTTGAGGGAGAGGCGTTGAGCGCGAAATAGGAGTGGATTGGGGTTTTGGTCTTACTTAATTCCCGGCTGTTCGAGACCTTTTCTCTACAAATGTTATACCCCTATAGGGGTGAAAACGTTTAACAGCATTGGGTGAACCCTTGTGGTAGCGGGAGAGATGGAGACATCGAACAGCTTGTAATTTCTATCCTATTTGGTCTTTTACATATTCAATACCCCGCTCTAATTTATATTTAAACCATTCCTCGCGCAAGTCGGGATGATATTGCAGCAGGTGATTAAAATTGCCAAACGGCTTTTTGCGCGATATAGCGTCAATAAACTTGTTGTGTGTGGGTATATAGTTAATACCGGCAATAAAATCTTCCATAACTTCAAATGCCTCACGACTGCTCATTCCCTCAAACCGTTGATAATCGCCGTAGTTTTCGGCAATTTTATCAATGACCTCTGCCCAGGGTTCTTCGTCATAGCCGGGGTTCTTGAGTTCATCAGGGTAATAATCCATAGTGCCTGTTGGTTTATGATAAAAACAAACCATGCCCATATCCAGCATTTCGGCAATATCTTTTATAATTTCGGGTGTTATTTCTTTTACTAAATGCATATTATAAACGTAGTTTAGTATTGTTAATATGTTGTATAACCATGATAGGCGATACAAAAGTAAAAGTTTATTATAAATACCATCAGTCTTGATAAAGCCAAATTGAAATATGTTTACGTTGCAAAATTTTGAGAAACAACTAAATGCGGTAATGCTACAAAGAGGAAAGCAGTACCATGAAGAGGGGGCAGTTGCCGACCTGGAAGAAAACGCAGGTCGCTGGACGGCAGAAGTTGAAGGAACTGAAACATACAACATATCGGTAACGCTGAAAAACGATAAGGAAATTGTAGCCTACCATTGTGATTGCCCCTATGATGGCGCAATTTGTAAACATGTAATAGCGGCGCTTTTTGAAATAAGGGACGAATTGGCAACACGTATAATAGTACCAAAAAAGGGTGCAAAGAAAAATCAGTTCGAAGATTTGCTGTTGAAGATTAGCGCTGATGAATACCGGGTTTTTATTAAAGATTACGTGTTAACCAACAAGGATTTTAAAAGGGCATTTGAGCTGTTTTTTGCAGAAAAAGACGGCCGTATTGATACCGGTAAACTATATGCCGATTCAATTAAAAAGCTCATTAAAAAACATATGGCCAAAGGGTATATGGATTACCGTTCGGCGGCCGGTTTAGCCAAAGAGGTAAACCAGCTAATTGATAAGGGGTTTGATTTTGCCAATAAGCGCAACTTTGTAGAGGCTTTTGTAATAGCCAGCGTGGTGTTAAAGGAAATGATGCAGGTAATAAGTTATGGCGACGATTCAAGCGGTGCTTTAGGCGATGCCATTATTGGCAGTATCCAACTTATAGATCAAATAGCTTTATCTGCCGATGCCGTTATGGATATGAAAACGCGCGTGTTTAAGTTTTTACAAGTGGAGCTCAACGATGCGGTATACTTTGATTATGGCGATTTTGGATATGAGTTGATGGATGTTTTTCAAACTTTGGCAATTGAGCTAAACCTGCACCAGGAGTTTTTAGCCTGGATTGATGCCTGGTTGCCCCGGTTAACCGGGCAGCATAGCAGTTACCGGCTTGAGCATTTTAAGACAACCCAAATTGATTTTTTGGAAGCCATAGGCAGGCACACCGAAGCCGAAGCGCTGATTGAGCTAAATATGGAAATTGTGGAAGTGAGGCAGGCCGAGGTTGATAAAGTGTTAAGCAGCCAGGACTATGAGCGGGCAAAAAAGCTGATAAATGACGGTATAAAAATAGCAGAAGATAAAAGGCATCCGGGTACCGTTGCGCAGTGGGAGAAGCAATTGTTGCGCATAGCGTTGTTAGAAAATGATGTGCCTTTAACACGTAAATATTACAGAGCGTTTGCTTTCGACCGTCAGTTTGATGTTACGTATTACAGGGCGTTGAAAGCAACTTACGATGCCGGGGAATGGGGGAAAATAGTTGAGGATATTATCGCCGGTATTAAAACCGAAACCACAAAAAAGCATGGTAAAAGTACCTGGCTTCCGTTTAACAGCTTTTTACTTTCGGCACTGTCACCAATTTATATTGAAGAGAGGTTTACCGACCTGCTGTTTGAACTGGTCAAAAATGAAAAAGATATTGACCGGCTTATGGTATACCATGAACACCTGGTGTTTTCATATGCCCACGAGTTATTACAGCTTTATATCCCGGCCCTGGAACGACAGGCTGATAAAGCCGACAACCGAAGCCATTACGCACAGTTAGCCGGCAATATGAAGAAGATCATGAGAGCCCTCGCCTTCGGAAAAGAGCAGATCATTGAGCTCGCAAAAAAATTGAAACAAAAGTATCCCCGCCGCCCCGCTATGGTTGAAGAATTGAACAGGGTGATTTATTGAGGGTGTGGGCTGTTGATGTTAATTTATTATTGTCCTTTCAACTAAACCAAAGACTCCTTAAATCTGCATAGTAATCATCTTCTGCCGTTGTTGCTGTTACCGCCAACGACTTTTTCCTGGGATAAAATCGCTAAAATGTATCCCCAAAACAATATTAATCGGTTATCACCACAATTATATTTCGAGGATCCATCAGGCAAAACCTGAAAAAATGTTATGAGGTTAAACGGATGTTCTAAACTATCGCCATTGCGAGGCACGAAGCAATCCTTTATGTGCTAAGTCCCCTATAGTTCGTCATTGCTTCGTACCTCAATGACGGATATTCGATATTGATGGTCAGTAACTTATAAACATACCATTATAAAGAACGAAGTGATATCTGGACTGTGCACGGCTGTTATGCCTGGCGTACACTTGGCACGCGCGCCACAAGGGTGAGGCGTTGCAGTCGCGCCGGTATACGCTGCAGCTGATAATTTTCTTGTTTTTATATTTATATTCTTAAATTTCATACATTCGTTATCAACTTCTTTTAAATGACCACCCTAAAGCACTTTTCGGACAGCGAATTGGTTGACTTATTTAAGTCGGGGGATCAGGCTGCTTATGTAGAAATATACGATAGGTACACACTCACTTTATTTAATCACGCCTATAATAAAACCAGGAACAGGGAAGAAGCAAAAGATGTTGTTCAGGAAGTTTTCACAACCTTGTGGGCCAAACGCGACCAAATCAATTGCCATTCTAATCTTTCGGGTTATTTATACACGTCGTTACGTAACAATATTTTGAACAGAATTGCGCGGCAATCAATACTTGAAAAATACACCACCTCGTTAATACAGTTTATTCAAACCGAAACCAGCCAGATTATCACAGATCACCTGGTGCGTGAACACGAGCTTGCGATGCTTATTGAAAAAGAGATTGCCGCTCTTCCGCCAAAAATGCGCCAGGTATTTGAACTTAGCCGCAAACAACATCTCTCACATAAACAAATTGCAGCGCAACTGGATATTTCCGAGCAAACAGTAAGTAAGCATGTTACAAACGCCTTAAAAACATTAAGGGTTCGCCTCGGCTTTTTTATCTATCTATTAATCCTTTTTCAGCTCTTATAAAATATTTTATTTTTATTTACCTGTACGGTACGCGTTGTTTGTCTTACTAAAATAAAGGCAATAAATAGTAGTATGAACGATAGGGAGCTCAAAGATTTATTACTTAAATACGGAAACAATACGGCCACTGAAGATGAGAAATCGCTGCTTGAAAGCTGGTATTTGCATCATCAGGAGTCGGAATTGCCCGATTATACACTTGATGAGCGCCTTCAGGATGCTGCAGCCGTTCGTGAAAATCTAAAACGTCAATTCAGGATAGGCAGGTTAATATCACTTCCGCTGCGGATAAGTGCGGCAGCATGTGTTTTAATATTATTAGGCCTGGGTGGTTTTTATTTTGTTAGAAATAATGTTACTAAAAACGAGCTTACTGCAACTACACACCATGATATTCCGCCGGGGCAAAATAAGGCCGTATTAGCCCTTGCCAACGGGCAAAAGATTTACATAACCGGTATAAAAAAAGGGATTATTTACCGGCAAGGTGCTTTACAGGTAACCCGTAATAACAACGGAGTGCTTGCCTACACCATAAACAAAAGCTTGATTGCCCCCGGGAATGCCGATAACCAGGGCCCGGCAAAATACAACACGCTTTCTACACCTCGTGGCGGCCAGTCGTCCATAACTTTGGCAGACGGAACAGTGGCCTACCTTGATGCTCAATCATCTGTCAGGTTTCCGGTTGATTTTTCTAAATCTAAAGAACGGCGGGTTGAAGTAACCGGGCAGGTGTACTTTGATGTAAGGCACAATGCCTCAAAACCTTTTAGGGTAGATGTAAAAGGTCAAACCATTGAAGATATTGGTACTGTATTTAACATCAACGCTTACGATGATGAGCCCGTTATAAAAACTACATTGATTAGCGGTGGTATAAAAATAACAAGAGGAAATTCAACGGCTACGTTACGGCCTGGTCAGCAAGCTATAACTGTTGCTGATAAAACCAATATCCGGGTAAAAGAAACAGATACCGAAGAAGTTACCGCCTGGAAAAATGGCTACTTCCTTTTTAATAACGAGAAACTGGAAAGCATAATGCGGAAGATATCGCGGTGGTATGATGTTGATATTGTTTATCCGCAAGATCAGAATACCAATGTTGAATACTGGGGCAGCATCACCAGGTATGACAACGTATCTAAAGTTTTAAAGATGCTGGAAATAACCGGCGATGTAAAATTCAGGATTGAGGGAAAGAAAATTTTTATAGAGAAAAAATAACTGACTTGATTATTAACTAATTATAAATTAAACCCAAAAGATATGAAGAAACAATAACTATAAACTCCAGAAAAGTGAAAAGGAAAAAATAGCAGAGGCATTAGCCGTGCCCCTGCTTAATAGCCTGCTCACATCGTTTGCCAGCCGGCAAACGATAAAATTGCTTTGAACCAATATTTCACGTAAAACAGACATTCAAATGTATAAAAAGTTCAACGGATTTTTTTGTACCCGGAAGGGGTATATCCGCAAATTCCTGCTGATTATGAGAATTACCTCTATTATTTTGACGGTTACCATCTTACATGTTAGCGCATTGAGCATTGCTCAAAAAATTACCTACAAAAATAATTCCGCTTCTCTTGAACAAATTTTCAAGGAGATAAGGAAGCAAACTGGCTATAATGTTCTTGTTGCATCCAATAAAATTAAAAACATCCAGCCACAGGCGGTGGATTTTATAAACACGCCACTGGCCGATGTTTTAGATAAGGTGCTGAATGGACAATCGCTGACTTACAGTATCGACGACAAAACCATATTGATCCGATACGAGCAAAAATTAAAAAAAGACGCGGCGGATGAAGCTCCGCCTATTACCGGAAAAGTAGTTGATTCAACCGGGATGCCTCTTCCCGGCGCTTCCGTCGGCCTGAAGGGAACAACCAATGGCACGCAAACCGATGTAAATGGTAACTTTAGCTTGAACGCGTCGGCAGGCGATGTTTTGATAATAAGGTATGTTGGCTATGAAGGCAAGGAAATAAAAGTAGGCACCAGTACAAATTTAGTTATCGAACTGAAAAAAAGCGCAGGTTCGTTAAATGAAGTAGTTGTTACTGCTTTGGGTATAAAACGCGAAGCAAGATCATTAGGCTACGCCGCTCAGACCATATCAGGTGCCGATATGAATAAAGCTAACCCGCCAAACATAGCTTCGGGCTTAATGGGCAAAATAGCAGGCCTGAATATTACCCAGCCAAACGGTGTGGAAGGTTCTTCAAACCGTATAGTTATCAGGGGTAATAATAACCTTGCCGGGAATAACCAGGCGCTGATAGTGGTTGACAATGTTATTATTGATAATGAACCTGTACAACCAAAAGGAGGGGTGCAATCTTTTAATGATGCCTTATCACTTAGTAATGGCGGTACCGACGTTTCGCAACCGCCGGTAGATAACGGATCTTTCTTAAACAGTATGAACCCTGATGATATTGAAAGCCTTGATGTGTTGAAGGGCCCAACTGCAGCAGCGTTATATGGTGCACGCGGTGCCAACGGTGTAATACTTATCGTGACTAAAAAAGGCAACAAAAAGAAAGGTTTTGGTGTTGATTATGGCTACACTTATCGCGCTAATGATCCTTACCGCTTTATAAAAACGCAGAGTGAATATGGTAACGGTATGACAGAAGACCTTTACTCGGCAAATCCTTTCTTTTATAAAGATGCCAATGGTAAAAACAGGCAGGAACAAATAGGCGGCGACCCCTATGGCCCTTTGGGCAACATACCAGGGGCTTATGTTAGCCCGGGTGTTACCAGTGCTGCCGGCGGGCCGTTTTATAACTATATTGGTTTTCCCGGCGATGGTGCATCATGGGGGCCTAAAATGGAAGGGCAGCCACTTGTTTGGTGGGATGGTACAACCAGGCCTTATACCGGCAATTCAAATATCTTCAAAAGCTTTTACAGAACCGGTAATACACAAACCCATAACATAGCCCTTTCGGGCGGCGGGGAACTTGGCACCTTGCGCGTTTCCTATACACGGTCAACAAATGAGGCTATTACCTACAATAGTAATAACGCCACCAATACATTTAATATAGGTTCATCAATAAACATCAGCCCCAAAGTTAAGGTTGACGCTACAGCCAGTTATATTAACCTGACCAAATTTAACCCACCAAATATATACGGTGAAAACGGTGGGGCGGGTAATATCGGCCTGGGTTATATGACCGTGTACAATTTGCCTGCAGATTATAAGCCGATTGAAAGGGGGCTGACTACACTGGCCGACGGATCGCAAAATCCTATACTAAAGCAATCGCCGTTTGAGTATGGTCAGCAGTATTATTGGTGGAATACATTTAATGATATTACCACGCTTACACAAAACCAGTTTGTGGGCTCCATATCATTAAATGCCGAAGTTACACCCTGGTTAAAGGCAGTGGGCAACGTTGGTTTGGATTATTATACTAACGAGTATGTAACTAAAAATTATCCTACAGATGCCGCAGGGTTAATTGGCAGCTACGGATATGATCTGGCCAAAAATGCTACCAACAACCTCGATGGTCGTTTAATATTTCATAAAAACAGTTTACTTCCCGATTTTAATGCCAGTCTTTCTGTAGGTGCAAGGCACTACTACCGGAACATGTATGATATTGCGCAAACTAATCCAGGGCCATTTAATTACCCGTTTTTATTTAACCTGAGCAATTACGCCGGCAATTCAACAACGGCACTTAATGCGTCAGAAAACAGGTATGAGCAGCAAATAAATACTGTTTATGGCTTGCTTAATCTTTCGTACAAAAATTACCTGTTTTTGGATCTGGCCGGAACAAATGACTGGTCGTCTACCTTACGCCCAACAAACTGGAGTTATTTTTACCCATCTGCAAGTTTAAGCTTTGTGTTTACCGATGCGTTTGATATGAGTTCGGTAAAAAGCTGGTTCACTTACGGAAAAATACGTGTAAGCGAGGCCAAAAGTGCAAATGCCTATTTGCCTTATCAAAACGGATTTACCTACCGCCCAACTTCAGGCACGCCAGGTTTCACAACCGGGTTGAATTTGCCGAGTTCGTACCCTACCAACATACAACCGCAACGTTCCCGGTCTTTTGAAATTGGCCCCGATCTTGGTTTTTTTAATGACCGGCTGGATGTGAATTTCACATACTATAACACCTACTCAGATAACCAGGAAATAACAATCCCAGTAGCTGGTTCATCAGGTGTTCCAAACGTTTTAATAAATTCCGGCGCGTTACGCAACAGGGGTTATGAATTAACCGTGAGTGCAAAAGTGATTAAATCAAGTGATTTTTCATGGAATGTAACCTTGAATGCGGCACATAATCAAAATAAAGTTGTTGCGCTGGAACCAGGGCTTAACTCATTACAGTTAGGTTCATGGTTTGGCAGCAACGGTGTTTTGATGAAAGTTGATGTAGGCCAAAATTATGGCAGCATTTACGGGTACGATTACAAATATGCGCCAAATGGCCAAAAGATTGTTAACCTGATATACGCTGATGGTACAAACACCGGAAACGGCGCTGTACTTGGCTCGCAATACGCCACATCAGACAATTTGGTTAAAATAGGCGATGCCACGCCAAAACTGACAGGCGGTATTTCGCAGAGCTTCCGTTACAAAAACTTTAGCTTATATGTTTTGACAGACTTTAAGGTGGGCGGACAGATCTGGTCTGGTGACTACGCTACCCTTATGGGGCAGGGTATGGCCCCCGAAACCGTTTACGAAAGGGACGGACACGGCTTGGCTTATACTTATCCCGACGGAACAAAGGCCAACGTTGGCGTAATTTTACCTGGCGTGGTGCAGGGCTCAACAGCGGGTACCTATACACCAAACACCAATGTGGTAAATGCATGGTGGAAATACGCGGGTAATTATCAATCATGGGATAATGATCCTATTGTACGCACCAACTCCATATTCAATGATTCATGGGGTAAGCTGCGTGAGGTGTCAATCACTTATAACCTGCCGAAAGAATTTGTACAAAAAACAAAAATGCTCCAAAACCTGTCGGTATCGTTAATCGGCCGCGACCTGTTTTACCTGTTCAATACATTACCCGACAGGATAAACCCTGAAAGTGTTGTAGGTACAGGAAACGTTCAGGGTATTCAGTTTGGTGGCTTACCTGGCGTACGCTCCTACGGTTTTTCGGTAAAAGCGGGATTTTAATAGGATTGTTAAAAATTAAGAACGAAACTTATGATTAAGTATCATGATATAAAACGATGGGCAATAATGGTAACTACTACCTTGTTCATTACTGCAGTTCTTGCGTCATGTACCAAGAATTTTCAAAAGGAAAACGCGCCTTATAGCGGTCCGGCATCGGCCACCTTGCAACAGCTTTACACAGGTATCGGCGCTAACCTGGATCGTGCGGCTAACATAGGCAACTGGGCCGAAGCAAGATGGCTATATCCTGTAACCCAATTGGGCGCTGTATATGCCGTATCGGATTTCGGTTTTGTAGAAGGGCAAAACTGGAGCTTGTTTTACTCGAATTTACCGGCTATGAATCAAATGCTTACCACCATGACAAGCAGTCCCGATTCGGCAACCTACACTAATGCCATAGGTATGGTAAAAGTATTGCGGGCTTACGAGGCGCTTGAAGTATCCAACCTCTATGGCGATATGCCATATTCTAAAGCAGGCAAGGCATTTTCGGGTTCTACTGCCGATCTTAAAGTACCGTATGATAAACAACAGGCCGTATATTTATCATGCCTGGCCGATCTTACCTGGGCTGCAAACCACTTTACTACCAGCAGCACCCAGTTTTCGTTTGGTTCGGAATTCCTTTTAAACAATAATATCGACCAATGGAAAGCGTTTGCCAATTCGCTGCGTTTGCGTTACGCGCTTACCATGTATGATAAAGACAATACAGATGCGACACCGATAATAGCCGATGCCATAACCAAGTTATCCAGCAACCCGCTTACCGACGTTGTTGGCTTTAAACAAGCCAATGTTCCGGGCATATCCTTTGATATTGATGGAGCAGGAAGGGGTTTCTTCTTCCGCCAGGAAAGTCGCGCAAGAATGGGCAGCACCCTATGGAATTTATTCAGCAGCAATAACAATACCGATGGCAGCGGGATATTTGACTTAAGGTGTAAAATATTTTTTGAAGTTAACGGGGCAGGTAATTGGGTACCTTACCCGCAAAACCCGGCTACCCCTATAACAGATGGCGGCGACCCTTATAACACCGAAAGAGATCCTGATAATAAAGGTTGGGCAGCGCATAAGGATGGCAATTTGTATTCCGATTATAATTATTACTGGGGCAGGGATGGAATTGCTACCGGCTCGACAGGCGCATGTCCCGAAATTTTCATTACCCCGGCCGAGGTACACTTTTTAAAAGCAGAAGTTTACGCACGTGGCGTTGCGGGTGTAGCGCAAAGCACTTCGTCGGCACAAGCTGAATATAATGCAGGTGTTACCGCATCACTTACCTTCTGGAATAGTGTAGCGTACAATTCATCCGTTTGGGTGGTAAACAAACCTGCTTCAGAGACACCATCTGCGGCAACAATCAACGCTATATTGGCCAACCCGAAAGTTGCCTTTAACTCCGCAAATGCACTCAGCCTGATTTATGCGCAGGAATGGGTTGATATGTTCCGCCAGCCCTGGTTAGCGTGGACCTTGCTAAGAAGAACGGGCGGCGCAACACCAACGGATACCAACAACCCGGCGGGCTATAAACAAAATTATGGCAGCCTACAACGTTACCAATATCCGGCCGATGAAGCGCAACTGAACACTACCAACTGGAAAGCAGCAACCGGTGGCAGTGATCTTACCAGCACAAAAATCTGGATTACCAAATAAGAAAATGCAAAACGGCATTACACCCAATAACACCGATGCAATTGTAGCACTTGATACATCTTTATCACTTTAACGTGCGTTTGGTGTAATAAAAATTTGATTTAGTTGATTATAATGCATGAGCCGTCCTGTTAGCAGGGCGGCTTTTTTACTTTAAAGTAACTGTAATTTCGCCAACTACTAATGTCCAAATCGGCCCGCTATAATGTCTAATTTGCACCCTTTTAATTGCCGGAAACAACATAAATTTGTATTTATATCAGATAAGGTATGACTCATTACCAAACATTTTACCAGCTGCATCATCAGCCGGTTCCTTTTTTATTAGGTAACGCCTGGAACGCCAAAAGCGCGCGACTGATACAAGTTGCCGGTTTTGAGGCGATAGGTACTTCAAGTGGCGCAATTGCAGATTCAATGGGTTATGCCGATGGCGAGCAAATTCCTTTTAATGAATTGCTCTACATTGTTCAAAGGATCAAAGCCTCAACAGATCTTCCACTGTCGGTCGATTTTGAGAGGGGGTATAGTAATGATCTCGTGGTTATCAATGAACAAATTCAGCAACTGCTGGATATTGGGGTTGTCGGCATTAATTTGGAGGACGCCCAGGGCCAGGATATTTATTTGCGTAAACTGGACAGTATCAAAAACTACCTTGCCAAAACCAACCAGCAGCTTTTTATAAATGCCCGCACTGATGTTTACCTGCAAAAACTGGCCTCCCCGCTCGAAACCGTTATCCTTAGGGCAGGGCTTTACCGTGATGCCGGCGCAGATGGCCTTTTTGTTACCGGCATAGGCGATGCCGCAGTTATTAAACAAATCAGCATGGCGGTTTCCCTACCTGTTAATGTTGTTGGTAACCCAAATGTGGCTACTGTTGAGGCATTGCAAATTGCCGGTGTAAAAAGGATCAGCATGGCAGTTTTTCCTTATAGGGCGGCTTATGGACACCTGGAGCAAGTAATTAAACAAGTAAATACTTCGCAATCACTCATGCCCTTGTATTAGGGTAAAAAATTATAAATTATATACTTCAATCCATGAAACGTATCATCATCCTCATTTTGCTGAGCTTTACAGCATACCAATGCAGCGCGCAACAACAAACAAGCAACATGATAACCCCACAAGAAAGAGAAAAAGCGATGCAATTGCTCACCCAAACCGAATCTGGCGTTTTTGATGCCGTTAAAGGCTTGAGTGTGGCCCAGCTAAACTTTAAGCCGGCTGCTGATAAATGGAGCGTGGCCGACTGTATTAAACATATTGCCGCCGCCGAAAAAGAACTCTGGGCCATGGCCGAACCAGCCTTAGCGCAACCGGCCAACCCCGAAAAACGGGCCGACATTAAATTTACCGACGACGACCTCATAAAGGCCGTGGAAGACCGCACACATAAATCCAAAACCTTCGCCGCGCTTGAGCCGGCAAATTCGCCCTACAAAACCGTTACCGAAGCGCTCACCGCATTCAGATCCAATCGCGAAAAGCTGATAGCACTCATAAAAAACACCAAAACAGACCTGCGCAACCACGTGTTGGTATTGCCTGTTGGTACTTACGATAGTTACCAGTTCATCCTGCTGATAGCTGCCCACAGTAACCGCCATACCCAACAAATAAACGAGGTAAAGGCGGATGTTGGGTTCCCTAAATAACGGGCAGGCGCTTTAAAAGCTCGCATAGGAGTAAGTTTTAGGAGCCCATATTCTGGTTAAACAGGGTATGGGGCTTTTTTTGTTGATATCGTTTGAGGGAGTTTGAAGGTTTGGCTTTGCCAAAAAAATATGCTGCAGTACAAACGGTAATCCCATTTGATTAAACCCGGTAGTCTGCAGAAACAGACACGGTAATTCGACATCGGGCTTCGAACAGCGGGGCATGATAATGAGGGAAAATAAAATCCGAAAAATAATTTCGTTCTTAAATTACCTTGTCTTTTTTCTGCTTATTGTCGGTTAGTTTTGTATAACTTACAATATCGCAATTATCGAAGTGGCATAAAGTGACGCCCCCCGCTTAAGGCCAGATAACCGGCTGATTAGCTTTAAATAAAATTTGAATGACGTTAAAAACTATCGATGTATCATCGTTAACACCGGCCGAAATGCAGGGTTATTTGCACTATGCCATTGCACCCCGGCCAATATGCTTTGTATCCACTATTGACAAAAGCGGCCGGGTTAATTTAAGTCCGTTTAGTTTTTTTAATGTTTTTAGTATTAATCCACCGATATGTGTTTTTTCGCCCACAAGCAGGGCGCGGGATAATACCGCTAAACACACGCTTGAAAACGTTTTGGAAGTGCCTGAATGTGTGATAAATATTGTGAACTACGAAATGGTGCAACAGACCTATTTAACCAGTATGGATTACCAAAAAGACGTAAATGAATTTTCTAAAGCGGGGTTTACTGAATTGGCTTCGGAGACAATAAAGCCACCGAGGGTAGCGGAATCCACCGTTCAATTGGAATGTGTAGTAAATGATGTGATATCATTGGGGAAAAACGGGGGAGCGGGTAATTTGGTTATTGCCGAGGTGAAACGGATGCATATCAGTGAAGCTATTTTGGATGCCAATGGTAAAATAGACCCGCATAAAATAGACCTGGTGGCCCGTTTAGGCGGCGATTGGTATTGCAGGGTAACCAGCCATAATTTATTTAAAATTGCCAAACCAACAGGCAATGCCGGAATAGGTATCGGCGTTGATGCTTTTCCAAAAGAGGTTAAATACTCCAAAGTATTAACCGGGAATAACCTGGGATTATTGGGACTTGTTGAAACGCTACCAACCGATGAGGAGGTAAAAGCTTTTAGTGAAACCGATGAAATGAAAGACTTGGCCGATGCTACCATCGGTGACAGCCGCACCCTGCATCTGCATTTAAAAGCTAAGCAATTGTTAGATAACGGCCGGGTAATGGATGCCTGGAAAGTGTTGTTGATGTAGTTTATTTATTGACCTTGTCATTTCTCTGCTGTTCGATTATCTTACTTCGAGCCCTTATGACTGTAGTTGGCAACTGTTAGGCCTGGCCTGCCTGAGCGGTTTTTTTGCTGATTTGCGACAACCAGGTATCCCAATCTTATATAAACGATAACCACCACCCGCTGTGTGTTTGCTTATATCGGCCATACTGACGGCAGGGGTAATACATCAGCGCAATAACGGTTATCCAGCACAAGTACACCCCCCAAAGCGGAATACCGAAACCCGGCGCGGCCCATACCGGTGCAGGCTTCTGAAAGTCAAACGGAATGCGGGCGAGTACAACACCCGCTACATTGATTATGCGCAGCAACACCAAATGTGCGATAAAATAAAAGTAAGGCACATTTCCATATACATTGCAAAACCGGGTAATGCGGTTGCTTATGCCCTCGGTAGCCGACAACAATAGCAATACCGGCCCAAGCGTCATCAACATAAACAGGAGCGAGGGGGTTTGCTTCCTCACGTTCAGGAACGAAAGCAGGGTATGCGCCCAATTCCGCTGAATGGCCCAGGGTACAGGGTCGCCGTAATGGTTGATAAGGCGCAGGGTAACAAACAGCACAATCAATGCGCAGCCCGAAAGCTTTAATATTTTCTGCCGCTTTGCCGCATTATAGCCCTTTTTGTAAAGATGGCCAAAAACGTAGCCTAACAATAAAGCCCCCGTCCACGGAATGGCGGCATAAATAGCAAATATAAACCGGTTGGCGCCGATAGGGATCAATGCCCCTACGCCATTCAGCAATAGCGTAGTAAGGTTGCCAGGCGTGCCGTTCTTAGGCAAATCAACGTTGTCGAGTAAATTATGGCCGGCAATAATCAGTATTGCAACCACGGCTATAATTTTTTTAGGTGCCCTAATCAGTAAGGCCAAAATAATCATGCCAAAGCCAATGGCCCATAAAACCTCCAGCACCGGGAAATGGTAATGCACATCAAAGCTAAAGATGAGGCTGATAATTACCAGGTCGGATAATATGAGCCAGGCACCTCGTTTTAGTAAAAAAGTGGTCATCTGGCCGGTTGTTCGGCGCTGCGCGGCAAGGCATGCCGATACGCCGCTCAAAAAAACAAAGGTGGGTGCGCAAAAATGTGTTATCCAGCGCGTAAAAAACAGTATCACCGTGGTGCGCTGTACATCAAGCGGGGGCGGTCCGGCCAGGTGCAAAAAATCGCGGGTATGGTCAAGCGTCATGATAATCATGATTAATCCGCGCACGATGTCTACCGACTGTATACGTTCTTTCATCAAAATAAAGATAGTACAAAACGTTAGCTTTTCTCAACAAGTATCTTCCTTATCCCGTTTTTAAACAAGCATTGTATGACGGCTTTTTTGCTACTTGATTATAAAAGCGGGATTAGGCGCCTTAGTGTGGAGACTACGGGCATCGTAATTTGAAGGCAGAGAACTCTACGGACAACGAGGTTAGGCGCTGTCAGCAGCGCTTACGTTGACAAAGCCCGCTTTTGGTGGCTTTTTGGGTATTATATTAATCGTTATCACCACCATGTCATACGAGGGACGAAGCAATCTCCGGGTTGTTCATGGCGGTTATGCATGGCGCATACTCAGCACACGGACCACAAGGGTGGACCCTTGCGGTAGCGGGGGCATTATTACATAATTACTTCGAACAGCGGGGGGCACACGCTGCACGCTTGAGTCAGCGGAAAGAATTCTACGGACAGCGAGGGACATCTGCACAACCGAATACTATATGGTTATCGTTCTTTCAAAAGATTTGCTTCATGAAACAACTCACTACCAGAATTTATTTTTGAATGCATATTATCAATATAACTGTGAATATCCTCAATCAACGTATTATAACCGAGATATTCCGCTGTTAATATTAAGTCATCAAGATCATTCACACTTAATTGACTCGGATCATTTTGATATGTAGTATATAAGGTATCAAAAGGGCCGAGAAGTTCAATTCTTGCTTCCTCATTTCCCAGTTCGATTTTATGTACAGAAATGATGACTTTTGCTGCAGTATTACCGAGGTCCGCTGCGATCTGCATATAATAGAAATATTCTGATGATTCAGGAGTCAACGATTGGGCAACATTAAACGCATTAGTGTCGTTGGGATTGTTTTGATAAGCTTTTACTACGTAATCATGTGCGATTTTTGTATACCCTGCATTATTTGCAAAGTATGAAATATCCGAATATTTATTGGGGTAATATTTAATAGTCGTTTCCATAGCCTCTTTGTAATTATTTGCTGATGTATGATATAATATTAAACTGTCCACCAAATTAGTGATTTTTCTATCAGTCTTTTTTGCTCCCGCAGCTAAAAGATTATTGATTTCCCGTTCGACCTCTTTAACTGCACGTTTATATGGAGATAATACTTCATTAGCAAAAGGTGAAAAATGACGTACTTCCATTTGCTGATTATTACAGAGTACTTTAATAGTTACTATTTTATTTTGATTGATTTCTGCACTGATGGAAAAAATATCCTGTCTTTGAAAGCCATTTGGAGATTGGATAATGACATTTTGTAACATTTTTTCTTCCCCTGAAACATATAACGGTATTTCTATAATCCGCTGACCATTTATTTGTACGCCTAATGGATCTTTTATTGATTTGAACAGAGGAATTTCATCCCCTTGTTGTATCAAATTTAGGTGTTTTTTGCCTTGTAGAACTATCGAAATAGACTCGCTTACTATCGGTGCAATTGGTCGCTTGTTTAATCCTTGCGACAAAAGCGAATGAATAGTAGCGCCCTTAGAAACTTGTACCTGAATATCTCCAGGTATAAGAAAATTCGTAATTGGAAAATGTTCCCTTAGACTTTTTTCGATAAGAGGATTTTTACATGAACCACCGACCAACAAAATATTATCGACATCGTTGGGTTGCATTTTCGCTTTTCGCAATGCAGAATTTATGACGTAATAAATCGAACTTTCATTTTTACCTGACGTATCAAGAAATTTCGTCATAATATTCTGAAACTCATTTGTTGATATGCATTGTGACTCATAATTATATGATTTACCTTTATAGGTAAGAACTATCGGCACATCATAGCATAATGTCACGTCTTTTCTTAGATAATCTTTTGATCGTTTTAATTTTTCACAAACTTTAATCTTTAATGCTTCTGCTGCAGGTTTTAATTTACCTTCAAAGAAATCTTCATATTCAGTATCGGTAATAATTTCAGGATCAAGGCTATGGCTTTCACAAAATTCAATAAAAAGTAATTCTTGTGCTATAGTACGATCAATGTCATCACCGCCAAGATGCTCAAACTTCGAGATAGCGATATTTTTTGAATAAAAACCTTGATTTTTTTTTCCGTATTCGAGAATGGAAATGTCGCAAGTACCTGCGCCAAAATCAAAAACAAGAGTATGTTGGCGGTCTGGTTGGCCACCACTAAAGTCTTCCACTATGTTGTTTTCATGTAGATAATTTAAAAAGGCAGCATTTGGTTCGTCAATGAAGAGTTCTTCATGCTCTTCAAACCCCACTTCTTTGATTACCTCCAACAACTCTCTGCGTTGATTAGCTTCAAATGAAGCAGGAATACTTACTGAAAGTTTCAAATCCATTGAATACTGTTCCTGCTTGATATATTCAAAAATCCATTTTTTTATATTCTTTAAGAAAACAAGCGTAGCGTCTTTATCATTCAATATTTTCCAACCCGAAATTTGCCCTTTTAAGAGCGAGTTAGTGTAAATAGCCCCCTCATCTTTGCCGAGACCCATTTTAAACGATGACCAGTAATTGACACCAGGTAACGTCGTACCTGCAAATTTTTTTATTTTAGCTTCCATGCCAATGGATAATTGATTTCCATGTAGGTCATAATATACAACTGATGG
The DNA here is from genome assembly GCF_056401935.1 of Mucilaginibacter sp. P4_D1. Lineage (NCBI taxonomy): Bacteria > Pseudomonadati > Bacteroidota > Sphingobacteriia > Sphingobacteriales > Sphingobacteriaceae > Mucilaginibacter > Mucilaginibacter sp. P4_D1. The sequence goes on from NZ_JBFUIJ010000003.1 coordinate 374,740, forward strand.
TATCAAGTCAGTCCATTGTATACCGATTGGCGGCGTGGAAAACGAAAAAGAAATAGTTTCAATCTTTAACGCTTGGGTTTGTTCGTCGAGTTTTGCAATGCTAACAACTGTCGTTGATGTACCAAAATCAAGTCCGATAAAAGTATGATTTCTTAAAAGGGATTTATTAACATAATAATCATATCCTCCAATGTCAAACCGTAATTTCGTAATTAAAGGTTTAGAAGCTTCAATGTTTTTTCGCTCCCTTATAACATTAATTACTTTCTTTATGCCATCCACAACATTTAAAAATGCGGCATCCTCATTCTCCCAATAAGTACTACATATTGGTTTTGCGTCTTTAGGTAAACATTGCAATGATTTAAATTCGGCTAATTGCCAGTCACAAAATCGAAGGATTATCGGAATCACAATTGATTTTTTTTGACGATGAAGTTCGAGCCCGCGTTGAACTTCGATATCAAGGCAATAAGATGACGCTAAAAAGTCAGGGCTAATAAGTAAAAGAATGATATCTGCATTTTCAAGCTCAGAATTAATTTTATAATCCCAATTCTCTCCCCCTAAGATTTTTCTATCATGCCAATCTGTTATGTATTTAGCATTTTTTAACATCGCAAGATGGATTTCCAACCGTTCTCGTAATGATTCATCTCTGTGACAATATGAATAGAATATCTTTAGCATGTAATTGGAATATAAGGTTTATTATTTCGGGCTAATAGTAAAGAAACAAAAATAAACTTGATAATTGATTTTCAAATAAATAAACGCTATTATTAAATATTTTCGTTATAATCCCGTTTTTAGAAGTCTACGACTTTCTACTTCCATGCCTGTAGTTTACAATCACAATAATCTGGTTGTATATTCACCCCATATGCAATCACGCTTTTGTTTGTAAACCCCAACCCACCATTCCCCATCCCCCGTTAGCGATTGAAACGGATACCGGCCTGCGCCTAATGCCTTGTGCGCGTATGAGTGTAAAGCGTGGGCCGAAGGCAACGGCAGGGAGAGAGTCAAGAGTTTAGAATCAAGAAGTCCAGTCCCCGCGGGGTCTCTCGGAGAGGACCCAGCGGTTGTACACTGATCGTAATCCCGAAGCCTCGTTGATGCGAGGTGATCGGTTCCGTCCCCCGCGGGGTCTCTCGGAGAGGACCCAGCGGTTGTACAAAGCCAATCGTAATCCTAAAGTCGCGTTTATGCGTGGCGGCAGGGGCCTCTGCGGTAGACCATTATCGGACTGCGTTAAAATTAGATTAAAAGCCAATCGGTTTCACCCAATCTGTATCTACCCAAAAATCGCGGTAATCGGTTATCTCTACAAACTCATGCGGTTTTTCGAAGTAGTAGAATGCAGCGCTACTGTGCAGGTAATCTGTAAAATCGGCACATAAATTCCGCTTGCCGCTTACAGGGTTGTGGTGAATGTAATCTATTTTCTGATACAAAAAGGCTGTAGTAAAAATTGGCTTTGCATCAAACGAAGGCTCAAATGCTTTGTGCAGTTGCCCTTTCGCTTTTTCGCGGTCTGTACAACCGGAAGAAAGTTGGTTAAGGACAATGATGTTATTTGCTGAGGTCAGCCTGGCCACAAGCTCGTAAGCCATAAAACGTTTGCCGTTGCTCATAACCTTATTAAGATTGACTCCCGCATCAGGTGTTCGCAGGATGATATGCATATGGTTGGGCATTATCACAAAGGCATGGGGTTTTATCTGGTATTTGTCGGCAATGAGTTTAATCCATTTGTATATTATATCGTACGACTGTGTGATTTCAAACAGTGGTATCCAATTGAAGCAGGTAAATGAAATAAACCAGGTGTCGTGCTCCTGTTCGTGTTTAGTTCTGACGGCCATACGTAAATATACGAACATTTGGGAACCTCAGGGTCCTCTACCGAGAGACGCTGAGGGGACAGAACGGCTATACGTAAATATACGAACATTTGGGAACCTCAGGGTCCTCTACCGAGAGACGCTGAGGGGACAGAACGGCTATACGTAAATATACGAACATTTGGGAACCTCAGGGTCCTCTACCG